>NZ_JBJMBF010000009.1:0-175416 GCF_046640325.1 Loktanella agnita | reverse complement strand
GTGCCCAAGATCGTGGATTGGTATATGCAGGGCAAGATCGAGATCGACCCGATGATCACCCACAAGCTGAAGCTGGACGACATCAACGCAGGGTTCGACCTGATGCATGCGGGTAAATCCATTCGTGCCGTTGTGGAGTTTTGAACCGCTATGGAGCTTATCACCCGCAATAGGTGTTTTGGCGGCGACCAAGACGTTTATACGCATAAATCCGATGTTTGCGGCGTGGATATGACATTTGCGGTTTACCTGCCGCCACAGTCGCGGATGCATCCGGTGCCGCTGTTGTGGTATCTATCGGGTCTGACCTGCACCCATGACAATGCGATGACCAAGGGCGGCTTTCAAAAATACGCCGCCGACCACGGGCTTGCGCTGGTATTTCCTGACACATCACCACGCGGGGACGGGGTCGCTGATGACGAGGCTTATGATCTGGGGGTCGGTGCGGGGTTTTACGTGAATGCGACGCAGGACCCCTGGCTGCCGCATTTTCAGATGTATGATTACGTGGTGAAGGAATTGCGCAATCTGGTGATGGATCAGCTGCCCGTCACCGACCGCCAAGGCATCACGGGCCATTCGATGGGCGGGCATGGAGCGCTGATCATGGCACTGCGGAATCCGTCGCTTTTTGTGTCACTCTCGGCCTTTGCGCCTATCGTGAACCCAAGTCGATCTGACTGGGGCCGCAAGCAGTTCAGTGCCTATCTGGGCGAGGATGAGGCGGCCTGGTCGGACTATGATGCCACGACCCTGATGTCTGAAGTCGGCTGGCATGGTGATATCCTGATTGATCAGGGGGCCAATGATCAGTTCGTGGATTTGCTGCGCCCGCAGGCCTTTGCCGAAGCGGTGAACCATCGCAGGCAGCCTTGTGTCATGCGCACCCATGCAGGGCATGATCACAGCTACTTTTTCGTATCGAGTTTCGCCGGAGATCACGTGGCGTGGCATGCCGAACGGCTTCTTACTGACTGAAAGTTAAGGAAAAGACGACAAAAGATGAGAAAATCTATCACAGGACTGACCCTTGTATCCGGACTGATGTTGTATGGCTTGCCTGGCATGGCAAATGAACACGCTGAAACGCCCGCTTTTGAAATCACCGGTGATGCCGCTGCGGGAGAGCGGGTTTTTCGCCGCTGTGCTGCTTGTCACGACATCGGCGAGGGTGCGCAGGTCAAGGTCGGCCCGGTGCTGACGGGTGTCCTGGGCCGGATGGCGGGCACCTATGACGGGTTTGTCTATTCTGACGCATTACTTGCCTTCGCCACGGCGCAGGAACTGGTCTGGACGCCAGACACGCTGGACGCGTTTCTGACCAAGCCGCGTGACTACATCGCCGGCACAAATATGGCCTATGCAGGTCTGCGCAAAGAGGAGGACCGCGCAAACCTGATTGCCTATCTCGCGACATTCCCCGCACCGGGAGAGTGACCGCGTGACGATGTTTCCTTGGTGCCGCAGCCAAGGGAACCTGCCTGTTTCAACAGGCGCAGGAGCCGCCCCTTTTGGTGACGTCCTGCAATCACACCTTAGGGAGGTTACGACTATGAAAAGAATACTTGCGCTATCATCCGTCTTATTGGCCGGATCGACCAGTATGGTTCTGGCCAATGATGACCTGATGGAACGGATTGATGATCCCAATCAATGGGCGATCCAGACCGGAGACTATGCAAACCAACGATATTCCACGCTGGATGAAATCAACGCCGATAATGTCGGCGATCTGCAAGTGGCCTGGACGTTTTCGACCGGTGTGCTGCGCGGGCATGAAGGCTCACCACTTGTGGTGGACAACGTGATGTATGTGCACACGCCGTTCCCCAATATCGTCTACGCGCTTGATCTGGCCGATGAAGGCAAGATACTTTGGCGCTATGAGCCCAAGCAGGATCCGAATGTCATTCCGGTGATGTGCTGCGATACGGTGAACCGAGGTGTGGCCTATGCGGATGGCAAAATCTTTTTGCATCAGGCTGACACGACGGTCGTCGCGCTGAACGCCGAGACGGGTGCGGTGGAATGGAGCGTGGTGAATGGTGACCCTGCTGCAGGTGAAACCAATACGGCAACCGTGCTGCCTGTTGGTGACAAGGTGATGGTCGGCATTTCCGGGGGCGAGTTCGGCGTGCGTGGTCATCTGACCGCCTATAGTATCGCGGATGGCAGTCAGGTCTGGCGCGCCTATTCGATGGGCCCTGACAGCGATATTCTCGTTGATCCTGAGACGACGACCCATCTGGGCGAACCTGTGGGCGAAAACTCGGGTACGAACACCTGGGAAGGTGATCAGTGGAAGATCGGCGGTGGCACAACTTGGGGCTGGTATTCCTATGATCCGGAAGAGAACCTTGTCTATTACGGCACCGGGAACCCATCGACCTGGAATCCGGCGCAGCGTCCGGGCGATAACCGCTGGTCAATGACCATTATGGCCCGCGATATCGACACTGGCATGGCCAAATGGTTCTATCAGATGACGCCTCATGACGAATGGGATTTCGATGGCGTCAATGAGATGATCCTGACCGACCAAGAGATTGGTGGCCAAGAGCGCAAGCTGCTGACCCATTTCGACCGGAACGGGCTTGGCTATACGCTTGACCGCGTAACGGGAGAGCTGCTTCTGGCCGAAAAATATGACCCGGCGGTGAACTGGACTACCGGCGTTGATATGGATCCGGCATCGGAAGATTACGGCCGTCCGACCGTTGTGGCGGAATACTCGACCGAGCAGAACGGAGAGGATGTGAACTCTACCGGGATTTGCCCGGCGGCGTTGGGGTCCAAGGACCAGCAACCTGCAGCCTATAGCCCTGAAACTGAACTGTTCTATGTGCCGACCAACCATGTCTGCATGGATTATGAGCCTTTCCGGGTCAGCTATACCGCCGGTCAGCCCTATGTGGGGGCCACGCTTGCGATGTATCCTGCACCGGAAAGCCATGGCGGCATGGGCAATTTCATCGCTTGGAACAATATCACCGGTGAAATCGAATGGTCGATCCCAGAGCAGTTCTCTGTCTGGTCGGGCGCGCTGGCGACAGCGGGTGACATCGTGTTCTACGGCACGCTGGAAGGCTATCTGAAAGCGATCGACGCGCAGACGGGTGAAGAGCTTTATAAGTTCAAAACCCCGTCAGGCATCATCGGCAATGTGATGACCTACACCCAAGAGGGAAAGCAATACATCGCGATCCTGTCCGGGGTTGGTGGTTGGGCCGGGATCGGTCTTGCGGCGGGTCTGACCAATCCCAATGACGGGTTGGGCGCTGTGGGCGGTTATGCCGCGCTGAGCGATTATACCTCGCTGGGTGGCCAGCTGACCGTGTTTGCGCTGCCTGACTAAGGCGCATTGCCAATCATGAAAACGTGGCGTGGTCTTTGGGCCGCGCCGCTTGCCCCATACAAACAAAGAAGGTCATCACACATGCGAAATGTCGCGCCCCTGCTGGCAATGGCGGTACTGATTTCAACGGGTTCAAATGGGTGGGCCCAGGACAGTGCAAATATCGACATCGCCTATGCCGAAGACGGTCGTTACTTCACTGACGACGATATCCCCACCTATAATGTGACCGAAGATGGCCGGGTGGACTGGCTGACCTATTCCGGATTCCGGCGCTATCATTCCGAATGCCACGTCTGCCACGGACCAGAGGGGGAGGGGTCCACCTATGCGCCTGCGTTGAAGAATTCGGCGCTTGATATGGATTACTATGATTTTATTGATGTGGTCGTGAATGGCCGCCAGCGGGTAAATGCGGCTGAAACTTCGGTCATGCCAGCCTTTGGCAATAACCCGAACGTCATGTGCTATCTTGATGATATCTATGTCTATTTGAAGGCCCGCGGTACAGATGCCGTCCCCCGTGGCCGCCCCGGATCGCGCGAGGACAAAAGTGAGGTGATCCGCGAGGATGAAAATGCCTGTCTGGGTTAGTGCACTGATCGGTCTTGGGTTTGCGTTGGCGGGGTCGTGCGCTGTCGCGCAGACCTCTGACCTTGTGTCGCAATCGCATTTTCGGGTGTGTGCCGATCCGGCCAATGCGCCGATGTCGGATCAGGCGGGGACCGGCTATGAAAACACGCTGGCCACGGTTTTTGCGGAAAAGCTGGATCGCGAGGTCCAGTATGAATGGTATCCGATGGCGACGGGCTTTATCCGCAATACCTTGCGCGCCAATCGCTGCGATGTGGTGATCGGGTATGCGCAGGGCCATGAGATGGTGTTGAATACCAATCACTATTTTACCTCGGCCTATACGTTGGTCACGCGCGCGGACACTGCGATTTCGCATGTGGATCATTTGGGCGATCCGCGCTTGCAAGGGATGCGTCTGGGCGTGGTGGCCGGATCGCCGCCTGCGACGCATCTGGCCCGAAATGGTTTGATTGGACAGGCGCACGCTTATCAATTGGTTGTGGACCGCAGGCATGCTTCGCCGATTCCGGATATGCTGGATGAGCTATCGGCAGGTACGATTGATGGCGCGCTGATCTGGGGTCCGATTGCGGGGCCGCTGGTAAAGGCTGGCTATCCGGATTTGAAAGTCACACCATTGCTGAAAGAAACCACGCCGCCGAGGCTGTTTTTTCGGATCACGATGGGCGTCCGGCAGGGAGAGAAAGTCTGGCAGCGCCAGTTAAATTCACTGATCCGGCGCAATCAGGCCGAGATCAACACCATCCTGCGCGATGCCGGTGTGCCGCTGGTCAGTGACATGGGCACGGAAATGCTTGGGGCGGGACAATGATCCGCGCGGTGATTCTGTGCGCTCTGTTTCCACTGGCGGGTTTTGCCGAAATGGTGCCGGAGCCTGATGGCTATAGGATGGAGGACTATCGCGGTGCTGTACCTGCGACTTTGCAGGGGGGCACCGTTGTTGACGTCGATGCGGCCTATGCATTGTGGAAAACCGGGCGGGTGGGCTTTGTTGATGTGCTGCCCCGTCCGCCGCGGCCCGTGGATCTGCCAGAGGGAACGATTTGGCGCGACAAACCCCGCGAGTCTATCCCCGGTGCAATTTGGTTGCCCAATGTAGGATATGGCAGTATCGCGGAGGTCACCGTGCAGTATTTTCAAGGCGGTTTGGATGATATTGCACAGGGCGACCAAGACTATCCGTTGGTTTTTTTCTGCCTCAATGAGTGCTGGATGTCATGGAATGCGGCCCGGCGCGCGCTGGCCTATGGCTACACGCATGTGTTCTGGTTCCCGCAAGGCACAGATGGCTGGCACCTTGCAGGCTATCCGTTGGAACGGTTGGAGCCGGTGAATGGTGGCTGATGCACCCGGCAGCGCATGGTGCGCTCAGATATCCATTTGCGTGGTGGAGACCTGTTGGCATTTCCAACTGCGGATTTGATAATTCGGATGCGTATTGGTCCATTTTGCCAATTCCGGCTGGGCGCCCATCAGGCAGGCGGCCGGGGTCACATCTGTGAAGACAAGACTTGTTTCACGGCATTCCTCTGGCGCGGACGCCAGACAGGCAACAAAAAGCAGTTCGATCATAAGATTATCCAGACACCATTCACACGATCACCATTTGATGATGCACTATAGGTCCATTGAAGTTGAAAAAACGTCAAGACTGGGGTGCGGTGTCGGTTTTGCGTATCACGCGTTATGGTCCCGCAGGGTATGAGCGCGTTTGCCCAAAAATTCCGCATCTCTGACATGTCACTGCGGCTGCGTTTGGGCATTGGCGCTGCGGCGCTTGGCATGGGAACTTGCCTGATTGCTGCGATTGTCTGGCTGGGAATGGGGCAGGTGGCTGACAGGCTGGATGCGGCGCTTGCCGCTGAAAACCGGATCGCCCGTTACGCGGCGCTGTCACAACAGGCGGCGAGCTTTCTGATCGTGGCGACTGAGGCGGTGCAAACCGGTCGTCCGACGGCGATCCGGATGCAGCGTATCGCACCGGTGGCAGATCAACTTGCCGGGACATTTGCAGAACTGCGCCGCGATGTGCAGGCGGCTGTGGCAGCGGCAGAGACGCTCGGCCTTGATGAGCAATCCCGCTACGGCACCCAGTCCCTTGGCTTGGCGCGGATGGAGGCGATGCTGGAAGTGACCCTTGCAGGGCTGGCGCAGGACACGGATGATACTGCACAACTGCGAGCCCAGATCGACCAGTTTGCGGCCAATTTCGATCCGCTGTTGAGCCAGGCGATCAGTACTGAGGGTGTCTTTAAGACTGCGATCCTTGTTGGGATTGCTGATCTGCGTTTGCGCCTTGTGCGGCTCGCGGCCTTGATCGCGGCGCTGACGGTTGCTGCGTTCGGCGTCTTTTATTTCGGGCTGATCCTGCCGCAGTTTCAGCGGCTTGAGCGATTGCGATGTGCGGCGCAACAAATCGGGCAAGCCGATTTCGCGGTTGCCTTGCCAACCCACAGTGATGATGAGATCGGGAAACTTTACTTTGAAACCAATCGGATGGCGGTCGCGCTTCAGCTGCGTGAAGAGGCAGTGGAACGTGAAGCGGCGCGCCTGAACCAGACCATTGCGGACCGGACAGAGGCGCTGCGCGGAGCCAATGCGCGCCTTGCGCAGATTGATCAAAACCGCCGCCGCTTTTTCGCCGATATCAGCCATGAGCTGCGTACGCCACTGACCGTCATTTTGATGGAGGCGCAGCTTGGCCCGTCAGAGCCGGGGGCGGCGCAGGATGCGTTTGCAAAGATCGAGGCACGGGCGGAGCGGCTGAGCCGCCGGATTGACGATCTTTTACGGGTGGCCCGGTCAGAAACGGGACAGCTGGCGCTGGACCCGCAAGAGGTGTCCCTACAAGGCTTGATTACTGCAGTTGCCGAGGAGGTGGGCACTGAAGTGAAGACCGCGCAGATGTGTCTGAGTTTGGTAAACTTTCATGATATCTCAATATCATGCGATCCAAACTGGATGCGACAAGTACTGGTGAGTCTGGTGAGGAACGCGCTTCGCTATGCGCGTCAGGGTGGTCAGATCGGCATCACGCTGCGCCAACGTGACAAGCAGGTTGCGATAGATGTCATCGATAACGGGCCGGGCGTGAGCGCGGCAGATCAGGAGAGAGTTTTCACCCGTTTTGCACAGGGAGGCGATGCAAAGGCTGAGGGCTTTGGTGTGGGCCTACCGCTGGCCCGTTGGGTGGCAGAGGCGCATGGCGGGACGGTCACGCTGACTAGCCCGCTGCCGCGCGCGGAGGCACTTAGGGATGCGCCGGGCACGCGGGTGACGGTGACTTTACCCATTTCGAAAAAATGAGATGTCGAAGTATGATATCTTTATGATTTATAGATTTCGCCACCCATGACCCGCTTGCTGATCATTGATGATGAGTCTGACATCGCAGCGGCCTTGCAGCGGGGCTTGCGATTGCATGGCTATGACGCTGTGGCGGAAAACAGGGCGGATCAAGCGCTGGCGCGGCTGGAACGGGAGGTTTTCTCTGGCCTGATCGTGGATGTGATGCTGGGCGCAGAGAGCGGGATTGATCTGGTGCGTTCCGTCCGGGCGGCGGGGATGTCTATGCCCATCGTGATGTTGTCGGCCTTGTCCGATGTGGAACACCGGGCGGCGGGGCTTGCGGCGGGGGCGGATGACTATGTGGTCAAGCCGTTTAGCTTTGACGAATTGGTCGCGCGGCTGCGGGTTCAGGAACAGCGGTCAAAGGCGCAGCGTCCTGACCCGGCGGTGCTGTCACCTGCTGCCGGGCGATTGCACAACGCCTTTGGCAGTGTCAGCCTGACGGACCGCGAATGTGACCTGCTCGTGCTGCTGTGCGCCCATGCAGGCGCGCCATTGTCGCGGGGGGCGATTTTTGATGCGCTTTGGCGTGAGGCAGGATCGGGGAATGAAAATGTGGTGGATGTTTATGTAGGCTATCTGCGTAAGAAGTTGGCTGAGGTGAATTTCCATTTTGAAATCAAAACAATACGCAGCAAAGGTTTCGTAATTTCGGGGCTAGTGCCGACCATTCGCACCACGGGATAGCGACCAAAGCTTAGCCCGGTCTTAGAAATTAAGAATGGCTGTGTGCCGGGTTTCCTGAGAGCCTGAAGAGGTCGTAACCAAGGAGAAAAGCGATGGCTTGGAACACACCGAAGATCCGTGAAATCCAGTGTGGCATGGAAATCAATATGTACGGACCAGACTCTGAAGAAGAGCAGGAAGTGCTGTTCTGACGATTGGCGGCGCGGGATGTTTTCATGACGTTCCGCGCATATATACTCGGCGCTGCTGCGGGCGGTGGTTTGCCCCAGTGGAATTGCGGTTGTAACAACTGCAATCTTGCCCGCGAGGGTACGATTCCGGCACTGACCCAGTCATCACTCGCGCTCACCGGTGATGGCATACATTGGGCGATCCTGAATGCCTCCCCGGATATCAGGGTGCAACTGGCGGCGACGCAAGCGCTGCATCCGACCGGATTGCGGGAAGTGCCGCTGTCGTCGGTGCTGGTGACCAATGGTGATATTGATCACATCGCTGGCCTGCTGACCCTGCGCGAGATGCAGCCATTCGACCTGTTCGCCACACAGGGCATTCATGACGTGTTGCGGCAGAACCCGGTCTTTGACGCCTTGAACGCAGATGTGGTGACCCGCCAGGCGGTTGGACTGGAGACACCGTTTACGCTCGCCCCCGGTTTGCAGGCGACCCTGTTTCCGGTGCCGGGAAAGGTGCCGCTTTATCTGGAAGGCGATGATGTGCAGACGGATCTGATTGGGGATCAGACGGTGGGCGTGGCGCTGCAGGCCGGTGATCACACGGCATACTACATTCCGGGCTGCGCGATGCTGACCGATGATCTGCGTGCCCGTCTGCGTGGCGCGGATATGCTTTGTTTTGACGGCACGGTATGGCGCGATGATGAAATGCTGCGGGCGGGGTTGGGCCGCAAAACCGGCCACCGCATGGGGCATATGTCGATGAGCGGCCCTGACGGGTCAATCGCCGCCCTTGCCGATCTGGATATTGCCCGCCGCGTCTATGTGCATATGAACAATTCAAACCCGGTACTGCGCCCGACCTCCCCCGAACGGGCCGAGGCTGAAGCTGCCGGGTGGATAATCGGACAGGATGGAATGGAGTTGTGCCTATGACCCAGTCGCGTGATGCGTTCGAAGCCCGCCTGCGCCAGATCGGGGCAGAACGATACCATGATCTGCATCCTTTTCACGACATGCTGCATGGTGGTGGCTGTTCGCCTGATCAGCTGCGGGCCTGGGTGATCAATCGGTACTATTATCAGCAGGCGATTCCGATGAAGGATGCGGCGTTTATGTCGCGCGTCAGCGATCCGGATCTGCGCCGTAAATGGCGGTCTCGGATTGAGGATCACGATGGGACGGAGACGAACGAGGGCGGTATTCGCCGCTGGCTGCGACTGGCCGAGGCTGTAGGGCTTGATTCTGATTATGTCGCCTCTACCGAAGGTGTCTTGCCCGCGACGCGGTTTGCTGTCGATGCTTATCTGCGGTTTGTGCGCGACAAGAGCCTGCTGGAGGCGGTGGCTGCGTCACTGACGGAGCTTTTTGCGCCAAAAATCCACGCCAACCGGATTGCGGGGCTGTTGCAGAATTATGATTTCGCTGATGACTATGCGCTGTCTTATTTCCGCAACCGTCTGCGCGAAGCCCCCAAGGATGTGGCTTTTGGCTTGGAGTGGGTGCTGGTGCACGCTGACACGGCAGAAAAGCAGGATATGGCGGCGGCGGCGCTGATCTTTAAGACGGATGTTCTTTGGGCGCAGTTGGACGCGCTGTGGGGTGCTTATGTTGCGCCGGGGCGTATTCCGCCGGGGGCTTGGCAGCCTGATACAGGGCTGTTGCTGGCGCAGAAGGCTTCGTGATGGCGCCGGATGATATCCCGGCGCTGCCGCGTGGTGTGCGCCTGCATTTCGACAAGGCCCGCGATAGTTGGGTCCTGCTGGCACCCGAGCGTGCGTTGATGTTGGATGCAATTGGCCATGCGATCCTGTCTGAGATCGACGGCAGCCGCAGCTTTAATGCGATCACCAGCGGTCTGGCGGCGAAATACGCAGCCCCCAAGCCGCAGATCGCGGCGGATAGTGCGGCTTTTTTGGGCAGCTTGCGCGCCCGTCGTTTTCTGGATGTGATCTCATGACAATCCCCCCACCCATCGCAATGCTTGCCGAACTGACCCACCGCTGCCCGCTGTCTTGCCCCTATTGTTCCAACCCCGTTGAACTGGCGCGGATCGATACGGAGCTGGACACTGACACCTGGGAGCGGGTGTTCAATGAGGCAGCGCAGTTGGGGGTGCTGCAACTGCATCTGAGCGGGGGGGAGCCGGCGTCGCGCCGCGATTTGGTAGCCCTTGTGAAGGCGGCACGGGAAGCGGGGCTATATACCAATCTGATCACCTCTGGCATTGGGTTGAGCAGGCGTAGGTTAGATGAGCTGGACAGCGCCGGTCTGGATCATATCCAACTGTCCTTGCAAGGCACCACGCCAGAGATGGCGGATGAGATTGGCGGCTATCGCGGTGGCTACAAGCGCAAAATGGGGGTCGCAGGCTGGATCGCCGAGATCGGCTTTCCCCTGACCCTGAACGCGGTGCTGCATCGCCGGAACCTGCATCAGTTACCCCGCGCGCTAGAAATGGCGCAGGAGATGGGCGCGCGCCGGATTGAGGTGGCGACGGTCCAGTTTCACGGTTGGGCGTTAAAGAACCGTGCTGCCTTGATGCCCACGCGGGCCCAAGCGGCAGAGGCGACGCGTATTGTGCAGGACGCCCGCGCGACGTTGAAGGGTAAGCTGGTGGTGGATTATGTTCCTGCCGACTATCACGATGAATACCCCAAACGTTGCATGGGCGGCTGGGGCACGACGGGGTTGAATGTCGCGCCTGACGGGCTGGTCTTGCCCTGCCATGCGGCGCAATCCATCTCGCATCTGCGGTTTGAGAATGTGCGCGACCGCGGGCTGGCCGATATTTGGTACGATAGCGCGGCATTTAACGCCTATCGCGGAACCGATTGGATGGCCGAACCCTGCAAATCCTGCGATCGCAGGACAGTCGACTTTGGCGGGTGTCGCTGTCAGGCGATGGCGATTTTGGGCGATCCGGGGGCCACGGACCCTGTGTGCGTGAAATCACCGCATCATGCGAGGCTGCGAGCGGATGCGGCGGCGTTTGCAGAGGAAGGCGACGCTACGCTGACCTATCGTTTGTCGCCGGGGAGGTCGGTTGAACCCGCAGAGTAGGGGGTAGGGGTGACGGCCAATCAGGCCTATGCGCCCCATGGCACGCGACTTTTGTCGCGCGTTCCAGCGATTCTGATATGATAGAATCATTACCTGTCTAAGTGATTTGAAGTCGCAATCCAGGGTTTTATGGTCGAAAAATAGTCAACCTGAAGTATTTTTATCGCTTGAATCGAGGCGATTTAGCGGCAAAATTGTGTCTAAAGTTGCGGAATTGTGAACCCCAACCGCCAAAACCATGATACGGTAAGCCATATTTTCATTTTTGGTTCGGCCTTATTCAGGGGCGGGTGGTATGGTTATTTCAGACGATTTTTCAGACGCAATCATTGCGGCGAATTGGTCGGTCACAGGACCGCTGGGCGCGCAGGAATTCAATACAACGACGGACGGCGTGCTGCAGTTGGCGACAGCTGACGGTGATTATGATGCGTGGAACACGATCACGGCGGCGCGTGCCATGCAGGCCGCTGTGGACGAAGATCTTACGCTGACTGCGCGGTTTCTGTCGCAGCCGACGCAGAAATTCCAGATGCAGGGTTTCCTGATCGCGCAGGGCGCGGATGACTGGCTGCGTTTTGATACCTATTCGGATGGCAACAGGCTTTATGCTTTTGCGGCAATCACGGTTGGCGGGGTCAGCAGCCCGGCGTTCCAAGTTGCTATTCCGGGCGATGTGGCACCCTATTTGCGTGTCACGCGCAGCGGTGATCTTTGGTCATTTTCATATTCATTGGATGGGGCTGCATGGGTCAGCGCTGGCAGCTTTACACATGCTATGAACGTAAGTTCTGCCGGCCTGTTCGCGGGCAGCGTCGGCAGCGATAGCGCATTTACGGCGCAAGTCGACTATTTCGAAACTGCTGCTGATCCGATCATTGACGAAGACGCGGTGATCTTGCCGCCCAATGCGCCGCCTGTGGCTGTCACCGATCATTTTGCGGTGGCGCATGACGATGCGATCACCTTCAGTCAGGCGCAAATCCTTGCCAATGACACTGATGCGGATGGCGATACGCTTTCTATTCTGTCCATCTCTGCCCCGGCGCATGGCATCCTGATCGACAATGGTGATGGGACTTATACCTATACGCCAACCGCCGGATATTCCGGGACTGATCCGCTGAGCTATGTGCTGAGCGACGGGACGGATACGGTGGCAGGGGAAATTGTCCTGACTGTCGCGGATGCGCCCGTCAGCGCAGATGATCCGTTTTCCGATGATTTTGATGACGCCGATCTTGATCCGCTTTGGTCTGCTCTGGGGGCGGGTGTTGATGCTGTGATGATGGCAACATCAGCATCTGAGGCATGGCTGTCCCTGACCGCCAATGGGGTTCAGGACATCTGGGGAAGTAACAACGCGTCCCGGATCATGCAGGACAGTCTGGACAGTGATTTGGTGCTGGAAACCCGGTTTCTGTCCGACCCAACCGAACGTTACGAAATGCAGGGGCTGCTTGTTGAGCAGGACGCAGACACATGGCTGCGCTTTGACATTTTTTCCGACGGTGACGAGGTTTACGCCTTTGCCGCATCTACAGTGAACGGCGTCAGCACAGAGCGTATCCGGGTTGAGATAAGCGGCGGTACCGCCCCTTATTTGCGGGTCACCCGCACCGACGATCAATGGACGCTGCTTCATTCGGTCGATGGGCAAAACTGGACGACCGCCGGTAGCTTCATCCAGAGCATTGCAGTGGCTGAAGTGGGCGTTTTTGCGGGCAATGCCGGTGACTCTACAAGCTACACCGCGCAGATTGATTATTTTGAAACCTCGCTCGCGCCGCTCAGAGCAGAGGACCCGGGCGTGGTGCCTGTCAACCTTGCGCCCGAGGCAAGTGATGATGCGATCCTTGTCCCTTTTGACACGCCGCTGACATTCTCGGCTGCTGTATTGCTTGCCAATGACAGCGATCCAGAAGGCGATCCGATCACGCTGATCCTGATGGGCGCGGCATCGCAGGGCACGCTGAACGACAATGGCGATGGCACCTATACCTATACGCCAGCGGCGGGTTTTTCGGGCCATGACAATTTCACCTATACGCTTAGCGACGGGGTGAACGAGACGATTGGGTCTGTCGCTGTCACCGTCGCGCCTGCGCCGGGGACTGCCACGGGGCAATCGGATGATTTCGCAAGCGGTACGTTATCGCCGATCTGGACGTTGCAAGGCCCTGACAGCGCCGCGATCAGCTTTGATCAGGCGGGGGCAGACGGCTGGATTGCGATCGCCGCGAATGGCGCGCAGGATATCTGGGGAACCAATAATGCATCCCGTGTGATGCAGGCCCATGACGATGTGAATTTTGTGCTCGAAACCCGGTTTCTGTCCACGCCCATTGAACGCTATCAGATGCAGGGGCTGCTGATCGAAGAGGATGCTGACACTTGGTTGCGCTTTGATACCTATTCAGATGGCGGCAGCCTCTATGCCTTTGCGGCCTATAATACCGGGGTCAGCAGTGCGGCGCGGATTCAGGTCGAAATTCCGGGCGGCAGCGCCCCATTCCTTAAGGTTGGCC
Organism: Loktanella agnita; assembly: GCF_046640325.1. Lineage (NCBI taxonomy): Bacteria > Pseudomonadati > Pseudomonadota > Alphaproteobacteria > Rhodobacterales > Roseobacteraceae > Loktanella > Loktanella agnita. The sequence continues at coordinate 161,659 of NZ_JBJMBF010000009.1, read as the reverse complement.
GCAGCGGTGACAGTTGGTCGTTTCTTTATTCACTCGATGGGCAGACCTGGGTCAGCGCGGGCAGTTTCACCCAGTCGATGACCGTGTCCCAGGTCGGGGTCTTTGCTGGGAACACGGGAAGCTCTACGGGGTTTACTGCTGCTGTTGATTATTTCGAAACCTCACAAGCGCCGCTGTCTGATGAAGATGGCAGCATCATCCCCGGTGATCTGATACCTGTGGCGCAGGATGATTATTACACGCTGGAACCCGACGGCACGCTGAGCGTCGATGTTATGTCAGGGGTGCTGTCCAATGATACGGACCACGACGGGGCTGGGCTGATACTGTCGGTGCTGACAGACGCGCTGTATGGGGTTGTGACGCTGAACGGTGATGGCAGTTTCAGCTATGCCGCGAATGTCGGCTATGATGGCCCCGATAGTTTCACCTATCAGATCACCGATCAGAGTGGGCAGCATGATACGGCGACTGTAACGCTTGCCTCGGGGAACGTGACGCCTGCGGTCTCGGATGATTTCGCGGCTCCGGTGCTGGGCCCGGAGTGGCTGGTGGCCGGCCCGGCTGGCGTTTCGGCAGAGGTTGCCGTTGTCGGGCAGGATGGCGCGCTATTGCTGCATACGGCTGACGGGAATTTTGACGCTTGGGATCAGAACACGACAGCCCGCGCGATGCAGTCGGTCATGGATACCGATTTCACGCTGGAGGCGCGGTTTCTATCGACCCCGTCCCAAGGGAATGAGATGCAGGGGTTTCTGGTCACGCAGGATACCAATAACTGGGTCAGGCTGGATGTTTATACTGACGGGACAAAGCTTTATGCTTTTGGGGCGTCGACCATCAATGGCGACAGCACGATACAGTTCCGTCAGGAAATAGACCCGGCGCAGGCCGAATATCTGCGCTTGGCCCGAAGCGGCGATGTCTGGCGCTTGGAAACCTCTGCCAATGGAACACTTTGGGCGATTGCCGGGAGCTTTGCCCATGCAATGGCGGCCAGTAGCGCTGGGCTGTTTGCGGGGAATGTTGGCGGATCGGATGGGTTTACGGCGGTTGTTGATTACTTTCAGAACAATGCGAGCCCAATTACGGATGAGGATGGCAGCGTCGTCATTCCTTATTCCGAACCGATTGCGGTCGCTGACATATTATCCGCGCAGGTGAATACGGCGCTGATATTCAACGCAAATGATGCGCTTTTGGCAAATGACACGGACGCAGATGGTGAGACGATCAGCCTTGTTGCGCTTGACCCCCCGCAACACGGGACGCTGATCCAGAACGGTGATGGGACCTATACCTATCAGCCGCTGGCGGGCTTTTCAGGCAATGACAGTTTTACCTATCAAATCTCTGATGGCACAACACAGGTGACGGGGACCGCGACAGTCGCGGTCAAGCCACCAGCGATTTCGGATGATTTTTCAGGCGGGCCGCTGGCACCGGAATGGGTTTTTTATGGCATCACCGGGTCGGCCCAGATTGCGACCACGGCGACGGAAGGGTTTTTGCAACTGCACTCCGCGCCGGGCGTGTCGGTCAGCGCTTCGGATCAGTTGACAACACCACGGCTGATGCAAGAACAACCTGACGTGGATTTTTCAATCAGCGCGGGGTTTTTGACGGAACCGGAGAGCCAGTATCAGGAACATGGCCTGCTGATTCAGCAGGACGATGAAAACTGGATTCGCTTTGATCTTGCCTATACCAATGGTCATCTGAGCCTGATCGTCGGGGTGATTGCGGGGGGCGAAACAACCTATCCGCTGTTCACCACGGTGCCTTCCGGAAATGTGTCGGACTTCCGTATTACTCGCGTCGGAGACATCTTCACATTTGAGACCTCTGCTGACGGCGTGAATTGGACCGCGCGCTATACGCTGGACCATGGTATCGTCGTGTCGCAGGTTGGCCTGTTTGCGGGCAGCACCTCTGACACGAGCGCGGTGCTAGGCTACACGGCCTTCGTTGATTACTTTCAAAACAATGCGGACCCGATCATTGCGGAAGACGGCGCGCTGACGCCGACCAATGTCGCGCCAATCGCGGCGGATGACACGCTGGTGCTTGCGCAGGATCAGGTGACGCTGATCAGTATCGTCGGGCTGTTGAGCAATGACGCGGACAGCAATGGCGATACGGTGCTGTTTGACGGGTTTACCGAACCTTTGCACGGAACGCTGACCGATAATGAAGATGGGACGCTAACCTATACGCCGAACGCGGGTTTTGTCGGGATGGATAGCTTTGTCTACAGCGCGACAGATGGCCTGCTGGCTGACCCTGCCACGGTTTCGCTGTTCGTCGGGAACCCGATTGATGTCTGGTACGGTGAGACGCAGACATTTGGGGCGCAGGGGCAGGCGCAGGAATGGATCAATGTGCTTGGCAATGTGCAAGGCGATGTGGACATGCTGAGCTATACCCTGAACGGTGGGGCGGCTCGCATTTTGTCAGTAGGTGCGGATACAAGACGGCTTCAGAATGAGGGCGATTTCAATATTGACCTTGCCTATAGCGCGCTGGATGGCAGCAGCGTTGATGACATCATCACAATCACCGCAGTGATGAGCGACGGGCGCAGCGTAACGCGTGAGGTCGTTATCGATTATGAGGTTGGTCCGACCTGGGATGCCAATTACCATATTGATTGGGAGACGGTCACCAATATTCAGGATGTGGTGCAAGTGGCCGATGGGGTGTGGGACATCGCAGATGGCGGGGTCCGCCCGGTGGAGTTGGGCTATGACCGCCTGCTGGTTTTTGGTGATCACACATGGGACAATTACGAACTGTCACTGACCGTCACCACGCACGACTTGATCAATGCAGACCCCAACGGTCGTGATGGCAATGGGTTCGCCATTGGTATGCTGTGGGGCGGGCATACAGATACGCCTGTTTCAGGCTGGCAACCCAAGGCTGGCTGGGAACCGGGGGCGGCGTTCTTTTACACGGATAATGATGGCGATGGTGTGGGCCAGCTTAACCTGCATCCGTCGCGTAGTTTCTTTGATGAACTCGCGCAGGCCCCGTTGGATCTGGATGAAGGTGCTACCTACAATATCGTCATGCGGGTGGAGCAAGTCGGGCTTTACGACCGCCAATACAGTATTCGCATCTGGGCAGATGGTGCGACGGAACCGGTGGGCTGGACCATGCAGGGCGTTCAGACCTACGCTTTGACGGACATGCCCGCGACCGGCTCGCTTTACCTTAATGCTCATTACATGGATGTCAGTTTCAATGATCTTACAGTGACCGAAATTACCGGGCGCGACATCATGCGCGGGCTGGACACGGATGATGTGTTGTCCGCGGTCGATACCGGAGCATCGCTGCCCGGACTGGGTGAGGTCGATGTTTTCGTCGGCGACGATGGGGCAGATACCTTTGTGCTGGGTGACGCTATGGGGGCCTATTACGACGACGGGCAGGCCGGTACGCTGGGCGAGGCGGATTATGCCTACATCTGGGATTTCGTAACTGGTGTTGATCACATTCAACTTGCGGGCAGTGCTGCCAATTATACGCTATTGGTGGATATGGCGGGCTTGCAACCGGGGACCGCGATATTGCGCAGCGATGGTGAATTGATCGGGCTTGCGGGCAATGTTTATGGGCTTGATCTGGGCAGTGATGATTTTATTTTCGCCGATACAATCGCTTAGACGATGGTATGCCAGCGCGCCACGAGCATGCGGCGGGCTGACAGAAACGGCTGCTCTGCATAGTGCCAAGACAGGATCGCTGGAATCAGGCTGAGCGGTAGCGCAAACATGATATTCTGCAATGGTGTTTGCGCGCCAAATAGAAAGACCGCAAACCCCTGCATCGGAAAGGCATAGATATAAAGCCCATAAGAATAATCGCCAAGGCGATTATAGGCCCTGATCAGCCCTGACGGGATATAGGCGAGCCAGAAGAGTGCGTAGGTCATTGTGACAAGCAGGCTTAGGTCATAAAGTACTGTCGCCCGTAGTGCCCATGTCAGTGCGCAGAGCGTGAGAGCGATCCAGACCGATAGTCCGATCCGATGCTGCCAAGTGTAGGCGAGCATCCCGATCGCAAAAGGGGCAGAGAGCCCCATCAGGTTGCGCAGTTTCGGATGCAGATCGACAGTCAGGACCGATAGCGTGATCCATGCCGCGAGGAAAAGCAGGGTCGCGACGGTGAAGGCCACCCGATGCCGCAACAATCCGATCACACCTATGAGAAACAGCCCGAAATAACAGATAACCCCGTAAAACAATGTCCAGATCGAGCCTTCGACGCTTGGGTAGGGCTGGTCTGTGAAAACCCCCGGCAAGGTATATTGCGGGTACATCAGCAGCACATTGCGCGGCAGGAATTCCCATGTGGCGGGCGCTGCCAGATAAAGATGCAGGGGCAGGGTCGTGGCAATGGGGCCGATGACCAGCATGACGAATAGAACCGATATGATCAGGCCGGGAAGAATTCGCAGCATCCGCGCGATGATGAAATCCGCCTGACTGCGGCTGCGTTCAAAGCTGTTGGCGATCAGAAAGCCTGAGAGGATAAAGAACGCATAGACGGCCAAAGTGCCCAGCGAATGTCCAAGGCTTTGCTGAAAAGGCTCTGTTGCGCCGAAACCCTGCGTGATCGGGTGCGCATGCGAAATCAATACCGCCAGAGCGGCGAGAATTCGGATGAGATTAAAATTGTTATCCCGGCTTTTTGACCGGTCAGCAATATAGGTCATTTGTATTAGCCCCGGTCGGTAAAGCACGTGGCGTTAAAATTCGTCTGTTAATATGGTTAACTCAACAGAACGCAGGGCGCGTGACAATAAAAAAAGCCGCCTGCGATCTATATCAGAGCCTTTATAAGCGCCCTGCGCCTCTTGGCGGGTGGCAGATTTTGCGATATCCTTTGCGCTATTGTTAACGTGCGAATAAAATTATTGCGACCAGCGGAGGTATTTCAGGTGGTCCTTGCGTCTGCTGATATTTCACCCCGGCTGGAGCGCAAATCAGATGCGCGATCTGTGTTTCTGACGCTGTTCCTATTAACTATTCTGATGCCCTTTGCCTTTACGCTGGCCGGTCTGCGATTGTCGCCTAATCGGGTCTACCTGCTACTGGCGATTGTGCCCTGTGTGATCGCTGTGGTGCAGGGTCGGATCACGTTAATTGACGTGCTTTTCATGTTACATGGACTGTGGATCGTGCTTGCGCTGCTTGTTATGCACGGCCTGGCGCGTCTGCCTTTTGCGGGCATTACGGCCGTTGAACTGGTGGGCGGCTATTTTGTGGGCCGCGCCCTTGTGCGCAGTGAGCAAGATTATCGTCGCGTGCTGCGTTTTATTCTGATCTCGCTGATCGTACTCTTGCCTTTTGTGGTTGTCGAAACCCTGAGCGGACGGCAGTTGATCCTAGAGGCTGGCCGTCTGTTTTCCGACACGCCGGTCCGTGCTCATAGTGCCTATGGCCGGATCGGGCTGGAGCGCGCCTATGGGGTGTTTCATCATCCGATCCTTTACGGGCTGTATTGCGCGACATTGCTGGCCAATGCCGTCTATCTGATGCGGTCACGGATCACGCTGACATGGATGACCATAGCGCTGGCGCTGGGGATGACCTTTATGTCGCTGTCTTCGGCACCGCTTTTGGCCTGCGGAATGCAAATTGGGCTGCTGCTTTGGTGGTGGCTGATGCGCGGGCGCTGGGTGCTGTTGATTATCCTTTCCGTGTTGGCCTATGGCGCGCTCGACCTCGCCTCAAACCGGACGCCGATCACGATTATGATTGATACGGTCACATTCAATTCGGGCACCGGCTGGGTGCGGATTGCCATATTTAAATATGGCTGGGCGGCGGCGTTGGATAACCCGGTCTTTGGTATTGGGTTCAATGATTGGCCAAAGCCTAGCTGGCTGACCCGTTCAGTCGATAATTTCTGGCTGCTGACGGCGATGCGCTATGGGATGCCGGGGGCAGGGTTGCTGATCGCCGCGTTCCTTTTTCATCTGCTGCTAATTGGGCGGGCAAAGCTGTCTGGTGCTGTCGATTGGGCGCGCATCACCTATGTCATCACCCTGATAAGCATCGGTTTTACCCTGATTACGGTGCATATCTGGGAAACGCTGTCTGTCTTTGTGATGTTCTATATCGGGGCAGGTGCGTGGATGTATCAACAGCCACCACAGAATCCTGACGCGCAGGTTCCCTCGGAACGCCCTATGCGTGCGCCCGTCAGATATACCCGCTTTGCGCCAGAGTGAGTGAATTACGAGCGGCAAGCCGCGGGAAACATGCCATTTTTTTGCCACAATCGAATCTTCTTGGAAAACACCCGGATTTCATGCAAAGTTTAGCCCATTAGATACGCCGGTTTTGCACACTGCATCCGGTGCCTTTGTTGATATACGCCTGAATTTTTTGAAGAGGCTTTGTTTTGAAGATTGCAATTCTTGCAGGGGGTAAGGGCACGCGCCTTGCCGAAGAAACTGTTGTAAGACCCAAGCCTATGGTGGAAATCGGCGGTAAGCCGATCCTTTGGCATATTATGAAAATCTATTCCCATTACGGGTATAACGACTTTGCGGTCGCGCTGGGCTATAAGGGCGATTACATCAAACGCTATTTTGCCGAATACGGTGCGCTGAGCGGTGATCTGACTGTGCGACTGGGGGAAAAGAACCCGGTGCAGCGGCATGAGCAGGATCATGCGCCTTGGAATGTTGACCTGATTGAAACCGGGGATGAGACCCTGACCGGTGGGCGTGTCAAACGGCTGAAGCCGCATCTGGGCAATGAAACCTTTATGTTGACCTGGGGCGATGGCGTGGCGGATGTTGATCTGGACGCGTTGCTGGCGTTTCACCGCAGCCATGGTAAGCTGGCCACGATCACTGCCGTTCGTCCGCCTGCGCGCTATGGTCATATGCGTTTTGACGGTGATCAGGTCACCGCGTTCGAAGAAAAGCCGCAGACCGCCGAGGGCTGGATCAACGGTGCCTTTTTCGTGCTGGAGCCGCAGGTGCTGGATTACATCGCCGGCGATGACGTGATGTTCGAACATGCGCCTTTGGAAAATCTTGCCGCTGATGGCCAGTTGATGGCCTACCGCCATACCGGGTTCTGGGCGGCGATGGATACGCTCCGCGACAAGCATGTGCTGCAAAAGATGTGGGATCAGGGCAATCGCCCATGGGCAAAGTGGGACGTTTGAGATGCGTGTATTGGTAACAGGAAATCGTGGCTATATCGGCGTGGTGCTGACCCCGATGTTGCAAGAGCAGGGCCATGAGGTTCTGGGGATCGACAGCGATCTTTACGAGCGTTGCACATTCGCGCCGGGTGGTGACATGCCCGAGGTGCCCACGGTGATGAAGGATATCCGTGATTGCGTGCCTGCGGATTTCGCGGGTGTCGATGCGGTGATCCATCTTGCGGCGCTGTCAAATGATCCGCTGGGCGATTTCCGGCCTGACACGACATTCGCCATCAATCACGAAGGTACGATGATCGTCGCCCGCGCGGCGAAGGCCGCTGGCGTGAAACGCTTTGTTTTTTCGTCCTCTTGTTCCAACTACGGCGCAGGCGGGGCTGATTTCATTGATGAAACTGGCGCCTTTAATCCGGTGACCCCGTATGGCGTCAGCAAGGTGCGTTCGGAACAGGATCTGGCGGCACTCGCCGATGATGATTTTTGTCCGACCTTCCTGCGCTCTGCCACGGCCTATGGTGTCAGCCCGCGGATCAGGTTTGATCTGGTGCTGAACAATCTGGTCGCCTGGGCTGTGACCACGGGTAATATTCATATGAAATCGGATGGCACGCCTTGGCGTCCGATCACGCATATTGCGGATATCAGTGCTGCAATGGTGGCTACGCTGAACACGCCGGTTGAGATGATCCGAAACGAGGCGTTCAACGTCGGCGTGACAGAACACAACTATCAGATCAGTGAACTGGCGCAGGTCGTGGCTGATATTGTGCCGGGTTGCGAGGTGACCTTTGCCGATGATGCGGGGCCGGACAAGCGGTCTTACCGAGTGAACTGCGATAAGATCCAGCGCGTCATGCCGCATTTCAAGCCGCAATGGGATGCCCGGCGGGGCGCGCAGCAGCTTTATGATGCTTACATGGCGCAGGAGCTGACGCTGGAAGAGTTTGAGGGGCCGCGATATCAGCGCATTGGTCATATTAAGAAGTTAATCGCCGACGATCTGATCGACGCAGAGCTGCGTCATACTGACAAAGGTCAGGGCGCGCGACCGCCGAGCTTTTCCGCAGTTTTTACCCGTGACGCGGCTGGTGTGGCCTGCATTTCCTGTGCGCATCAAGGTTTGATGCCGATCATTGATCTGGGTCTGATGCCGCGATCCGATGGGTTGCTGGACGATGCCGCGCTGGCCCGGCAGGAAAGCCTTGTGCCTTTGCGTTTGGGGTTCTGCCCCGCCTGTACGCTGGTGCAGCTGCTGGAAACCCGCCCGGCTGAGGAAATGTTCGGCGATGACTATGTGTATTTTTCGTCTTTTTCCGACGATCTGCTGGCCCATTCACGCGCGAATGCAACTGAACTGATTGCGAACCGCGATCTGGGGGCGGACAGTCTGGTGGTCGAGATTGCGTCTAATGACGGCTATATGCTGAAAAATTTCAAGGATGCGGGCGTGCCTGTGCTTGGGGTTGACCCGGCCCGACAACCGGCCACTGCTGCGCAGGAAAAAGGGATCGACACGATCAACGATTTCTTTACGCATGACCTCGCCGCCCGATTGCATGAAGAAGGCCGCCGCGCGGATATTATTATCGCCAACAATGTTGTGGCCCATGTGGCGGATCAGAATGATTTGGTTGCAGGCATGGCCCGGTTGATGGCCGATGACGGGCAGGTGGTTGTTGAATTCCCCTATGTGCGCGACATGATCGACTATATCGAATTCGACACGATCTATCATGAACATCTTTGCTATTTCTCAGCCCGCTCTGCCCAAGTGCTGTTTGCCCGCCATGGGCTGCATTTGAACGATGTGCGGCGGTTGCCGATCCATGGCGGCTCTATCCGGCTTTATTTCGGAAAAGCGTCGGACCCCAGTCGGACTGTGACCGATCTTTTGGCGGAAGAGACAGCGCTGGGGCTGGATAGCTACGCCTATTATGGGGCGTTCGGCGCGCGGGTCGTCAACTTTCGCACAGCCGCCCGCAAGCTGGTGCATGATCTGAAACAACAGGGGAAACGTGTCGCAGCCTATGGTGCTGCGGCGAAGGGCACGATCATGCTGAACTATCTCGGCCTTGATGCAGGCATCGTGGATTGGGCGGCGGATCGCAATGTGCACAAGCAGGGGAAATATATGCCCGGCGTGCGTGTGCCGATCGCTGATCCGTCGAAAATGCAGACGGACCGCCCGGATTACGTGATGATCCTACCGTGGAATTTTCGCGAAGAAATTATCCGCCAGCAGCAGGATTACCTGCAAGCCGGGGGTAAGTTCATCGTGCCAATTCCCTATCTTGAGGTCGTTGGCGCATGAGCGAGATCACCTGCTGCCCGGCTTGTGCCAGCGCTGCCACATCGGTGATCTACCAGCTTGACGCGATCCCGGTGCAAAGCTGTATTTTGCTGGACACGCCGGAAGAGGCGCGCGCTTTTCCGCGCCGCCCGTTGGTGCTGCGGTTTTGTGATGATTGTGGCTTTGTCTATAATGCGGTCTTTAATCTGGCGCAGGTGGATTACGCTTCGACCACTGAAGAAAGCCAGCATTTTTCGGGTACGTTCAATCGCTTTGCGCGCGATCTTGTTGCTGAGATTGCGTCGCTGCACGATCTGAAAGGCCAGCAGGTGCTTGAAATCGGCTGTGGCAAGGGTGACTTCCTGCAAGAGCTGGTGCAGCAGACCGGGGCACAGGGCCTGGGTGTTGATCCCGGTTTCATCCCGGCGCGCCTGCCCGGTGCTAATGGGCAGGACATCCGGTTTCAGCGCGAATATTTTGACCCTGCAACGGTCCCTGCCACCGATTATATCGTCTGTCGCCATACGCTGGAGCATATTCCTGCGGTGGGGCAGTTCATGGCTGATGTGATGGCTGCCACGCGAGGCCGAGATGAGATCGGCGTGTTTTTCGAGACACCGGATGTGGCGCGCGTGCTGGATGAAGGTGCGTTCTGGGATATTTATTACGAGCATTGTTCGTATTTCACGCTGGGTAGTCACGCACGGTTGTTTGAACGGGCAGGGATGGGCGTGACGCGGCTCTATCTCGCTTATGATGGTCAATATATCATTCAATATGCAAATATTGGTGGGTCGGAGTATCTGGCGCAGGCGGATGACCTTGACCGCGTGCGGGCATTGGCAGCGCGTTTCCCGGCGAAAGTTGCCGAAACCCGCGCCTATTGGACGGACTATGTCCAAAGCCGCCATGCAAGCGGGAAGCGCGTTGCGATCTGGGGGGGCGGATCGAAGGGTGTCTCATTCCTGACCACAAATGACTTGGCGGCGGAGATCGCACAGGTGATTGATATCAATCCGTTTAAGCAGGGTAAGTATCTGCCTGGCACCGGCCACCGGGTCAGTGGCCCAGATGATTTGCACGCGGCACCGCCTGATACGGTCATCGTGATGAACCCGATCTATTTGCCGGAGATCCGTGACCAACTGGCGGGTATGGGTCTTGCCCCTGAACTGGTGGCGGTATGATGTGCCCGGTTTGTGGCAGCGCGGATGTGGCGTCTTTCTTTACGCTGCCGGCTGTGCCAGTCATCTGCAACCAGCTTTGGCCTGATGCGGCGGCCGGGCGCGCGGCGCCTGCGGGTGATGTGGATCTGACTTTGTGCAATAATTGCGCGATGATCTGGAACGCGGGGTTTGCGCCAGAGAAGATGGTCTATGCGCCGGGCTATGAAAACGCGCTGCATTTTTCACCGAATTTTCGCACCTTCGCCGAAGGCCTTGCAAAATCGCTCGTGGATGAATTCGATTTGGCGGGTAAAGACGTGGTCGAGATCGGCTGCGGCGATGGCTATATGCTGGATCTGCTGGCCGCCAATGGTGTGGCCCATGCGACTGGGTTCGACCCGAGCATGCGTGACGTGCAAACCCCATATACACGGCGCGACGGGGTGCGCATTGAGCCGGAGTATTTCCGATCAGATCAGCTTGACCGACCATTCGATGCGGTGCTTTGCCGCCACGTGCTGGAACATCTCGACGATCCGATGTTGCTGCTGCGTGATATCCGCAAAGCAATTGGCGACCGCGATATTCCCGTCTATTTCGAGGTGCCGAATGCGAGCTGGATGCTGGACAGCGTGTCGCTTTGGGATGTGATCTATGAACATGTGGGCTATTGGACCGAAGCGTCGATCAGCGTGGCTTTTGTACGGGCAGGTTTTGACAGGGTGGCTGTCAATGTTGGTTATGGCGATCAGTTTCTGATGGTGCGGGCGTGGCCGGGTGAGGCCCAGCCGAATAGTGTTCATCCAGCCGTTGAGGCAACGCGCGATGCGGCACAGCGCTTTGCCGATTTGTCCAATGCTGAGCTGGAAAAATGGCACGACCGGCTGGTTGAATTGGACGGACAGGCCGTGATCTGGGGGGCAGGGTCCAAAGGGATCACCTTTGCCAATGCAGTGGGCGCGCCGCCAGATAGCCTTGCCGGGCTTGTCGATTTGAACACGCGCAAACATGGGCTTTATGCACCGGGTGCGGCCTTGCCCGTGATGGCACCCGAGGCGCTATCGCACGTGCAGCCGGCACTGATTCTGATTGCCAACACGCTTTATGAAACCGAAATCACGCGACAGGTCCGCGATATGGGGCTGTCACCGGATTTTGGTGTGATCGCCGGGTGACCGGCGATGGCTGAGGCTGGCAAAGTCATTCTGTCGAAACGTCTGGTGATGATCAACGCGGCCAGTTCGGTGCTGTCCAAGCTGATTAGTGTCACGGTGATCTTGTGGACCTATCAGTATCTGCTGAAACGGATCAGCACAGAGGAATTCGCCGTCTTGCCGGTGGTCGGCGCGATGATGGTTTTCGCGCCACTGTTCTTTTCCTTTTTCACCGGCGGGATCAGCCGATATGTCACGGCGGCTTATGCGCTGGGTGATGATGCGCGGATCACGCAGATCATATCATCGATCATGGTGCCATTGGCGGCAGCCGCGCTGGCATTTATCGGGCTGGGGCTGGTATTCGCGGCCCATATTGATGCGATCCTGAATATCGCGCCGCATATGGTGGGGCAGGCGCGGATGATGATGGCTTTGCTGGTGATCAGCTATGCCTTTCAAATGCTGGCAACCCCTTATCAGACGGGGTTTCATGTGCATCAGAAGTTCATTGAACTGAACCTGCTGGGTGTGGCGCGCGATCTTTTGCGGATGGTGCTGCTGCTGGTATTGTTGCTGGGGGTCGGACCGCAGGTGATCTGGGTCGTCACCGCGACCGTCATTGCCGAGACGCTGTATGCGCTGGTGACCTATACTCGTGGTAAGGCGCTTGTGCCGCAGCTGCAATTCAGGCCTGCCGCCTTCAATGCGGGGCAGGCACGGCAGCTGTTTTCCTTTGGCCTCTGGACGACGGTGGGGAGGCTGGGGAGTGTGATGTATACCCATGCGGCGACATTGGTTTTGAATATTTATGGCTCTGCCGCCGATGTCACATCCTATCATATCGGGTCGACCTTCTTTCGGCAGATGGAAAGTGTGATCTCGCTTGCGTCGCTGCCGCTGCAACCGGCGATGACGGCGATGCATACGACGGGTGACACATTGCGGCTGCGCACCACGCTTTTGCGCGGTGGTCGCTACGCTTTGTGGGTCTCTCTGGCGGTGGCGGTGCCGCTGATGATCTATGCGGATGACTTTATTGATATCTATCTTGGGCCCGGGTTTTCGCAGGCGGTCAGTGTGACAATCCTGTTCATGATTATGTTTCCCTTTACCAAGCCAACCCAGCTTTTGGGGATGCTGGCCATCGCCAATGGGCAAGTTCGCGCATTTTATCTGCCTGCATTCCTGTTTCAGTTGCTGGGGCTTGTGTTGATGCTGATCTTTGTGCGGATGACCGATCAGACCGCGATTGCTGCCACGCTGGCTTTGACGCTGATTACGATTGGATCGCAAGTCAGCTATTATTGGCGGATGTGCTTGCGCATGGCGCAGGTCAATCTGGCGGAGTTCACGCGTCAGGTGCTGATCCCTGGCCATCTTCCAGCACTTGCGGGCGGGGCGATGTGGATCACGCTGAAACTGATCGAACCGCCAACTGACTGGACCAGCCTGATCGCCGTTAGCCTGACGGGGGGCGTGGTTTATTTGATCGTGCTTTATGCCTTTTGCCTTGAGCCGCAGGACAGGCGCGCCGTCGCCCGTGTCTTTGGCCGTCAGCTCGCGTGAACCGGTATGCATAACCCCACTGTCACAGTTGTTATTCCATGCTTTGACCGAGAGGAGACCGTTCGCGATGCGGTTGATAGCGTGTTGATCCAAGACTACGCGCCGTTCGATGTGATTGCTGTCGATGATAATTCGACTGATGGCACCCGCGCTGTGTTGGAGAAAATAACCGATCCGCGGTTGCGGGTGACCGTCAATCCCGGCGCGCGGGGCCCCAGCAGCACCCGTAACCATGGTGTGGCCATGTCGGACGCGGATTGGGTCGCGTTTCAGGATAGCGACGATCTGTGGCTGCCCGGTAAGCTTGCTGCGCAGATGGCGCGGGTGGCTGGCAGCGATTATGTTGCCGTGTATTGCGGGATGCTTGTCAAGACGGATACGGACCCCAACACGCCGGTTCAGCGCCGCTATCCTGACCGCACCGTGCATCCGCTTGAAGGGGATATTCTGCCCAGTCTGACGCGTGGCAATTATATCTCTACCCAGATGTTGGCCGTGCGCCGTGACGTGTTCGACAAGGTTGGTGGCTTTGACGAGGACCTGCCTGCTTTGGTTGATTGGGATCTGATGCTGCGGGTGGCGGGGCAGGGGCCTGTTGCATTTGTTGATGCTGATCTGGTGGTGCAGCGGATGACGGCGAATTCAATCACCAAATCCACGCAAAAGCGACTGGTCGCGCAGGAATATGTGCTGAAAAAGCATCGTGGTCTGTTGGCACGTTATCCTGCATCGCTGGCGCGGCATCATCACCGGGTGGCGGGCGGATATCGCAGTTTCGGGCAGTACCGGCAGGGTGTGCCCCATGCCAGAGCGGCGTGGCGGTTGCAGCCGGGGAACCTGAAATATCTGGCGAGTGCGCTTTGGACCAGTTTGCGGGGGATTGCGACGTGATCCGTGTTGCCGCGATATTGATGCTTTACCTGTTTGCCGCGTCGCCGGTGATCGCGCGCGACCTTTATGTTGCACCCATCGGGGCGCCGACGCATGTTGATCCGGACGGCAGTGATGCGCGGCCTTACCCTTCGCTGGCCGATGCGTTTCGTATGACCACCGTGAACGGCGGTGACAGGTTGCTGATGCGCGAAGGCTCTTATGGGCCACTGGTGCTGGGTGGGTTGGACTATGACCGGCCCGTGATTTTTCAGCCCGTTCCGGGCGAGATTGCGCGGGTGGATTACATTGCGGTCAAGAATAGTCGTAACCTGACCATCCGTGATTTGCATGTGATCCCGGACCAGCCGACCGGCCAGCGCGTATTGGTGCAGACCGATAGCGTGTCCTCCGATATCAGTTTTGAGGGTCTTCATGTTCAATCCCGCCCGGACCTTGAATATCGGGCGTGGCGTTTCGCCGATTGGACTGGCCCGATGGCCGTTGGCGGCGTGCGATTGAATGGGCCGCGTAATCGGCTGTTGGACAGTCGGATTATCGGCATGACGACGGGTATAACCTCTACCGGGGTTGGGGCGCAGGTAATTGGCAATTATCTGTCGGGGTTCAGTGCGGACGGGTTGCGCGGGCTGGGGGATGAAACGACATTTGTGGGCAATCGCATTGAGGATTGCATCAAGATCGACGGTAATCACGATGATGGATTTCAGGCTTGGGCCCCGCGCGGCGATCAGGCAGGGGCGACCCTGAGCGGGTTGGTGCTAGAGCAAAACAGTTTCATTGAATGGACCGGGCCGCCAAATCATCCGCTGCGCTGTGTTTTGCAAGGGATTGGTATGTTCGACGGCCCTTATCAGGATATTCGCATTCGCAACAATCTGGTCGCGGTCAGTGCCTATCATGGGATTACCGTCAGCGGCGCGCAGGGGCTGGAGATTGTCGGCAATACGGTGGTGCTGATCGACGCTGGCATTTCTGCAGGGCATCCGTGGATTATGATTGGCAATGGCAAGGAAGGGACGCCGGCGCGGAATGTGACGCTGGTGAATAATGTTGCCATGCGCTTTTCCGACCGCAGCGGGGCGATCACCACGCCTATCGCCGCAGAGAATGCCACGGTGGTCGATCTTGTTTCGGCTTTTGCCGATCCGCTGCAATTGGATTATCGCCCGCGTCGGGGCGGACCGCTGATTGATGCAGCGCGGACACTGCCCGGGTGGGACCAAGACATTAACGCAGGAGCCAGACCCTTGGGCCCGGCTCCTGATCTTGGTGCTTATGAGGTGCAGTGAAACGGCTTAGAATATGAACGCGTCACTGGTGTCGATATGCGCCTCCAATACGGATTCGATCATTTCGGCTGTCACAATCACCCCTTGATCGTCCTCTGTCGAAGCTACGGCATCTGTTTCTGCGATGCGGCTGGACGATTGCGCATCGAAACCACGCAAGAAATCAAACCACTGTGCCATGATTTCTGCGAAAGAGCTGGCATCGCCACTGGCATCATCCGTATTGGTGGCTTCTGTTTCATCGTCCACCATCGGACCAGCTATAACTGTCGGCGCGGCTGCAGATGCGGCTGAGGGGACTGCAATCTCTTCAAAGGTGAACCCAGAAATTCTGCCCGTGAACACATTGTCATAGCCGGGCGCGCCGTCGCTACTGGCCCAGCCATTGGCGCCGATTTGCAGATATTGATCGGTGTCCGCCCAAGACCACGCGAGTTGCGCGTCTTGTACCGCTGCACCATCCACGATCAGGGCGACTTCGGTCCCGTCGGTTGTGACCTCTACATCATAGGTCTGACCTGCGTTGATACCGGGTAGTGTCATCACGACTTCCCGACCTTCTGGTGTTTGGAAACGGACGTTCAGATTGCCGTTTTGCAGGTAGATGTTGAGGTGGTGCCCCGAATATTTGGCATCATTCGAGACCAGCCCCTGAAGCTGATCGGCGTCCGCTGCATTGAAGCTGAAGCTTAAAGAGGCCGCGTCGTAGGCGGGCACCCCGTCTGGCGCAACTTCGATCACGTCGGCATCAGATGCAAAGTCGATGACCGCCGTTGCAGGGGGGAGTTCGTTTCGATCAATATCCGGTGTCGGTACCGGGGCCGGTAGGTCGACGTCGCTGAATAATATGCCATCGATCTCTCCGGCAAATACCTCGACAAAACCCGCGCTGCCGGGCGCACTGCCCCAGCCATTCGCACCGATCTGCATGTATTCATCGGAGCCCGACCAAGACCAGTTCATCGCGGCGTCGTCCACGATCTGTCCATCGACGGAGAGCGCCACCGTGTCTCCGGTTGCAATCACCGCCACCTCGTAGTTGGTGCGCGCCGCTATCCCATTATAGGACAGTGATACCTGTTGCCCGTCTTCGGTCTGGAAACGCGCAATCAGTGTATCGCCTTCGAGATAGACGTTCACGTGGTTGCCAAAACCATAGGCATCGCGGGATATCAACCCCTGTCGACCGCTGGTGTCGATGGCGTTAAAGTTGAAATTTAGTGTGCCGGTGTCGAGCTCAGGCACATCGTCAGGCGCAATTTCCACCACATCAGCGGCAGTGCGGATCATCAACGCCTCTTCCGCGCCCGGCAGCGGGAGAGTGACGACTGGTTCCTGCGGGTCCGGTACATCCGGCGTCAGGCTGCCAAAGCTCAGGTCGCTGATTTGACCCGAGAAGACATCGACGAAGCCTGCACCACCAGAACTGCTTGCCCAGCCATTCGCACCGATTTGCATATATTCAGCCGAGCCGGTCCAAGACCAATCGAGATCGGCGCCGTCTACCACGGTGCCATCGATGGAGAGTTGAATTTTTTCGCCGGTTGTCGTCACTGCGATATCGTAGTCGGTGCCTGCGCTGATCCCGTCGCGGGTCAGCAAAATTTCTGTTCCGTCGGTGGTCTGGAAACGTGCAATCAGCGTGTCGCCCTGCAGATAGACGTTCAGATGATCACCCCAGCCGGACGCATCCCGCGACACCAGACCTTGACGCCCGTCAACATCGTTGGCGTTGAAGCTGAAGCGCATGATGCCTTCTTCCAGATCAGGAATCAGGTCTGGCGCGATTTCAAGCACATCCGCCACGGTGCTGATAGTGATGGTATCACTGACCCCCGGCAATGTGTCCGCCGGTTCCGGTGTGGTCGGTGTGCCAGTGGGCGGATCGGTGGGTGTCGGCGTAGGTGTCGACGTTCCGCCGTCGTTTTGTATCAATTCACGCAGACGTTCAAAGGCCCCGACCCCAGACGAAAGCCCAACAGGTGAGCCGCTGGGTGGCAGAAAATCGGTCCACACGTTGCCGTCGCCTGAAAAGAGGTTCTCTAGGTTGGCGCCGCGCCCATAGACATAGTTGCCGTCGATTGCAGATGAACCTGTTTCATCCATGATCAGTTTGACGACATTGTCGCGTACGGTCGTGCCGCTGTTATCGTAACCATTTTTGTCGGTCAGGCGGATTACCGCACCGCCGTCGTTGGACCAAGGAATTAGTGTGTTGTTTTGGATCAGTACGTCGCTTTGCCCGCCATTGATGTAGATGGAATTGGGCGAGCCAATGGCGATCAGATTATCCTCGATCAGCATGTTCGTGTAGCCGGGTCCGTAGGATTCGCTCATAAAAATACCTTGGCCATAGACGCTGCCGGTATTTTCGTTGTCATAGAGCAGATTGCCCCGGATCACGATGTCGGAGGGGTTTACGCCTTTAATTCCGATAAACTGCATCATGTCCGGGTGCATGGGGGGAGTAGCAGTGATGTCATGCAGCGTATTGTTTTCAATAAGGCCGTATTTCGAGGTTCCTGTCACCCGCAGCATGTCACTTTCGGCATGATGCATATCATTATTGGTGATCCGAAAGTTTGTCACATCGTTTAGCGTTAGTACATTGTAACTGTTTGCGATTTCGTTTCCGTCCACGGTGATGCTGTCTGCGTCACGGAAATAAATGCCCGCCTTAAAGTTGTTGTCGGTGTAGACAAGATCACTGCAGCCTTTGAGTGCGCGCACATGGCTGTTCACGTTTAGCCCGTTCACGGTGACGTTTGATGCACCTTCGAAGTTGATACCGGATAGGGTCGCCTGCAGCGGGTTTTCCGCCGTTATCGTGATCATGGAAGAATAGTTGTCGTTGATCTGAATGGTGCCGTAGTTGCCGTTCTTGAGGACAATGGTTTCGCCGCCGGATGCTGCCGCCAATGCCGTTTTTAGTTCGTTTGTGCTGGATACGATGATGTGTTGATCGGTTGCCAAAATTCTGATTCTCCATTGCGTGCTTCGTACTGCCAAGTCTTAGGGGGAATGTGTTCACTTCATGTCTAGAAGTCCCATTCTCGTCCCCTTCGGCCCCTGACAGGCTTTGCTGTGATCGTTCCAGAGTAATGTGGCGGGTTCTGGGTGAAGCTCAACCGGGGTGGTTAATTGATGATAAAAGCGGCTTAAGTTTTCCTAACAGAGACGATTGTTGCGATTTTATGGGTGCGATAATTTCAACACAGGCGTGAAAAAATGTTGGAGTTCAAAACGCTGGCGCGGCGTGCTCGTCATCGCGGTTATCGGCTGATTTAAGCCGATAGGTTAACATCGGGGCGCTTCCTTAGGCTTTAAATGCAGGTGATAGCAGAAATCCGCCTATCTACTCGCGATGTCGGCGAATCTTTGCTTATGCACCGTTTGGTGCAACTCAGGGTGTGGTCGTCTCGCGTATCTTGCTAGCTATTCTTGGGGAGGGGGTGCCCAATTGTGGCGGGCGCTGCCACATTTGGGCTCGTGGATGCATTGCGCCGCATCGGTTGGAGCGGTGCGCACGACCGGCCTGGGCACGGTGGCGTGTGCGGGTCTCGGTGTATTGTTCGGGTTCACCGTTACGTCGCTTTTCTGCCAAGTTGATTTTGTATTTGCTCGGGGCTAAGGGTTGGTCTGGGTCCCGACTATGAAAGAGCAATTAACTGAGATGAACGACTCGCAAAGGCCGCAAGCGACGCTTGTGATGGTGGTTATGGTTCTGCTGGCAGCAGCGGCCTTTTGGATCGGATTGATCGCGACACTCTTGGCTGGCACGGGGTTTGGCGCGGCACTGCGGAACGGCGTCTTTGGCGGGCTAGCTGTGGTGATCGCGATGTCTGCGTTTTCGTGTCTGAAGCGACTGGCTTGCCGTCGTGCGCAGTCGCAAACCAGTCAAGAGCACAATCCCTGATTGATTGCGCCCTAGAGATTTTGCATGGATTGATAGGCGAAGCCTAAAAATTTGCTCAATTTAACCTTTTATCAAGGGGTTATCCCGTACGAATTTGTTTTGAAATTTCATCAACTCGTGTTAATTATGATAATTATTTTAATCAGAACATAGGTGACCCGTGATTATAGTTCACATGAAACGTTTATTGGCAGTTGCTGCAATTGCATTGACCGCGTCGCAAGCCGCTGCCGTCGAATACCCTACCTTTACTGTTGATGCGGCGGCTTCATCCGTAAGTGTCACATCTGCAAGTTGTTTGCCGCGATGCGGCATTACGCCGATAATTAATCCTGCGTTGAGCGACGTATCATTTTCCCTTGACCCGTCGGGTGCAGGTAGCCGCGAGCAGATCCGGAATTTTGTGATCTGGTCAGCAAACGGATCATCCATTGGGGAATACGATGTGAGCCTTGATATTGTCTTTTCGGCACCGGATTCCGTCACCGGGGGCACCGGTGGGGCGGCAACATTTGTTAGCTTTATGGGAAAAGTTATCTCAGGAGCCGTTCAGTGGAGCAAGGACTGGCAAACGGTATCGTTCGCTCAGGGTTCTGAGATTAAGGTGCGTATGGATGGGCTAGAGTGGCTGGATCACAATGGGACGCTTGGATCTGCCTTGCAGATTAAGGCGGCGAACCTTGTGCCAATGACAACGCCGTCCCCGGTGCCGCTACCGGCAAGCCTGCCGATCATGGCAGTGGTCTTGATGCTGGGTGGAATGGTGGCGCGACGCCGCGGCGGAGAATCCTTGGGTCTTTCGGCCTGAGATCTGCAATTATTTATGGACCCGTCCCGGTTTGGGGCGGGTCCATATTTTATGTAATCATTTCATCATTGCGGCGTTGTTGCTTTGATCCGTCTTAATTGAAATCACCATTCCCGGTTTACATGATCATCGACCGTTTTGATCCAGCATATGTTGCGCGATTTGCAGCAGAATTCGTGGTGGTGGGAAGCGGGCCCATTGGGCTTTGTATTGCGCGCCGACTGCGTAAGCACGGGCGCAAAGTGTTGGTCTTGGAGTGCGGCATGCGCCAGCGAGATCCTGATATTCAAGACAGTGCGAAGGCCGAACTTTTGACCCCGCTCACGCATCACCCTCCTGATATCGCGGTCAGCCGCCGTCTGGGTGGAGGCGGCCATCTTTGGGGGGGGCGCTGTGTGCCTTTTGATCCTATTGATTATGCGCCGCGCCCTTGGTTGAATTTGCCTGGTTGGCCGTTCGACAGCACTGAAATGGATGACTATCTTGCAGACGCTTGTGTCGAACTGGCATGTGGCGCGCCGGTTTTTCTGCACGGGCATGATGTGCCTCTCTCAAAAGGCAGTCCCTTTACGCTTGATCGCTTGGAGCGGTGGAGCAATCAACCGCTGACCGCCAAGCTGCATCGGGCTGAGATAGCGGCAGATCCTGACCTTGCGCTGGTGCTGGGTGTCATGCTGACCGGCGTAATCCGGCGCGAGGATGGCGGGGTGATGGCGCTGCGTGTGCTGTCAGAAGATCAGCAGTATGAAATAGACGCCGATCACGTCGTTTTGGCGATGGGCGGTGTCGCGACGACGCAGTTCTTGCTTAACCTTCAGGACGTGGAACCCCGGCTGTTTGGCGGTTCGGAAGGTCCGTTGGGGCGGCATTACATGGGCCATGTTAACGGCCAGATCGCAGACATCGAAATGGGGCCGGAGGCATTTCACGCACTGGCACCATTTATTCAAGATGGCACGAGCTATTTACGCCACCGTATTGTGCCGACTGATGACACGCAAGCCGAGCATCGCCTTGCGAATATCGCCTTCTGGCCCGTTGTGCCGCCGATCCATGATCCCGCGCACCGCTCTGGCATCCTCTCTGCGATTTTTCTGACGCTATCTTTTGGTTGGCTGGGACGTCAGGTGATTGCGGAACCGATCCGGCAAAAGCATGTCGGTCAGCCGCCATATCGCCGTGTGGCGCATCTGGGCAATGTCCTTCGCGACCTGTGGTCTGTGCTGAGTTTCGCGCCCCGGTTCTTGTGGCAGCGTTTTGGTGCGAAATTGCGTATACCCGGTTTCTTTTTGATCAATCCGGCCCATCGCTATGGGTTGGAGTTCCATGCGGAGCATTTGCCCGATCCCGACAGCCGCATCACTTTGTCCGACGAGTGCGATGCCAGCGGCGCACGGCGCGCGCGCATCGACTTTCGCTTTTCTGAAATGGATGCCGCCAATATTCTGCGCGCACATGACGCGCTGGATGAGTGGTTGCGTGCGGAAGGTCTGGGGCAGCTGATCTACAGGGTGCCGAAGGCAGGACGTGCGAAGGAAATCATCGCTGTTGCCAAACACGGCAATCACCAGATCGGGACGATCCCGCTGGGCTGCGACCGCGAAACGGCGGTGGTCGATCCGTGGGGCAGTGTTTTTGATATTCCCGGTCTGCATGTTGCCTCGACCGCGATCTTGCCAACCTCATCCCAGGCTACGCCGACACTGATGGGGGTGCAGATGGCGTTGCGGCTGGCTGATCGGTTGACTAACGGAGGAACTCAGCATGGCTGATGCACCGATCCTGACCATCATTGTCGTGAGCTACAACACACGGGACCTGACGCTGACGTGCTTGCATACGGTTTTTGACAATACCCACCGCGTTCCGTTTCGCGTTGTCGTCTACGACAATGCCTCGCGCGATGGGTCAGCCGATGCCGTGGCTGCGGAGTTCCCGCAGGTCGAACTGATCCGCGCGCGGGAAAACTGCGGCTTTGCCGCCGCAAATAATATCGTAGCGGCAACGGCAGAGACTGAGTGGCTGTTGCTTTTGAACCCGGATACGGAAGTTCATTCCGGGGCGATCGACGCGCTTTATGATTTTTCTGTCGCGCATCCGGAGGCGGGCATCACGGGCGGGCGCACAGTTTTCCCTGATGGCTCGCTTAACATTGCGTCCTGTTGGAACCGCATCACGCCGTGGAGCGCTTTCTGTATGGCGACCGGGCTAACAGCGGTCTTTCGCAAATCCGCGTTTTTCAATCCTGAGGCCATGGCTGACTGGCGGCGTGACACCGTGCGTGAGGTGGACATTGTCGTTGGCTGTTTCCTGATGATCCGTAAAAGCCTGTGGGATGAGCTTGGCGGGTTCGACTTGAAATATTTCATGTACGGGGAAGAGGCCGATCTGTGCCTGCGCGCGAAAGATATTGGCTATCATCCGATGATCACGCCTGCTGCGCAGATCATGCATTTGGTTGGCGCATCGTCGAAATGGGCCGCG
Source organism: Loktanella agnita (assembly GCF_046640325.1). Classification (NCBI taxonomy): domain Bacteria; kingdom Pseudomonadati; phylum Pseudomonadota; class Alphaproteobacteria; order Rhodobacterales; family Roseobacteraceae; genus Loktanella; species Loktanella agnita. Next base: position 138,895 of record NZ_JBJMBF010000009.1, on the reverse strand, counting down.
AGCAAGGCAATTCTTGTGGCGCGTGCCCGCACAACGCTGATCCGGGATCATTGGCCGCAGACGCTGGTGCCTTTTGGCGTCGCGCTGATGTGGTTGTGGGGCTGGAACAGGGTTCTGGCCGCGCGTGTCATGATGTTGTTGCGCATGCGTTCAGGACCTGCGCTGGCAGAAAAATGGTCCGAAGTTTGGTCGGCGCGTGCGCTGTGGCTTGGAGGGTATCGTTCATGAACGAGGCCGCGATCATTATTCCGCATTACAATGATCCCGACCGCTTGCGCCGCTGCCTGTCCGTGTTGGTGCCACAGGTGCAGGATCAGCCGGTTGAGATCGTTGTCGTCGATAATGCATCAACCGTTGATCTGAGCGCCATCAAAACAGATTTTCCACGGGTGCGTTTTCTTGACCAGCCAGAAAAGGGGCCGGGTCCGGCGCGTAATCTAGGCGTTGTCCAGACCACCGCACCGCGTCTGTTTTTTACCGACAGCGATTGTGTTCCGGCCCCTGACTGGGTGGCTACGGCTCTGGCGATCAGTCCTACTGATAAGATTACGGGCGGTCCGGTCAATACGTTTGACGAGGACCCGCCACCGCGGAGTGGGGCGCAGGCGTTTGAGACTGTCTTTGCCTTCCCGTTTGAAGATTACGTAAAGCGCCAGAAATTCACTGGCACAGGGAATTTGATCACGACAAGGAATGTCTTTGAAAAGACCGGTCTTTTCGCTGGGGGCGTATTTGAGGACAAGGACTGGTGCCTGCGTGCGGGTGCGCTTGGGTTTCCTGTGGTGTGGCATCCGGGGTTAATTGTGTCCCATCCGACACGTGATGATTTTGCGGGTCTATGCCGCAAGTGGAAATCCAATGTGCGCGTCGCTTACAGTCGAAACGGTGCGGGTTTCAGGGATCGCCTGCGATGGGGCGCGCGCGCGCTGATCGTAGCGGGGTCGGGCGTGTTGCATCTAGGCAAGGTTGCGCGGCATCCGCTACTTTCCCGGCGCGAAAAACTGGCTGCGGGTTGGACGCTGCTGCGATTGCGCAGCATGCGTGCGGTCTGGATGATTGGGCAGCTCATCCGCAGGCCCGATATGCGCCCTGAAGGGCGGCTTTATGACGATGCTTAGCGTCGGTTTTCTGCAAAGCTGAGCCCGTCAATAGGATGGGTCCGTACTGCCTTGGCCGAGTTCGGGGAAGCGGCATTTGTTCACGACCAACCCCGCCACGTTGGTGATTGCTGCCAAGTCACGCTCGCAGCTGTCGATTTCGGACATTTTGGTTTCTTCGGCAGCGACGATGGCCAATGCGCAGTCGACCGCAGGGGCGAGGGCGGCGGTATCGTCGTTTGAGTAAATCGGTGGCATGTCGAAGATCATGAGGTCGGGTGCGTAGGTCTCTTCAATCTGTGCGATCAGGTCATGCGTTCTGCGGTTCAGCAGGCTTTCGGCGGGGCTTTGGCTGATCTCTGTTCCCATACAAACTGCCAGATTGCTGCCAATACAGACGGCGTGATCCGCAAAGCTTTTGCGGCCTTCCAGCACACTGGCGGTACCGATGGCGCTGCGATAGCCAAAAATATTTGCAAGCGAGGGCGCGCGCAGATCGAAATCAAGAAGTATAGTGCGCATTTCGGGCTGCCGCGCGATACTGATCGCGAGATTGACGCAGGTGGTCGATTTGCCGCAGCCGCTGCCAGCCGAGGTGACCATCAGCTTTGTCCAGCCGGAGCGCCGCATTTGCTGTAGCAAACGCGTGCGCAAAATATCAACAGACACCTGCGCCGGGTCCAAGCCAGAGGTGATAATTCGAGCGTGTTTGAGTTGTGCCGCCGCAGGCGTAAATCGGCGCAGTGCACGCCATGCATCATCTGACGCCTCGGAATTTGGGCTGATATGCGCCCGTTTCTTTGTGCTGCGCTGTCCGCGCGCTTTTTTGATCGCATTCTGCGTTCGTTCCATCGTTCTAATCCTATGTCCGTGCAATTGCCTGTATGATGTCGAAGACCGCGCCCAAGCCGCCACGCAAGAAGATGATGATCGCGAAGCCTGCCAGCAGCGTTCCAAGGATGGCTGCTGACCAGAACAACCTTGTGCGCCAACGCTCGGCCCCGGTGGTCACATAGGGGATCGTCGCCAGCGGTGTGATGCCGAAGGTCCGCGTCAGGTCGGAGGGGCGCTGTACCGTGTCGCGCAGCATTTCCAAGAGGAAAACTGCCGCCAGCCCTAGCGCCAGCCCCAGGCTGAGCCCGCCAGCAACGATCAGTATGCGATTGGGGCTAACCGGGCTCCGCGGTAGCACGGCCTGTTCGACAACTGAAATGCGCTGCCCTTTGGATAAAACCTCGATCCGTTCGCCGGTGGCGGCGGTCGATAGACGTTCCACGGCCGCATTATACTGCGCCTGCATGTTTTCGTAGTTCCGTTCCAGCCCGTCCAGCGCGATCGCATTGGCGGGCGTGGCGCGAATGGCGGCGTCGATTTCGGCCATTTCGGTTTCGACCGCGGTAATCTGTTCGTCCAGCTGTTCCTGTCGCGCGTCCAGTTCGGCAAGTTGCACGTCCACCTGCGTGGTGCCTGTGGTCGGAGGCACGACGGTTGCTGCGTTTGCCTCTACCTGCGCTTCGAGTTGGGCGACCCGTGCGCGTAGTAATTTAATTCTTGGGTTGGTTTCGGAAAAGACGGCCAAATTGCGGTTTAGCTCTGCGCGTACGTCCTGCAATTCGCGTGCGGCCAGTGTCATCGGCACCGCGTCCGGGACGCGCACTTGACCTGTTTCCTCGAACACCTCTAACAGGCGGTTGCGCTGTTCAGTCAATTGCGTGCGCTCGCGCCTGATTTGGGCCAATCGTTCTTGCAGGATGGATTGTCGGTTGAACCGATATTCTGCGCCTTCTGGCAGCGCGTCCACGTTTTCATTCATGAAAGACAGGATCGCCGCGTTGATTGCGTCAAGTTCTTCACCGAGCCGGACCACTTCGTTCTGGAAGAAACTGAAAGTCTGCCCGGCCATTTCTGTCCGAAAGGCGGTATCTTCGGTCAGGACAAAGCTGACCACGGCGTTAGCGATGGCCAACGCCTGTTGCGGCTCTGTCGCATCGGCGCTGATTGCCACAAGTGTCGCCTGTCCGCGCCCACCAGAGCGGATGTCCAGCACGATAGAGTCCCGCATGTGCCTGAGGAGGCGATCAGGTGTCTGTATCTGCCCCGGTGCCTTGATATCCAACGTCGCGGCGAGATCGAGAAGCGTGCCGCGTGCGTAAAGCCTTTGCTGGATGATCTGAAGTTGTTCCAGTGCGTCGGTGCGCACGGTCGAAGCGGCAAGGTCACCCGGGATCAGCGAAGGTTCGACCAGTAGATTGGCATTTGCCCGGTAAACGGTCGGCAATGTTATCGCGAGTGTCAGTGCCAGCCCGATAATCGCGCCCGCCACCAAAAGAAAGAGCCCGAACCGGTGTTTGAGAACGGCAAGATAATGTCGCAGGTCGAACGTCATGAGGTCTTTTCCTGTTGAAATAGTCTATAGGGCAGGAACATTCCGTCCCCCAGTACATCGGTCACTGTTTTGCGGCTGACCGGGTTTTCCGCAGTTGTGGCTGCCCGGACCATGGCGAAATTGCAAAGCTGGTTGATCAGGCGCGGTGTGCCTTGGGTTGCGGTAAAGATGTCTGATATGGCATCGTCGGCAATTTCGTTTCCCGTGCCACCGGCGGCGCGCAGAAGGTGGCGGATATAGGTGGTGGTCTCTTCCGGTCCCATTGATGTCAGATGATAGTTTGCCGCGACGCGTTGTTTGACCTGGCGCAGCTCTGGGAGGTTGATCGTATCACGCAACTCTGGCTGGCCGATCAGGATGAGCTGAAGCAGTTCGTCAACACCAGAGTTGATATTGGTGAGCATCCGCAGTTCTTCGAGACCCGAACTACGGATGTTTTGTGCTTCGTCAAAAATCAGTACGACGCGCCGCCCGGCTGCGTAGTGTTCGATGAGCAAGTCCTGTAAGGTCTGGAACAGTGTGACGTAGCTCGCGCCGCTTTCGATCCGGACATCCAGTGCGTTCAGGATCCAGTGCAATAGCTGATCGGTGGTACCCATCACATTAGAGACCAGTCCGATGATCAGATCCTCGGCGGTTTCTTCCATTAGCTTGCGCAGGAGGGTGGTTTTGCCCGCGCCAATCTCGCCGGTGAGCAGGGTAATTGGCGCACAAGAGGTCAGGCCGTAGCGCAGAGTCTCAAACGCGTGCTCATGGCGCGGGGACCAGAAAATGACATTTGGATCGGGCAGCAGCTTGAAGGGCCGGTCATCGAACCCGAATACACTGGCAACATTGCCGAAGTTCTTCATTCAATACATCCTAGGTGTCATGTCGGTAATTATTTTCGCCGGATAGGCGTAAATTTAATAAATTGTTGATGAGTATCGATTCGCTTGGATTGAGTTGATTCGCGGTTGTGAGGCTGGCGTGTGCTGATCTCCCTTGGCGCGATTCCCAAAAAACACCGTCCCGGCGCCCATAAAAAACAGCATATAAGGCAACCTACCGATAATTTCGTTAATTATTTGTTAGTAATTGCGCAAAAAATGTGTCAACAATGTGTTCGATAGGTCATTGGTGACGTTGTTAAAGTCGTTTTTCTGGCAGTATTCCCTGCCAATGAATTGCCGTTCCGCGCATTTGAATATGTGGATCGGTGCCAATTTTAGTATCAAGAAGAATACCTAGGGGTGATTAATCCCTAATTCAATAAATTTGTAATTTTTCGGGGGCCGGTTCGGTTTTATTTTTATGTCATATACAAGACTAGATCACAGTTTTGACGTTGCTACATCGGATTCAAGATCGCTGTCACGCCTATTGCGCAAGGCGCGATTTTACGAGCGTTACGGTAAGCGAACACTTGATATCACGCTCATAGTTTTTGCAGCGCCTGTGATTGTGCCATTGATGCTGTTGATGTGTCTTCTCAGCGTGTTGGACGGTGCCTCGCCTTTCTATTTCCAGCAACGTCTGGGGCGGAACCGAAAGGTTTTTCGCTTGATCAAGCTGCGAAGTATGGTGCCGAACGGTGATGCTGTACTGGCTGGCATACTTGCGAAAGATCCCGTGAAAGCCGCGTATTGGTCAAAGCACCAGAAACTTAGGCCTGATCCGCGTGTGACGCCTTTTGGTCGCTTGCTGCGCAAGACGTCGCTGGACGAGCTGCCGCAACTTTGGAACGTCCTGCGCGGTGAAATGTCGCTTGTCGGTCCACGCCCGATGATGCCGGATCAATGGGCCATCTATCCCGGCACAGATTATGCGAGCATGCGTCCGGGTCTGACAGGTTTGTGGCAGGTGTCCGAACGCAGTAATTCCACGTTTGCTGCGCGCGCAAGCTACGACAGTGACTATTACGAAACGCTGTCACTAAAGACAGACCTGCGAATTATTCTACAAACATTTGCGGTCGTGTTTGCCTGCTCTGGCGAGTGATTGCCAGGGCGGCGAGGGTCGCCTGACCTGAACGAAAAAGCGAGTAAATATTGTGAAGATACTGGGCGGAATTTCTGTAGTGCTGGCTGTGATGGCCGGGCTGGCGCTCTATTTTCATGAGGATGATGCGACGCGTGCTGCGCACGCATATGCGCAGGCGTTGGGTTTCACGGCGGATGGCGATGTCGCGAGAGCGTCGGTCGCCTTTCGTAATGTGCTGAAATACGATCCGATGAATTTAGAGGCCCGCGAAACCTATGCGCAGCTGATGCTGCAGAGCGGCAACGTGATCGAAGCCTCTGGCCAGTATCTGCGCTTGCTTGAACAGGATCCGGACAATCTGGATGCCCGCATTTTGCTTTCTGAAATGCAGATTGATGCGGGTGCCTGGGCTGCCGCCCGCGATCAGATCAGCCGTGCAACCGAAGTTGCGCCCGATGATCTGCGGGTCCGCGCTTTGGGTCGCGTTGTCGATTATTATGATGCGATTATCGCGGATGCGCCCACAGCGCGTTTTGCAGCTTTGACTGCCGCGCAGGCGCTGCGGTCAAAGGTTGACAGCTTACATGTGCTTGATGATGTCATTTTGGATGGCACGATCCGCGTGGGCGATTACGCAGCCGCACTGCCACTGGCCGAGGCGGTGATTAAGGATCGTCCTGACCAGCTGAATCCGCATCTGACGCGTATCGGTATCTTGGATGCCATGGGTCGCAAAGATGATGTCGCAGCAAGTTTTCAGAATCTCATCAGGCAGTTCCCTGAAAACGAGGCGCTACAGGGGCAGATGGTACAGTGGTACCTGGCCAATGACGTTTCAGGCGCTGAACGCACGTTGCATGACTGGGCGATGGCCGGGGACATGGGGGCAGCTATGGTGCTGGTCCGTTTGGTTGCCAAACTGCATGGCGCTGATGCTGCGTTGGAGGAAATTTCGACGCTGATTGCGCATGTGGCCGACCCGAATGTTTTTCACGCGATGGCCGCCGCGCTGCATTTCGATGCAGACCGCAAGGATCTTGCAATCGATATGATGCGCGATCTGATAGAGACCACCCCAGATGCGGCGATCCGTGCAGGGTTTCAGACAACATTGGCGATAATGCTTGATGCCACAAGCCAAAGGAACGCGGCAGAGGTGGTGCTTGCCGAGGTTATTCAGAGCAACCCGAACAATACGCAGGCCAATGTGCTGCGTGCGGGGTGGCTGCTGGATCGGGGCCAAACGGATGAGGCTATCATCCTGTTGCGCGGCGCGATTGATCGGGAACCGGACAATGTTCAGATATTGCGTCTTTTGGCGCAGGCGCATGGGATGCGCGCTGAACCTGATCTACAGGCGCGAATGTTGGCCATGGCGGTTGAACGCGCGGACCATGGGGCGCAGGATGCGTTAAACTATGCTGCATTCCTCGCGGCGGATGACCGGCTGGCTGTTGCGATTAATGTGCTGGAAGAGGCCCGGCGACGACGCCCTGCGCATGCGGGCGTGTTGATCGCGCTGGGTGAGCTCTATGTTCGCACCGAAGCATGGGTGCGTGCCGAAACCGTTGAAGTGCAATTGCGCGCGGTTGATACGCCGGATGCAGTCGCCGCTGCCAATTCATTGCGTACTAATCGTTTGATCGCGCAGGGGCAGGGCGAAGAGGCGTTGGCGGCGCTGGATGCAATTTCCGCTGAAATCGAAGATGGCCCGCAAGCCGTCATTGCGGTGATCCGGGCGCAGATTTTAGTGGGGGATATCGCGCAGGCCTATGCTGTTGCCGGGCAGGGGGTTGCGGATTTTCCAGAGAATGGCCCGTTGCAGTTAGGGCTGGCGATGCTGGCACGGATGCAGGGGCAACCGGGTGAGGCTGTTGCACTTTATCGCAGTATGCTTGCGGAGAATGCTCAATCCCAAGAGCTGTGGCTGAACCTGATTGAGACATTGCGCGCGATGGATAATCCGCAAGCTGCGCTAGTGGCCGCACGTGAGGGCGTCGCGGCTTTGCCCCGTGCGCTGCAGCTGCATTGGAAGGTCGGTATCCTGTTGGAAAACGCAGGCGAGATCGAGGCGGCGATCAGTACCTATGACGGCATCCTTGCCGTCAATAGTGCGATCCCCACTGTAGTGAACAATCTGGCGAACCTGCTGGCCACATATCGCGATGATCCTGAAAGTCTGGACCGTGCCGCTGTGATTGCGGAACGTCTGCGAGACATGCCACAGCCGGAATTTCGCGAAACCTATGGTTGGGTCGCGTTCCGCAAGGGCGATCTGGATACTGCGCTGGCCTATCAGGTCCCCGCTGCAAGTGAATTACCCCGTAGTGCGCTGGCCCAATTTAGGGCTGGCCAGATATTGGTGGCTGCGGGTCAAGCCGCGCAAGCGCGCGCCTATTACATGGCTGCATTGGATGTGGTTGAGCCGGATCAGACAGCGCTGCGCCAGCAGGCGACCGATGCCTTGGCCCGCCTCGATCAGGATACGGCGGTGGTGCAATGACAATCTTTAGAGAAATACGATCTGGCCAAAGCATTGACAAAAAACCGCTTTTTACGCGCGCCGAAAAACAACACGAAAGGATATACGCCATGTTTCGCATTCTTATTGGTGTACTGCTGCTATGCGCCGGGGCGACATCCGCGATCGCGCAGGGGGAATATCGCATCCGGCCCGGTGATACGCTGTCCGTCCGGGTGTTGGAAGATCAGACGGTCAATGGATCGGTATTGGTCCTGCCGGACGGGTCGGTCAACCTGCCCATCGCGGGGTCAGTGCAGGCGGGGGGACGGAGTGTCTCTGCCGTGGAAACGGCGATTGCCGCCGCGCTACAGCCGAATTTCGTCAGCGTGCCTTCGGTCACGGTCGCGGTCACCGGCCTTGCGGAACGTTCCGCCCCGGTCGCACGCCGTCCGGCAACCATCGACGTTTTTGCGCTGGGTGAGTTTAAAAGCCCGGGTAAGTTATCTGTGTCCGGCGGTACCACGCTTTTGCAATTTTTGGCTGAAAGCGGGGGGATGACCCGCTTTGCTGCGACGAAGCGTATCCAGCTGCGCCGTACCGATGGCCGGACAGGGCAGGAAACCGTCTATCCGTTCAACTATGATAATGCGTTGGCCGGCGGTGAAAGCATGGGCAATACGCGGCTGCTCTCAGGTGATGTGATTGTCATCCCCGAACGCGCCCTGTTCGAATAGCGGGGCTAGGCTGACATGCGCCATGCCGCAACGAGTTGTCTGATCCTGACCATGCTGGTCTTGCCGCTTTCTGCGCAAGACCAAGATGGCGGCGGGTTCAGTTTGAACAGCGAGACCCGCCTGACCAGTGGGGAGGACCTTCCGGCTGATCCGAATGGTGAAACCGGCGCGATTGTCCTGACCCAGTCACTGGATGCGGGGTACACCACTGCAACCCGGACCCAATCGCTGACCTTCGGTCTTGCCGGAACTTTTGGCTGTTCGGATGCATCGGGTTGTTATGGTCTGTCGGGGCAGAGCACTGACCTTGCTTATACCCGCGACGGCAGCCGCAGCCGCGTTGGCTTGAGTGCCAATTACCAGAGCAGTGCGGTCTATTTCGGGGATATCCTGCCCGAAGATGGCGGTATCATCGACCCGGATGCGCTGACTGCGGATACCGGGACGCTGTCGCGCGGCAATTACAGCGCCGATCTGGTGCTGGGTATCGACCGTCCACTGGGGCTGACGCTGGCGACAGGCGGGCAAATCCTGCGCTATGAAGATGTTGAAATCGACACGCTGTCGGACAAGGAAACATATACGCTGGACGCCGACCTGCGTCTTGCTGTTTCACCTGCTCTTGCGGCGCATCTTGTTGCGGGCGGATCGTTTTATCGGGCCGATGATGCGGAAGAGACCGAGCGTGAAAGCACCAACTTCGGTTTTGGGCTGACGGCCCATTTGGACGCAACCACGACACTGGGGGGCGATGTTCGTGCCACACGCATTGAGATTACTGAAAGTGGCACAAGCCGTACCACTGACGGTGTCACAACACATCTGAATGCTACGCGAGAGACAGCCACGGCTGATTATAGTGCCGATCTGATTTGGGTATCAGACGATCCGTTTCAGCGCAGTACATTGCGTTTCGGGCGTGTGGCCGAGCGGCCGCGTGGTGTTCTATCTTTTGCCCTTGGCGTCAGCGAAACGGCGACGGATCCGGCTTTGATCGGCCAGATTGAGTGGCAAGAGGATCTATCGCGAAGCCAACTGCGCATTACGGCGTCGCGTTCTGTCAGAGTGAGTGATGATGAAACTGACCGGGTTCTGACGCGCGCCAGCCTGCGCCATAGTCAAGAGCTTGACCGACCATTGACGTTGACGCTGTCGACCGAACTGGCGCAGGTGGAGGACCTGTCTGCGGGCGGTGATACCACGTATCGCGCCAATGTTGGCATTGATCTGGCATATGATTTTACGCGTGACTGGGTTGCGGCGGTGGGCGCTGGGGTTGATCGGTCCGACCGTGACGGGTCTGATGCTGATACAGCGGCAAATGTTTACATCGCACTGCGGCGAGGCTTTTAATGGCGACGCTAGGTCTTCGCGCAGCGCGGCAATTGCGGCCAGCGCCAATGTTGGTTGTCGTGGCCGTGCTGATCACCCTGCCTGTGTTCTGGTTGGCGGGTGAAACGCTGCTGCGGGAATGGATGACCGCCGAATACAGCCATGGCCCGGCCATCGTGGTTCTGGCGATCTATCTGTTTCTAAGGGCGGTGCATACGCTTCCGTCGCGGGGCCGTGAGGAAGACCCTGTCTGGCCGGGCGCTGTGGTGCTTGTCTTTGGACTGATGCTGGGCGTTTTAGGGACAGCGGCGCGGGTTGGCGATATCGCTGCATATGGGCTGATCTTCTGGATCGGCGGCATGGTTCTGCTGTTGGCAGGCGGCTGGCGCGGGCGACATCTTTTGATTCCTGTCGCACTTTTGGTTTTCATGCTGCCGCTTCCGCAGGTGCTTTACTGGAAGCTTACGATCTGGCTGCAATTGGTTTCCTCGCAAATCGGTGTTTGGGTGATCGCGCAGGCGGGGGTGCCAGTCTATCTGGAAGGCAATGTTATTGATCTGGGCGTCTACCAGTTGCAAGTGGCCGAGGCCTGTTCGGGGTTGCGATACCTGATCCCTGTCATGTCGCTTGGGATCGTTCTGGCGCTGCTGTATAATGGTCCTAGTGCACATCGTTGGTTGCTGGTGCTGGCGGCGGGCCCGATTACGGTTTTGCTGAATGCGATCAGGATTGGGATCGTCGGAATTGCGGTCGACCGCTTTGGCATCGCGCAGGCCGAGGGGCTGATCCATCTGTTCGAAGGCTGGGTGATCTTTGCCAGTTGCATTGGGCTGTTGCTGGTCGTGGCGTGGCTGTTGTTCATGACGATCCCGCGTGCGGATCGTCCGGCCCATATGTTGATGATCGAAACAGCGGGTTTGGGCAGCGCCGCCGCCCGTTTCGCTGAATTGCCAGATAGTCGCCGCCTGCTGGGGGTGATTGCCGCAGGGGTGATCGCCTCTGCACTGGCAGTGGCGGTGCAATCCAAGCCGCTAGGACAGATTGCACGGCAACCTTTCGTGCTGTTTCCCGTCGATCTGGGTGACTGGCAAGGCGTGCGTCGCGGGCTTGAACCGGGGATTGCCGGGGTGCTTGGGGCGGATGATACGCTTGATATTACCTATCGTGCGGCGCAGGCGGCTGCCCCGGTAAATCTGTTTGTTGCTTGGTACCGCGATCAGGCGGATGGATCGGCCATTCATTCGCCAGAGGTTTGCCTGCCTGTGAACGGGTGGGAGGTGGCGAGCCTTGACCACCACAGCCTGAGTTTTCCTGACAGCGCCTATGGCACGTTCGCGGTCAATCGCGCCGTGATTCAGAATGGATTGCAACGGCAGCTGGTCTATTACTGGTTCGAACAGCGGGGCCGCCGGATGACAAATGACGTCGCGGCCAAGCTGGTCGTGATCTATGATGGCATTATCCGGGGCCGCACCGACGGCGCGTTGGTCCGTTATGTCACGGATATTGCGGAAGGTGAGACAGAGGCCGAAGCGGACGCGCGGCTGACGGGCCTTGTTTCTGAGAGTATCGCATTGCTGCCGCCGTTTGTGCCGTTTTAGCGCTGTTTTTGCTGGCCCGCTGGCTGTCCAAAAATACGATACCGCCACGCGGACAGCCGTTCGCGCAGCACGATCTTGATCTCACCACCGATGATCCGGAAATGCTGACGCGCCCAGCCGAGAAGGGTTTTTGTACAGCCCCATTTTTGCCCCGCGCGCATCGGCGTGCGCAGTACAGCCCGCAGGTATCCCCACCCAAGTCGGGTTGTCGTGGCGGGAAAGAAATTGCCTTTTTGCGGATCAAACCAATGCGCGAGACGGCGTTCAAGCTCTGCCGCGTTGGCGGCCCCTTCGGCGGAAATGACTGAGCCAGCCGCGTGTTCGCGGCGCAAGAAAAGCGGTTCGGGCACCTCCGCGAATGCGCCTTTCAATGCCAGTTCGACCAACAACAGTTTGTCAGAGCGTGGCATATTCGCGATCAGGCTGGTGTCCTGTAGTGCTATGCGTCGTATCAGCCCGAACACGGGGAAACACATATGCAAGTAGGATTGGCTATGGTCGCCGGGGCCGATCAGGTCATCCAAGCGGCCTGTTGGTCCTTGGCCCTGCGTGCGAGTCACGGCGTCGTAAATGCCAAGCGCGCGCCCTTCGGAGTCGATTGCCATTGTTTGCGGAAAGGCCAACACCGCATCCGGTTGCGCATCCAATGCGGTCACACAAGCAGACAGATACCCGGGCGCGATGACGTCATCATAGGCGGCCCAGCGAAAATAGGGGCCCGTTGTTTGATGAAAGACATCATTGAAATTTCCTGCTGCACCTAAATTGCGCGGCTGCCGTATATAGCGAATGCGCGGATCGCGTGCGGCGTAGCTGGTTGCGATTTCAGCTGTAGTATCCGTGGAGGCATTGTCCGAAATCAGCAGTTCGAAATCGGTGAAATCCTGCGACAGGATCCCGTCCAGCGCTGCGGGCAGGTATTTTTCGCCGTTCCAAACGGGTAGTCCAATGGAAACCTTGGGCAATGGGCATTCCTTTCCAAAAGTAGTTCAAAGAAAATAATCGCAGATATCTGACATCCGCTTTGTAAATGAGGCTAAGATTAACGGGCTTTACCCGACGAATCAATTTGCATTTGCCTTTTCAATTTACCGGATAAGATTCTGTGCGTCCGAAAATCTCTATCATCATTCCCGTTTATAACCGCGAACGTGCTGTCGTGCGTGCGATCAACAGCATTCGCGGCACGGAGGCTGAAATCATTGTTGTCGATGATGGTTCGACCGATGGTAGCGCGGATGCTGCGCGTCGTGCGCTCGCAGAGAGCGGACATCCGGGGGAGGTGTTGACCCAGAATAATGCCGGGCCGGGTGCGGCCCGCAATACTGGTTCAGCGAAGGCGCAAGGCGCATATCTGGCGTTTCTGGACAGTGATGATTATTGGTTTTCCCACACGTTGCCGCATCTTCTGGCAGCGATCGCGCAATCGAATGATGTAGCGTTACTGTTCCTGCAACATCAGGATTTTGCTGCTGATGCGCCGATTTCTGCACCCGATGCCACTTTGCAGATCGAACATTTTCCGCACGTGGTGGCCGCTGCCGGGTACACACGCCACATCCGCTTTGCCAGTTGCAACGCGGTGATCCGGCGCAATGTGTTCGTGGCACTGGGCGGTTTTACCACACAGGTAAACGCAGCAGAGGATACGGATCTATTTTTGCGTGCGGGCGGCTTGGGGCTTGGCTGTGCATTGCTGCGCGCCCCTGTTATGATGGCGCATCAGGTTGAGGGCACTGATCAGTTGACAGGAGATGTCACGAATGTGCGGCAGGGGCTGGCCTTTTTGCTGGCACAGGAAAAGGCAGGGCATTATCCGGGTGGGCGGTCAGGTAACCCGACACGCGCTCGACTGTTGGCGCATTCGGTCAGCCACGCCACACGGATCGCATTTGCCAAGGGTCATCCGCTACAGGCCTATGCGATCTACTTTCGTCATCTGCCCACATTGATACGCGGGCGGGCGTGGCATTGGGGGCTGCGCCTGCCGCTGATCCCGCTGTTGCATTTGCTGCGGCCCCGGAATTTTGCATTTCGTTTGCGGCCAAAGCGGTGATTTTCATGCTGTGTAAGGTGCAATGCTGTATTCTATGACCTTTTAGCCCCGCAGATTGGGCGCTGTCGCAGTAATTTATTGCTTTTCGTGACGTTATGACATTTTATGAGATTGGTTTCGGCGCTCAATTTTCGGGTGCAACGCGATAGACGTGGCTAGATTTTGATATGATTGTTTTGGGGAATATTGATGAAAGTTGTTATTCTGGGGCTGGGCTATGTTGGGTCTACGGCCGCATGCTGTATCGCCAGTGAAGGGCATCAAGTTATTGGTGTCGATGTCAGTGCCAAGAAGGTTGACGCAATCAATAGCGGTGTGATGCCAATCCTTGAAAACGGATTGGATGAGATGCTGTCGCAGGCGCTTGCGGTAGGTCTTTTGTCCGCGCGCACTGAAATTGGCGACGCATTGCAGGGTGCCGATTTGGCGATGGTTTGCGTTGGCACGCCGTCGACGCCGGACGGGTCCCATAACATGAGCTTTATCGCGGATGTCAGCCGACAGATCGCGCAAGTCGTGAAACGCGACAGCTTACCCCGGTTCACCGTTGCGTATCGGTCGACCATTCGTCCCGGCACAACGGAGGAATTGATCGCGCCGATCTTTCGTTCGATCCTTGACGCGCCAGCAGAAGATCACGTGGATATCGTCTATAACCCGGAATTTTTGCGCGAAGGCAGTGCGATACATGATTACTTTCACCCACCAAAAATCGTGATCGGCACGGTGGATGGAAAGCCCAATGCGGCGATGTCGATGCTGAATGCAAACATTGACGCGTCGGTGTTCCTGACCCGCTACAAAGAGGCGGAGATCACCAAATTCGTCGATAATTCATGGCATGCGGTCAAGATTGCCTTTGCCAATGAAGTCGGGCGTACGTGCCTGAACGCAGGTATCTCTGCCAAGAAAGTCCACGAGATTTTTGTCAGCGATACAAAGCTGAACATTTCACCTTATTACTTGCGTCCGGGCGGGGCTTTTGGTGGTTCATGTCTGCCAAAAGATGTGCGCGCGCTACAGTATATTGGTGCGGATACGGGATCAAATTTACACTTAATAGACAGCCTTTTGCGTTCAAATGAGGCGCATAAGCACATGATATTTGAGCATGCGACCCGTGACGTTTCTGCGGGCGCGAAGCTACTTTTGGTCGGGCTGGCGTTTAAGGCGGGCACCGATGATTTACGTGAAAGTCCCAATGTCGATTTGGCGCGAAAGATTTTGCACGCGGGCTATGCGCTTGATGTGTTTGACCCTGCGGTGAAGGCGGACATGCTGATTGGCGCGAACCTTGGTTATGCCTTCAGCCAGTTACCGACGTTGGAGCGTTTGCTGGTCAGCAATGAGCACGCCCAGTCAACCACCTATGACCGTATCATCGTGGCCAATGCGACGTCGGAGCAGTTGGAGCTTACCGGGGACACCCCGCTTGTTGATATCGGAGCGCTGCAATGATCCACGAACGTCAGATCGAAGCTGTCAGCCGTGCCAAGCCGCTTGCCGGGCGCAAGGTCCTGATTATCGTTGAAAACCTGCCATTGCCTTTTGACCGCCGCGTCTGGCACGAATGCCTGACGCTGACGGCTGCCGGGGCGCTGGTGTCTGTAATCTGCCCAATTGGCCGGGGATACGATGCGCGCTATGAAGAGCTGGATGGTGTGCATATATACCGTCATCCGCTGCCCTTGGAGGCGAAGGGCGCGATGGGCTATTTGGCGGAATATGGTGCCGCGCTCTGGCATGAAATGCGGCTGGCGCTGCTGGTGTTGCGCCGACACGGGTTCGATACGATCCAAGGCTGCAATCCGCCGGACCTGATCTTTCTTGTGGCGCTGCCGTTCAGGCTATTCGGCAAGCGTTACATCTTTGATCATCACGACATCAACCCAGAGCTTTACGAGGCGAAATTTGGGAAGCGCGGGTTTTTCTGGCGGTTGATGGTATTATTCGAGCGGCTGACGTTTATGTCAGCCAATGTGGTGATTTCGACCAATAATTCCTATCGTAAGATTGCGATGACGCGCGGTCGGAAAAAGCCTGAGGATGTTTTTGTTGTCCGCTCTGGCCCCGACCTGACGCGCCTGCGTTTCCCCGATCCAGATCCGAAGTGGCGCGACGGGCGCAAACATCTTGTGGGATACGTTGGCGTGATGGGCGAACAAGAAGGGCTTGATCTGCTGCTAGAGGCGGCGCGCATCGTCGTTTTCGAGCGTGGATATGACGTGCAGTTCGTACTGGTGGGCGGCGGATCAGCATTGGAAGAGGTGCGTGCGATGACTGTTAAACTGGGGCTTTCTGACCATGTCACCATGACAGGCCGTGCCCCGGATGATGACCTGTTTTCGGTTTTGGCGTCATCGGATTTATGTGTGAACCCTGATCGGGTGAATCCGATGAACGATCAGTCAACCATGAATAAGATATTGGAATACATGGCATTTTCAAAACCCATTGTGCAGTTCGATGTGACCGAAGGGCGGTATTCCGCAGGTGAGGCGTCGCTTTATGCCGCGCCGAATGATGCTGCTGATATGGCCGATAAGATCATCACACTGCTTGATGATCCAGATCGCAGGGCCGAGATGGGTCGCATTGGGCGGGACCGGATCGAAACAGAGCTCAGCTGGGACCATCAGGTGACGCCGCTGATTGCAGCCTATCAGCGTGCGGCGCGGCCTTCGCGTTAACGCATAAATTGTGCTATTTGTAAAAAGGGGGATA
Source organism: Loktanella agnita (assembly GCF_046640325.1). Taxonomy (NCBI): domain Bacteria; kingdom Pseudomonadati; phylum Pseudomonadota; class Alphaproteobacteria; order Rhodobacterales; family Roseobacteraceae; genus Loktanella; species Loktanella agnita. Next base: position 122,539 of record NZ_JBJMBF010000009.1, on the reverse strand, counting down.
TTGATATGTTAACGCCTGTGCTTCTCTGTGGTGGGGTCGGGGCGCGGCTTTGGCCGATGTCGCGTAAAAGCTATCCAAAGCAATTCGCCCGGCTTGTGGGTGAAAATACGATGTTGCAGGACACCGCGCTGCGCCTGTCAGGCGATGGCTATGGCCGGCCTGTGATTGTCACCAACGCCGCCTTTCGGTTTATTGTGATCGAACAATTGCAGGAAATCGGGATTGAACCGCAGGCGATCCTGATAGAACCAGAGGGCCGCAATACAGCGCCTGCTGTGCTGGCCGCGACTTTGTTTCTTGCAGGACAGAACCCCGATGCTGTGATGGTCATTGCCCCGTCGGATCACGCGGTGAATGACCGCGCCGCGCTGCATGCCGCCATCGTGCGCGGGTGCGCGCAGGCCGAAGCGGGTAGTATTGTGACATTCGGTATTACCCCTGACCGACCCGAAACCGGTTTTGGCTATCTGACACTTGCCGAGGCGGGGGGTGATGGTCCGGTGCCACTGTCGGGTTTTGTCGAAAAGCCTAATAAAGAGGCTGCGCAGGATCTGATCGACAAGGGAAACACACTCTGGAATGCCGGGATTTATCTGATGTCGGTGAAAGGCGCGCGCGCTGCGTTTGATCAATATGCGCCTGAAATGGTGCAACAGGTCGATGCCGCACTTCAGGGCGCTTGTGATGATTTTGGGTTTGTCCGGTTGGACCCCGATGCATGGGCCCAGACGGAAAACATCTCTATCGACTACGCAATAACGGAACGGGCGGAGAATGTTTTTGCCGTCCGTTTTGATGGCGGCTGGAGCGATATGGGCGATTGGAACGAGGTTTGGACCGAATTGGGCCGCGATGAGAACGGCGTGTCCACCAGTGGCCGCGCCACGGTCATTGACTGTACCGACACACTGCTGCGGTCAGAGGATGAGCGGGTGGAGATCGTGGGGATCGGCCTAACCGATATCATCGCCATTGCCACCCCGGATGCGGTGCTGGTCAGCCAGCGTGGCCGTGGCGAAGACGTGAAGAAGGCAGTCGAGATTCTGTCGGCCAAAAAGATACGTCAGGCCGAAAGCTTTCCAAAGGATTACCGGCCCTGGGGTTGGTTCGAAAGCCTTGCCATCGGTGACCGGTTTCAGGTCAAACGCATCATGGTTAAGCAGGGTGCGGCCTTGTCTTTGCAAAGCCACCACCACCGCTCTGAACATTGGATTATCGTGCAGGGCACCGCGTGCGTCACGCTGGACGAAGAAGAACGTCTGCTGACAGAAAACCAGTCGATCTACATTCCGCTTGGCACGGTGCACCGGATTACCAATCCCGGTAAGGTTGACGTTGTGATGATTGAAGTGCAGACCGGTGCTTATCTGGGTGAAGATGACATTCTGCGCTACGAGGATGTCTATGCTCGAAACTGACACTGGGGCAGGTGGAATGTTGGAACCAACGGCGTTGGACGGCGTGCGAGTGATTACACCGCGCTGGTTCGACGATGCGCGGGGCGCCTTTTGTGAAACTTACAACCGGCAGACCCTTGCGCGACATGGGTTGGATGTAGAATTCGTGCAGGACAACCAGTCTATCAGTCGTCAGGCAGGCACGGTCCGTGGTTTGCACTTTCAGAGCCCGCCTGCCGCGCAGGCCAAGCTGGTCCGGGTGATCGCCGGGGCGATTTGGGATGTGGCTGTTGATATCAGGCGGGGCTCCCCAAGTTATGGGCAGTGGGTTGGCGTTGATTTGTCGGCCGAGAGTGGACAGCAGATTTTCATCCCCGCAGGGTTTTTGCATGGCTTCGTGACGCGAACACCCAATGCGCAGGTCGTTTACAAATGCTCCCATGTTTATGCCCCAGGCGCGGAAGGATCGGTGCGCTTTGACGACCCGGACCTTGGGATCGACTGGGGCATACCTGTCGAGCAGGCGGTGCTGTCTGACAAGGATGCTGCCGCACCGTCCTTTACCGCGCTCGATAGCCCGTTCATCTACGAGGGGTCATCATGAAAATCCTGATCACGGGCGGCACGGGCTTTATCGGGTCAGCCGTTGTGCGCATGGCGTTGGCAGATGGCCATGACGTCGTGAATGTCGATTGCCTGACATATGCCGCGAACCCCGCCAGCCTTTCTGATGTCATTGACCGGCCCGGATATAAGTTCGCTCAGGTGGATATCTGCGATCGGACTGCGCTTGCCCAGGTTTTTGCCGACCATCGCCCGGATGCGGTGATGCATCTTGCAGCGGAAAGTCATGTAGACCGATCCATCGACGGGCCGGCGGCCTTTGTGCAGACCAATGTCATGGGGACGTTCAACCTGTTGGAGGTGGCCCGTTCTTATTGGGAGCGCCGTGGAAAACCACAAGACTTCCGCTTCCACCATATTTCGACGGATGAGGTGTTCGGCAGCCTTGGTACCACGGGTCAGTTTGATGAGGATACGTGCTATGATCCGCGTTCGCCTTATTCAGCGACAAAGGCAGGCAGTGACCATCTGGTCCGCGCTTGGGGTGAAACCTATGGGTTGCCGGTGCTGCTGACGAATTGTTCTAACAATTATGGCCCACGACAATTCCCCGAAAAGCTGATCCCGGTGACGATCCTGAACGCGCTGGCGGGGCGGCCATTGCCGATCTACGGGGCCGGGCTGAACGTGCGTGATTGGCTACATGTGGAGGATCACGCGCGCGCGCTGCTTCTTGTTTTAACCCATGCCGGGCCGGGGTCATCCTATGGAATCGGCGGGAATGCAGAGGTTCGCAATATCGATCTGGTGCAAAAGCTGTGTGCGATACTTGATACCCGACGTCCCGCCGCTGCGCCGCATGCAAGGTTGATGACGCATGTGCCCGACCGTCCGGGCCATGATCTGCGCTATGCGATTAATGCGACCCGTATCCGGGATGATCTAGGTTGGACACCGTCTTACACCCTAGCGGATGGTTTGGCGCAAACCGTTGGCTGGTATCTGGAAAACACCAATTGGTGGCAGCCGCTACTTGAGCGTGATGGCGTGGGGATGCGGTTGGGGCAGACAGCATGATCCGATTGCTGATTTTTGGGCAAAGCGGGCAGGTTGCCCGTGCGCTGTCGCAAGTGACTCGTGCGCATGTCATGACGCTGGATCGGGCTGCTGCTGACCTGTCCAATCCTGATAGCTGTGCCGCACATATCCGAGACACTGATGCTGACGCCGTGATCAATGCTGCGGCCTGGACTGATGTTGATGGGGCAGAGGCGGCAGAGGCTGCTGCAACTGTAGTCAACGCTGTCGCGCCGGGCGTGATGGCACGGGCCGCTGCTTTGCGTGACCTGCCATTTATTCACCTGTCCAGTGACTATGTGTTTGATGGCAGCGGGGATGCCCTGTGGCGTCCGAACCATTCAACTGGTCCAATCAATGCCTATGGGCGTAGCAAACTGGCTGGTGAGCAGACGGTGATGGCTGCTGGAGGCCTGAGCGTAGTGCTACGGACATCTTGGGTTTTTGACGGGGTAGGGCGGAACTTTGTGACCACAATGCTGCGGCTTGGCGCGACGCGGGATCAGTTAAGCATCGTTGCCGACCAGATCGGCGGACCGACCCCTGCCAGTCATATTGCGGAAGCGTGTGTGAAAATCGCAGAGGGGCTTGTTGCGGGTCGCGGCGCGCCAGGGATTTATCATCTATCGGGCACGCCCGACACAAGCTGGGCAGATTTCGCTCGCGCGATCTTTGCTTGCAGCGGGCAGAGCGTTGACGTGCATGATATCGCCACTGCCGATTATCCGACTGCTGCGGTGCGCCCGCTTAACAGCAGGTTGGATTGCCGTGATTTGCAGCGCGAATTTGGTATCACCCGCCCTGACTGGGCCACTGCGCTGCGCGAGATTTGCGAAAGGGTTAGCCATGAGTAAGCGCAAAGGTCTGATCCTTGCCGGTGGCACCGGGTCGCGGCTTTATCCGATTACCATGGGCATTTCCAAGCAGCTTATGCCAATCTACGATAAGCCGATGATTTATTATCCGATCTCGGTTCTGATGCTGACTGGCATTCGTGAGATTGCGATTATTACGACGCCGCAGGATGCCGCGCAGTTCCAGAACTTGTTGGGCGATGGGTCGCAATGGGGGGTGTCGCTGACCTATCTTGTTCAGCCGCAGCCAGAGGGGTTGGCGCAGGCGTATTTGGTGGGTGAGGAATTCCTCGATGGCCACCCGTCTGTCATGGTGTTGGGCGACAATATTTTCTTTGGGCATGGGCTGCCAGAGCTCTTGGCCTCTGCCGATATGTGCGGGGCAGGTGGAACGGTGTTTGGGTATCATGTGTCCGATCCGGAGCGTTATGGCGTTGTGGCCATGGATGCGACCGGTCAAGTGACAGAGATCGTTGAAAAACCGCAAAATCCACCTTCACGCTATGCTGTAACCGGGCTTTACTTTCTGGACGAGACGGCGCCTGACCGTGCGCGCCAAATCACGCCATCGGCGCGTGGCGAATTGGAAATCACCACATTGCTGCAAAGCTATCTGGCTGAACAGAAGCTGAACGTGCAGACGATGGGACGTGGCTTTGCTTGGCTGGACACGGGCACGCATTCCAGCCTGCTGGATGCATCGAACTTCGTTCGCACCCTGCAATCACGGCAGGGCATGCAAACCGGCTGCCCCGAAGAGATCGCGTTCAACAAGGGATGGATCACAGGTGATCGGCTGGCGGCCGAGGCTGCGAAGTATTCCAAGAATGATTACGGACAATACCTTGAAGGTTTGCTGACGGAGTAGCGACAGTCAGCGACTGCACGCCACTTCTACAATGCCACCTCCCACCCAGCAATGAAATCGATGTTTTAAATCGTGAAAGCTGATCTCGTGGCCGCACGTAGGTCTGAGAAAGACTGTGCGGTTGTTCTTTTGAAATGCTTTGGGGACTAGCTGCGTGGTGAACATGCAGTGCATTCGCTTGGTATCAAAAAGTGCATACTCATCATACCTGTTGACAATATGATGAAACTATAAAAAAGTGGCTCTCAAGCAGTGTGGTTTCGCCAAGCTGCGTTTTTGGGAGGAAACAAATATGAACACGAACCGCCGCGTTTTTGTGTCCGGGCTTGCTGCCGCAGTGACACTGGCAACTACGAGTGTGGGCAGGGCCCAGGATAAGGGTCTGATCGCGATTATTACGCCCAGCCATGACAACCCATTCTTTAAGGCAGAGGCCGTTGGGGCCGAAGCACGTGCGCAGGAATTGGGCTATGAGACAATTATTCTGGTCCACGACGATGACCCGAACAAACAATCCGAGCTTTTCGATACGGCCATCGCACGCGGTGCGGATGCAATCATTCTGGATAACGCAGGTGCAGATGCCACTGTCGCTGTGGTGCAGCGCGCGCTTGATGCGGGCATCCCGTCCTTCCTGATTGATCGTGAAATCAAGGAATCTGGTATCGCCATCAGCCAGATCGTGTCGAACAACTATCAGGGCGCGCAATTGGGTGCAGAAGAGTTCGTGACCATCATGGGCGAAGAGGGCAACTATGTTGAGCTCGTCGGGCGTGAGGCGGACACCAATGCCGGTATTCGGTCAGCCGGGTATCACGATATCATCGACCAATATCCTGATCTAGTCATGGTGGCGCAGCAATCTGCAAACTGGTCCCAGACCGAAGCCTTTGAAAAGATGGAATCCATCCTTCAGGCGAACCCTGACATCAAGGGTGTCATTTGTGGCAATGACACAATGGCAATGGGCGCGTGGGCCGCGCTTGAAGCTGCGGGCCGTAATGAGGTGATCGTTGTCGGGTTTGATGGCTCTAACGATGTGCGTGACAGCATCCTTGCTGGTGGCATCAAAGCGACTGTTTTGCAGCCAGCCTATCGCCAAGCGCAGATCGCGGTCGAGCAGGCCGATCAGTATATCCAGACCGGCTCTACCGGCTTGGAAGAAAAGCAGCTGATGGATTGTGTTCTGATCAATGCTGACAATGCCGCCGATCTTGAGACCTTTGCTTTAAGTTCTTGATCAAGGTTACATTTACTTAAAACCAAGGGGTCCGCCGTTCGGGGCGGGCCTTTTGCGGGAAGGGGGCAGCATGCATCGTGCTCTGTATTTATCAGTGCTTTTAGCGGGGAGTCTTGCTGCCCTGAGTGCCTGCAAGGTGGTCAAAAACGCTGATCCGTCCGAGGCGGGGCAAGCGGAAGAGGCGCAAACCGACGAAGTGCGCATGGCCAACCTCGCGCGCGAGATGTGGGAGCCGCAGGTTCTTCCGGCGGTCGCGCAGCTTGTCACGCCGCTTGTGGATCTGCGCGCTGCATTGGCGCAGGATGTCGATGCCGCTGGCGCGCAATTTGGCTATAAGCCTGAAGGCGAAGCAAGTCCTTGGAATTTTGCCGTGGCCGGAACGGGTGTCATCGTTGAAACGAAGATGGAAAGCCGTGCTGCAAAGATACAGGTTGATACGGACAGTGATGGTGAAGCGGATGTAACGCTCCAATTGGGACCCATCATCCGAGGCACCGCGCTGCGCGACGCCATGCCGTTCCTCAGCTTTACCGATTTCCGCGACCAGATCGAGTTCGCGAAACTGGCAGGCGGGTTGAACGCGATGGCGTATGAGGCGCTGACAATCCCGACAGAGGACCCAATCGGGCAAACAGTCACGTTTGAGGGTGTCTATACGTTCAAGGATACTGCGAGCCGCCCCGAAATCGTGCCGATTTCCCTATCATTCGGTGCGCCATGACGCCCCATGACATCGGCTTGTCGATCCGTAACGGCACCAAAGTATACCCGGGCACCATTGCGCTGAAATCTGTGGATTTCGACCTGCACATGGGGGCGGTCAACGTCCTTGTGGGGGAAAACGGGGCGGGCAAATCGACGATGATGAAAGTCATCGCTGGGGTTGAGCAGCTGACCGAGGGGAAGATCATCACCGATGGCGGCGAGGTGAGTTTTCGAAATACGGTGGAGGCTGCCCACCATGGCATCGGTATCGTGTTTCAAGAGCTGAACCTATTTCCCAATATGACGGTGGCCGAGAACATCTTTGTGGCGCGCGAAAAAACCCGTGTCGGCATTGATATCGACACGGCGACGCAGCGAGCCCGCACCCGTGAACTGATGGTACAGCTGGAACAGGATATTGACCCGGATGATTTGGTCGGTGACCTGAGGGTTGGCCAGCAGCAGATCGTCGAGATCGCCAAATCGCTGGCGCATGACGCGCGCATTCTTATCCTGGACGAACCCACATCGGCGTTATCCTCTGCCGAGGTTGAAATCCTTTTTCGTGTCATTGCCGATTTGAAAAAGCGCGGTGTCGGGCTGGTCTATATTTCGCACCGGTTAGAAGAACTGATCCGGATTGGCGACTACATTACGGTGCTGCGTGATGGCGTGATCACCGGCGCGCGGTCGATGGAAGGTGTCGACATTGATTGGATCGTGCGGAACATGATCGGCGAAAGCGGCAAGGATTTCGCGAAAGAGATCGACCATCCGTTCGGTGAAGAGGTGTTCCGCGCTGAAAACGTTTCCCTGCCCGGCGCGGGTGGGGGGCTGGTCGTGAATGATGTCTCTCTGTCCTTGCGCAAAGGTGAAGTCTTAGGCGTTTACGGATTGATGGGGGCAGGGCGGTCCGAGTTTCTGGAGTGCGTCATCGGGCGTCATGGTCATGCCTCTGGCGCACTGTCGATTGATGGCGTTGCACTTAAAGAAAAAAGCGTTGCAGGGCGGATCAAGCGCGGGCTGGCGTTGATCCCCGAAGATCGAAAGAACGACGGTCTGGTGCAGCTTTTGTCGATCCGCGAAAACATGACCATGTCAAGTCTGGGCCGCTTTACCAAAGGCGTTCATCTGAGCCTTGGCCGCGAAAAGAAAACGGTCGCGGATTTTGTAAAAAGCATGACTATCAAGATCGCATCACCCGAACACGAAGTCTCGTCCCTTTCGGGTGGCAACCAGCAAAAGGTGGTCATTGCGAAGGCGCTGATGACGGGGCCGAAGGTGCTGTTGATGGATGAGCCGTCACGCGGCATCGACATTGGCGCCAAGGCAGAGGTGTTTCGCGTCATGCGACAACTCGCGGCAGAGGGGCTTGGGATCATCTTCGTCACCTCCGATCTGGACGAGGTAATGTCGCTTTCAGACCGGATTTTGGTGATGTCCAACGGGCGTATCACTGGAGAATTTACGCGCGACGAAGCAACCAACGCCAAGCTGGTTGCAGCGTCGGCAATTGGACACAAGACAGAACAAGATAGCAGGGAATCCGTCTGATGGCTGATCAAACAACGAATGCGCCATCATGGTCGAGTGCGAATGTGTGGCTTTTGCTGCTCAAGGCGCGGACGTTCATCGCGCTGATACTCGTCTTTAGTTTTTTCGCGCTGAACGCGCCGAACTTTCTGTCCACAGCGAACATGTTGATCATGTCCAAACACGTGGCGCTGAACGCTTTTCTTGCGATTGGTATGACGTTTGTCATTGTCTCGGGCGGGATTGATCTATCGGTGGGCTCTATTGTGGGGCTGTGCGGTATGGTCGCGGGGTATCTGCTGTTGAATGGGATTGATGTGGGCCTGGGCTGGACGATCCACTTCAACACCGTCGAAATCTGCCTGTTAGTGATCCTTGTCGGCATGGCAATTGGTGCGATCAACGGGTTCCTTATCACTCAGTTAAACGTCGCCCCCTTCATCGCGACACTGGGCACGTTATACGTCGCGCGCGGTGCGGCGATGCTGAGCTCGGACGGGCGGACTTTTCCGAACCTGAGCGGCAATGCGGAATATGGGTCTGACACCTTTCGCTGGATCGGAGCGGGCGAGATTTTTGGGATACCTTTCTCAATTGCCCTGCTGATCGTGGTCGGTTGTCTGGCGGGGTACATCGCGGCGCGCACGCCACTTGGCCGCCATATCTATGCGGTCGGCGGCAACGAACGTGCGGCCGGTCTGTCCGGGATCAAGGTTAATCGCACCAAGTATTTCGTCTATATTTTTTCGGGTTTCTGTGCGGCCTTGGTCGGGCTGATCATCTCGTCCCAATTGGTGGCAGCACACCCCGCAACGGGCAATACATTCGAGTTGAATGCGATTGCTGCGGCGGTGCTTGGTGGCACGTCCATGTCAGGCGGCCGCGGCCGGATCATCGGCACCATTATCGGCGCTTTTGTGATCGGCGTGCTGTCAGACGGGCTGGTCATGATGGGTGTGTCGTCTTTCTGGCAGACGGTGATCAAAGGTCTTGTGATCATTGCGGCGGTGGTGATCGACCAAGCGCAACAAAAGGTTCAAGCGCGTGTCGTGCTGCGGGCACAAGCGGCGATGGATAAATAGGGGGGAGAGCATGAAGGGTGCTCTGATCGGCTGTGGGTTTTTTGCCCAAAATCAGCTCCACGCATGGCGTGACATTGATGGCGTCGAAATCGTCGCGCTGTGCGACCAAGACGCCGGTCGGCTTGCGCAGAGCGCTGCGGATTTTGATATCAGCCGGACCTATCAAAATGCCGCCTACATGTTCGCGGCAGGTGGTTTTGATTTCGTTGATATTGCCACCACTGTAGGTTCTCATCTGCCGCTTGTGCGCATGGCGGCAGAGGCGGGCATGCACATCATCTGCCAAAAACCATTTGCGGAAAATCTGGAAGATGCCCGTGTGATGGTCGCGGCGGCAGAAGACGCCGGAAAGGTGCTGATGGTGCATGAAAACTTCCGCTGGCAATCACCGATACAAGCGGCTTTGGAGGTGGTGAAATCGGGCGGTATTGGCGATCCGTTCTTTGGGCGCTTTAGCTTCCGATCCGGGTATGACGTGTTTTCCGGCCAGCCCTATCTGGCAGAAGGCACACGATTCATCATCGAAGACCTTGGCATTCACACTCTTGATATTGCGCGGGCGTTTTTCGGTGATGCCAGTCAGATCACCGCGACAACGAAACGTGTAAATCCTGCCATCAAAGGCGAGGACGTCGCGACCATGTTGCTGGCCCATGAGGGTGGCGCAACCAGTGTCGTGGATTGTTCTTACGCGACCCGTCGCACGCCAGAGACATTTCCGCAAACTCTGCTGGAGATTGACGGCACAGAGGCCACGCTGCGTTTGGATGCAGGATATCAGTTGACCGTGACCGGTAAAGCGCCGCTGACCAAAGATGTTTCCCCGCCCTTGCTGCCCTGGGCGGAAAAGCCCTGGCATAACATTCAGGAAAGCGTGCAAACGATCCAGCAGCACTTTGTCGATTGTATCGCGCAGGGCCATCCCCCACAGACATCGGGGGCGGATAACCTCAAGACCCTCGCCTTGGTTGAGGCGGCGTATCTATCCGCAGCCGAACAGCGGGCAGTGCGCCTGTCAGAGCTGTGAACGATCACAAGGATCTCTACGGGACCGATCACCGGGCGCTACCGACCACCCACATGGCGCAGCGACCTTGGTCGTTCACGTTGGATTCAGGCAACCTGCGCTACGTCATGCTCAACGGGGTCGAGGCCATACGGAGCATAGCCTTTCTGGTGCGCGATAGCGATTGGGGCACCTTGTCGCCACGGATTGAAGGGGAAGCCACGATCCAGAAGGACGACCAGCTATGTGTGACCTACACTGCGACTTATGAGAGCAACGGCGCACGGCTGGTCGTTGATGTCACCGTCGATGTGACACCTACGTCGCTGACCATGTCAGCCCATGGCACTGCGACCGCCGGGTTTGAGACGAACCGCGCAGGCTTTACCGTGCTGCATCCGATTGATGGCGTCGCAGGGCAGGCGGTGCAGGTGGGCCATAGTGATGGCAGTGTCGAGCAGACCGCATTCCCGCTGCTGATCGCACCGTGGCAGCCATTCAAAGATATCGTATCGCTGACACATAACGCAGGTGATCATAGCGTGACCTGCAAGCTGGCGGGCGACACCTTTGAAATGGAAGATCAGCGGCAATGGGGGGATGCATCATTCAAGACCTACAACCGTCCACTGGCTGAGCCATGGCCTTATGTGCTGGATGCGGGGAAGCCATTGATTCAATCGGTTGTGCTGACTATCGGCGACCGGTTGCCATCTGTGCCAGCGAAGCCAGTAGAAGAGACGAGACCAGCAAATTTTCCGGAAATGGCACTGGTGCTGACGCCTGCTGACGCTGCGCGACTGGCCGCATCGCCTGATGATCTGGCATTCGTTCAGCCGCAGCGATTGTTGTGCCACTTGGATATGGACCTTGGCGCGTGGGATGAACAAATTCAGGCGTTTGCTGCCGCACAAGCGGCCTGTCCTGATATCCTGTTCGATTTGGAGCTTATCCTATCCTGTGCCGATACACCCGCAACTGAATTGGCTGCAATTGCCGAGCTTATGACCGATGCGCAATTTACCCCGGCGAGCATTATGCTGTGCCCGTCTGTGGATCGGCAATCGACGCCGCCAGGATCAGAATGGCCGGACTGCCCGCCACTCGAAGAGATCCACCTCGCGGCTGCCAATGTCTTTCCAGATGCGTGCCGCGGTGGTGGCATGGTAAGCTTTTTTCCAGAGCTGAACCGCAAACGCCCGCCGCTTGAAATACTGGATTTTGTTAGTCATGGGCTATGCCCCATCGTGCATGCCGCCGACGATATTTCAGTTATGGAAACACTCGAAACCATTCCGCACATCACACGCTCTGCGCGCGCGATATTCGGGGGTTTGCCCTATCGGATCGGCCCCGCGACAATTGCGATGCGTCAGAACCCATATGGCAATCGCACCATCCCGAACCCCGACTTGCAGCGCCTATGCATGGCTGACGATGATCCGCGTCATCGCGGGCAGTTCGGCGCAGCTTATGTGGTTGGACTGGCCACCGCGCTTGCACCTGCAGATATCGCCGTCTGGACCCCGGGGGCTGTCTATGGCCCACGTGGGGTCACGGGCCCGTCGCCCATTGCAAGGGCGCTGGCCACCTTGGCAGGTCTTGCCGGGGAATCTGTCAAAGATGCGCAGATCGCCAACGGCACCGCACGGCTGACTGTCGGGGACACGTCAATCGTAGCGAATTTAACACCTGAAACGCGCGACGATCTGGGGCCATACCAGTGGCGTGTGGAAGGCTAGACCTGATTGCCTAGGGAAAACCGGGAATCCGCACGGCTGAGATGATCTTCCAACGCACGTTCGCTGCCTTCAACATCATTGGCCAGCAGCCGTGCCACGATTTCGGCATGTTCGCTTAGCGTTGTTTCCTCTCTGCCTGACCACAGCAACAGCGACGCATGGTATTCAAAAAGCCATGTGAGCATCATTTCCGTGATTGCCTGGATAAGCGGGTTCGCCGTGATCTGTGCCAACCGCGTGTGGAAGGCGATATCGGCCTTCATAAAAAGCTCTGCATTCCCGAGCTGCGCGCGTTGTGCGTCGATCAAAGCCGAAAGGTCAGCGGCATCTTTCGACGTGCATTTCTCGGCAGCAAGCCTAGCGGTGCCGCGTTCCAGAATATGACGTATGCCTTTTAGATGTTCGATGTTGGCAGGCTCGCTCGACAATAGCAGTTTGGCGATATCGTCCAACTGGCTGAATGCCACGCCTGCCGTGAGAGCATTGACGCGGCTGCGCCCGCCATGGGTGATCGTAATCAAGCCCTTACTTTGCATCGCTTGCAGGGCTTCACGCACGGCAGGACGCCCGACGCCAAATCGTTCCATCAGCACCCGTTCGGACGGCACCACATCGCCTGGTGCAAGCTCCCCGCTCGCGACCAGTTCGCGCAGCCGTTCAAAAACTTGATCCGACAGTTTTAGGCGAACGATCTTATTATCTTGGGCACCTTGGTCACTCATGCTGCGTCATTTCCTTTTTTGGACAGACATCACGCAACATTAGAAGTTGTTCACTGGTGCTACAAGTAACTTACGTGATCCGCTCGATGCTTGCCGCGATTTCATCTGGCTCAAAAACCCGTTTCCAGTCGTCGCGCATCAAAACCGGCTTGCCGAATTCGATGGCTTTGTTGCAAGCATCCGAAAAGACCCCATCGACTTCACCAAATATCACTGCGCCCAAGATATTCATGTGGCCGAGTAGAAAGTCGCGCGCTGCTTCTTTGGGGACGCCGCGAGCAACGACTTCATCCATCGCTTCGCGCATGATGTCCAACAAAGAGGCACAGACCGTTTCCGACAAACCCGGTTCCAGCAGCGCCATCTGTTCTACGGTGACACGGTGCGACCGGGCAACGGGTGCATAGATGGCTTTTCCGACAGCCTCGCCCAATGCGTAGTCGGCTTCGGGTCCTTGCATCAGCGCGTTTACAATACCTTGTTGTGCAGCGATTCCGCCAAAATAGTCCTTGCGGCCAGCCTCGGTACTTTCGTCGTTATAGATTGGCGGATGGCAGGGGTGGCTGACGAAATAGGTAACATCATCGCGGATCGGCAGGTGACCCGCGAAGGGGGCTGCAGCATCAAGGCAGACAATCATCGCGCCGGGTTTTACTTGGTCAATGATACCAGCAGTAACCTTGCCAATAGCTGTGTCCGGGACTGCTAACACGATTACATCGGCATCTTTCAAGGCTACCTCTGGAGGCTGGCAATCAAAGCCGAGCTCGGTCTTCAAGCGTTCTTTCCCGATGTCGGAGACTTCGACATGCGCGGTTTCAAACTCTGTATTTGCAAGGTTGCGTGACAGGCGAACGCCCATCTTACCGCCAGCCCCGAATAGTGCGATTTTCGTCACGCTCGTTCTCCCAAAGATATCGCAGTGCTCATCAGCCTGCGAATTGACAACTGGTATAATAAGTTACTAAGTATTCCACTGAGTCAAGGGGACAGCAGGTGAAATGAGGGTGGGAATTTGAATAGATTACCTGATGGTATCTTGGTTGCGTGGTATGGGGATGATTTTACCGGTGCGGCTGCCGTGATGGAGGTGCTGAGTTTTTCGGGGGTCAACACGATGCTGTTTCTTGATCCGCCGACACGCCAACAGTTGGAAAATTATCCAGATATCCAAGCGGTTGGGGTCGCTTCCACTGCGCGGGCGCAATCGCCTGAATGGATGCGTGAAAATCTTCCCACGGCGTTTTGCGCACTGCTCGCGCTGAAGCCGCAACTCTTCCATTATAAAATCTGCTCTACATTGGATTCATCCCCTGACTTTGGCTCTATCGGGTGCGCGATTGAGGTCGGGGCGGATCTGACGGGGGCGAAAACGGTGCCAATCCTGGTGGCCGCCCCCCAAATGGGCCGCATTCAAAAGGATGGGGAGTTATTCGCAGAATTTAAGGGAAAAATGTACCTACTGGATCAGCACCCGGTCATGTCCTGCCATCCCATAACGCCAATGACGGACGCTAATGTCGCGCGCCATATCGCCTTGCAGTCGAGCCGGATTGCGCCCGCCGAAGGAGCAGATTTGTCAATCACTGCAATTGATTGCGTGACGCAGGATGATGAATCTGCGGCTGGAGCAAAACTCTGGGGTGATCGGGTTTCCTCTTCTTTCGTAGTCGGGTCACAGGGTGTGGAATACGCGCTGGTGCGCCACTGGGTCGATAGCAACCTCGTTGAATCGCAGCCATCGCCGCCCGGTATCGGGCGCGCTAAGGGCATGGTGACGGTGTCCGGATCGGTTTCGCCGGTGACGGCGGATCAGATAGCCTGGGCGCGCGACAACGGATTTACGACCATGCGCTTTGATGTGAGTAAAGCTTGTAAAGATGACAGCAGTTTGAACGCTGAAATAGAACGTCTTGTGGCGTCAGGGATTGCTGCGTTGGGCGCAGGTAAAGACCCGCTCATCTTCACGGCTGAGGGGCCGAATGATCCTGCCGTTGCCGAACTTGAGGCATTGGGGCGAGTGGAAGGCGTAAGCATGGAAAAGGTGAATGCGCGTTTAGGCGATGCCCTTGGGCAGGTGTTGGACCGTGTTCTGGCGCATTCAGGTGCAACACGCGCGATCGTGGCCGGGGGGGATACCTCTGGGCATGCGACCGCGCGTTTGGGTATCTTCGCCCTCTCTGCATTGGCGCCGACGATTCCGGGAGCGGCTTTGTTTCGCGCGCATGCGGATGGGCCGCGTGATGGGTTGGAACTTGCGCTCAAAGGGGGGCAGATGGGCAGCCCCGACTATTTTGGCTGGATACGCTACGGAGGGGGGCAGCGATGACACGCATATACGCGACTTACGATATTGAAACACCTGTCGGACTTGAACGGGCGGCTGCTGTACTTGCGGGAGAACAATCGACCGGAACTTTTGTGCGCCTTGCGGCGGAAACCGATGAGTTGCGGGCGCGCTCTGCCGCCGTAGTCGAAAATATAGAACCAACAGGCACATCAAAGATACCTTCGTTACCGTGCCGCAAATCCGGTGAGACATACGAACGCGGATTGGTCACGGTCAGTTGGCCGCTGGGTAATTTTGGTACTTCTTTGCCAACGCTTTTGTCCACTTTGGCAGGGAACCTGTTTGAGTTGGCCGAACTGTCTGCCATCCGATTGGTCAGCATGGATCTGCCGGCAGCATTCGCCAATGATCACCCTGGCCCACAGTTTGGTGCCGCTGGCACACGGTCGTTTATGGGGGGACATGAGGGGCCACTTATCGGGACCATTATCAAACCCAGTATCGGGTTATCCGCGCAAGAAACCGGTGATCTTGTGCGTACCTTAGTCGAGGCAGGGATTGACTTTATCAAAGATGACGAGCTGCAGGCGAACGGTCCTGATTGCCCGTTTGACGACCGTTTGGATGCAGTGATGCAGGTCATTAACGATCATGCCGATAAGACTGGCAAAACAGTGCCTTATGCTGCGAATATCACTGATGAGATCGACCAGATGAAGCGTAATCTCGACAAGATGCAGAGCGTCGGGGCGGATTGTGCGATGGTCTGTGTGTCTTCTATCGGGCAAGCTGGCTTGCGTTCTGTGCGTGATCACAGCGCGGCATTGATCCACGGGCATCGCGCAGGGTGGGGCGTTTATTCACGCTCTCCAGATATCGGGATTAGCTTTGAAGTCATGCAGAAACTGTGGCGGCTGGCGGGTGTCGATCATTTGCATGTCAATGGATTGGGCAACAAATTTACCGAGGATGATGCCACCGTCGCCCATGCCGCGCGTTCGGTGCAAAAGCCGGTCTCTGACCACGGTGGTCCGACCCATGCAGCTATGCCGGTTTATTCATCTGGGCAGACGATCTGGCAGGTTGATCCGGCCCGACGCCTGCTGGGCAATGATGATTTCATCTTTTGCGCGGGGGGTGGCATCATGAGCCACCCGAGCGGCCCGGCCGCCGGTGTCATCAGTTTGCGGCAGGCCGCAGCGGCTGCGCAGCAGGGCATTCCGATTGAAGATTTCGCAACCACTGGTGATCCATTGTCTCAAGCAATGGCCCAGTTCCGACGCCCAGAGATCAAGGTTTAGGGTCGCAAAAAGACATTGATGTACACGGATCGGGTGTCCTGCAGGGACGGCTTTGGGAGTCCTTTAGCAACCTAAACAAGTCAGCTTTAACCCCAACCGTATATGGAATACCGTCAGAGCTGTATGCGCGACTTTTAATGCCTTCATCGTCGCCAATCCTTGTGTAAAATGCGGATGGCACTTTGGCTTACAGAGCAGCAATTGGTTGCGGTGATTTTGAAATTTTGACTTTTTACCTCTAAATTATTATCAACGAGGGCTGAAAATGGACCGGTTTCAGGCGCTCCAGCCCTCCGGATTTTTCAATACATCTTCACGGCGCTTTAGCCAGCTTTTGGCGGCCTGCTCGGAGGCGAATGTCTCCACTAGATTGAGGATGACCTTATCTTTCTTTCTCTTCCGGATTTGAGCAGTAAAGCTCGGTTTGCCATTCTTCTTGGCGCGCTTAACAATGATTCCCATGGCATGTCTTTTCAGTCTCGGGGTTTCCATTCCTGGGGCATTTGATCGTTCGTATTTTTCAGAAGCGGGTTTGTTTTGTTTGGTCCCCAAGAAAGGGGGAGATCGGGGCGAATGAGAACAAATTCCTCGCATAATTGGGATTGGGCCTTCATGTGACATCCGGGAGGTGGAAACTTGCCGGGAAAAAGTGCTACACGGCGGCTTCGGTGCTACATTCCGTAGCACTGCACTCAAAAGCGGGGCTAAATCGGGCCGAAACGGGGAAATCGAAAAAATGGTTGATCTGAAAAACCAAGAAAAAACAGGGTTTTCCGACGTTCTGCGGGCTGCGCGCCTTTCCATTGCACCCATGATGGATTGGACTGATCGCCATTGCCGGTATCTCCATCGCCTGATGTCACGGCAGGCGTTGCTCTATACTGAAATGGTGACCGCACCTGCCATCATTCATGGTGATCGTGACCGCTTGCTTGGTTTTGACCGGGCAGAGCAGCCTGTCGCGTTGCAGCTTGGCGGGTCCGATCCTGCGCAATTGGCTGCGGCCGCGCGCTTTGCGCAAGACTTTGGCTACGCAGAGGTTAATCTGAATTGTGGCTGCCCGTCCGACCGGGTGCAATCGGGCTTCTTTGGCGCTGTGCTGATGGAGAATGCGCCGCTCGTGGCGGATTGTGTGGCAGCGATGCAGGATGCGGTTACTCTTCCGGTGACTGTCAAATGCCGGATTGGTGTCGACGATCAGGACCCGCAGCAGGTGCTGCCAGATTTTCTCTCGCGCGTGTCGGCGGCTGGCGTTGAACGGTTTACGATCCACGCACGCAAGGCTTGGCTGCAAGGGCTTAGCCCCAAGGAAAATCGCGATATTCCGCCGCTTGACTATGATCTCGTTTTGCAGATGAAAGGGCTGTTCCCACATCTGCATCTATCGGTAAACGGCGGGATTAACACGCTTGATGAAGCAGAGGATTGCCTGAGCAAAGGCATGGACGGGGTAATGATCGGGCGCGCCGCCTATCATACGCCGAGTGATATTTTGCTGGAGGCCGATGCAAGGATTTTCGGAACACCTTCCGCGCGCACTGCGGAAGACGTAGTAGAACTGATGCTGCCTTATATTGCGGCGCATATCGCACAGGGCGGCAAGCTTAATCAGGTGACCCGGCATATGCTGGGCCTGTTTCAAGGGCGACCCGGCGCGCGGGCGTGGCGGCGCTACCTCTCTGAAAATGCCCATCGCGAAGGGGCTGGACCCGCCGTGCTGGAACAGGCATTGCGTCTGGTAGAAACACGGGCAGCGTAGGAAAGACCCATGGAAAATCTATTGGTGCTGGCAGCCATGGGTGCGCTGCTATTACTGTCCGGTGCTGTGTCCGGTGTTTTGGCGGGCCTATTGGGGGTCGGTGGCGGCATCGTGTTGGTGCCCGCTTTCTTTTATGTGTTTGGAGCACTGGGGTTTGGTGGCCCCGATCTGATGCAGCTATGTCTTGGCACATCGCTTGCGACAATCATCGTCACCTCTATCCGCTCGACGTTGGCCCATGACCGCAAGGGCGCTGTGGATTGGGCGATCCTTAAATCCTGGGTGCCCGGCATCGTGGTGGGGGCATTGCTGGGTATGCTGGTGGCTTCGCGGCTTTCATCGACCGTTTTACAGGCGATGTTCGGGGGGTTGGCCGCCATTGTCGGTCTGTATCTGGCCTTTGGGCAAGAGCATTGGCGCGTGGGGCAGCGTATGCCCGGTGGGATCATACGGGTGGTTATGTCTTCGGTGATGGGGTTCTTTTCCGTTCTGATGGGGATCGGCGGTGGGTCGTTCGGGGTGCCGATAATGACCGCCTTTAATGTGCCGATCCACAAGGCCGTGGGCACGGCCGCCGGCTTTGGTCTTGCCATCGCCGTGCCTTCGGTCGCTGGTTTCCTTTTCACCCAGGTCACCGCCGCGCCCCCGCTGACCGTTGGTTCCGTGAATTTGATTGCCTTCGGGCTTGTAGTGCTGATGACGGTTTTGACCGCACCATTTGGCGCGACACTGGCGCATCGCACCGACGCGGGCGCATTGCGCCGGATCTTTGGGTTCTTTCTGATCATTGTTGCGCTGAATATGCTACGCGATGTGTTGTTTTGATTGCGTAATGCCTCCTTGACTGTGCGACCATTCGGGCAAGAGCATTGACCCTATAATTTACAGAACCATGCGGGCCGCCACATGATCACTCATCGGCCCCGGTTGAAATCGCGTAGCGATTTTCCCGCTTCATCCACAAACAGGCTGGGCAGAATGCGTAGGCTGACAATCTGGTCTACTCTGATCTCGTCGAACATTTTACGTGTTTCACACCAAACTACGCAGGTCCAAAGCCGCCCCCAGTAATCCAGTTGTAGCGGGCGAACCCGGCGGGTTGCGTCCCCTAAGGTGACTTCCAGCTTTTGGCGAGAGCGGATCGCGTGCCTTACGCTGGGTAGATGCTGAAATCCGCGTGTGGCGTCCGCGAACGGATAGATGGCAAAACCATATCCGGCAGGCGCACGGCTGCGATCCTCGGGCAGGACCGCGTCCAGCTTTGCAGACAGAGCCCGTGCTGCGGCAGAGAGTTCCGGGTCACCACCTTTGCCGACCGCGCTAAGCCCCAGATGCAGCGCCTCGACTTCCGTCATGGTCAGGTTCAGCGGGGGCAGAGTGACGGCGGCGGTGACGCGGTAACCGATCCCGCGTTCGCCTTCGATTGGGACGCCTGACGCGGCAAGCGTTTCCATGTCGCGATAGATAGTCCGCAGCGACACCTGCGTGGCGCCAGCAAGATCGGCAGCCTTGTGCAAGGTGCCATCTCGCAGAATTTGGACAAGCTGCATCAGTCGGTCTGCGCGGCGCATATGATTCTCTCTTTGCTTGCGGGTATTTTGTCAATTTTCTGACAACTGACAAGTAAATGTCATAAATGTAGAAATATCCTTATGGAAAAGGGCGTTGGAAAGTCGCTAAGCGCCGTTTTAGCGCTTCCATTGTAGGTGTTGCGGCCCTATCTGTAATGCGAAAGCAAAGCGCGTGCGGATCATACACCGCCAGAGGAGAGAGAGATGCTCAACAATATTGGCCTTCCCGGCCTTCTACTGATTGCAGTTGTCGTGCTGGTCCTGTTCGGGCGCGGCAAGATTTCCAGCCTGATGGGCGAAGTCGGCAAAGGCATTACCGCGTTCAAACGTGGCGTTGACGATGGCAAAAAAGAGCTGGACGACAGCATGGCCAACGCCCGCGACGTCACACCCGAAGACGAAAAAGACAAAGCCTAAATCATCCTAAGTAAGGACCGCGCCTGATGTTTGGCCTTGGCATGAGTGAAATGGTGCTGATTGGCATCGTTGCCCTGATCGTAATCGGGCCAAAAGATTTGCCCGGCATGTTTCGCACACTTGGCCAATTTACCGGCAAGGCGCGCGGCATGGCGCGGGAGTTTTCGCGCGCTATGGAAGCCGCCGCCGATGAGGCCGGGGTGAAGGATATTTCCAACACGATCAAGACCGCAGCGAACCCCAAGCAATTCGGCGTGGACAAGATCAAGGATGCGACGGGCATGGCCAAAGGACCTGAAACGCAGACCCTGTCTGAGGAACGCCAGGCCGCGAAGGAAAAGATGAGCGCGGCCATGGGCAAGGCAGCGGAAGAGCGTCACGCACGCGAAGCCGCAGAGGCCGCCGCCGAAACGACCGCGCCGGAGGCGGATAAATGAGCGCCGCAGACGAATTAGAAGATACCGCCGCCCCGCTGATCGAACATCTGACAGAATTACGGTCTCGGCTGATCCGGTCACTGCTGGCGTTTATTGTCGGCATGGTGATTTGCTTCACGGTCTGGAACCCTGTGTTCAACTTCCTGACCCTGCCACTTTGTGATGCGCTTGCGTCACGCGGGCAGGATTGCGACCTGCAATTCATCGCGCTGGAAGAAGGCTTTTTTGTTGCAATCCAGATCTCTCTTCTGGGCGGGCTGATGCTAGGATTTCCGTTTATTTCCTATCAGTTGTGGCGCTTTGTTGCGCCGGGGCTCTATAAATCTGAAAAGGGCGCGTTCCTGCCGTTCCTCATCGCATCACCCTTTATGTTTCTGCTAGGGGCGGCCTTTGCCTATTACGTGATCACGCCGCTGGCCTTTGGGTTCTTTCTGGGCTTTCAGCAGCCGGGCAGCGTTATCAATGGGACGGACAGTAGCACACAGGCAGCGGGCATTCTGTTTCAAGGCTCGGCCAAAGCCTATCTGAACCTGACGATCAAGTTCATCGTGGCGTTCGGCCTTTGCTTTCAACTGCCAGTTCTGCTGACCCTGATGGGCAAGGCGGGTCTGGTGTCCGCACGCGGTCTGCGGGGGACCCGGAAATACGCTGTTGTCGGCATCCTGATTGTGGCTGCCCTAGCGACACCGCCGGACGTGATTTCGCAGGTGATCCTGTTTGTCGTCGTTTACGGGCTTTATGAGGTATCGATTCAATTGGTGGCGCGGGTGGAACGCAAGCGCGAGGCGAAGCTGCGTGCAGATGGTCTGTGGGATGAAGACCTGCATGGCGAAGGCACATTTGAGGACGAGGATAAGACCGCGTGACCAAGAAAGCCCTGCGCCGGATCGCTAATGCGCTGGAACGGATCAGCCCTGCACCAGCAGCAGCACCCGATTTTTCGAAAGCGACGGCCTTTGTCTGGCATCCGGACCCTGATCGGCTACAGCCCGTGCCGCAGGTTAATCGGGTTGATGTCGATCTGCTTGTGGGCGTGGATCGTTCTCGCGATACTCTGATGGCCAATACTGTGCAGTTTGCGCGCGGCCTGCCTGCGAATAACGCGCTTTTGTGGGGTGCGCGCGGCATGGGAAAGTCCAGCCTCGTCAAAGCGATACATGGCGCACTTCAAGCCGACCACCCGGACCTGAAAATGGTCGAAGTCCAAAGGGAAGATCTACCAACGATCTCGCGCTGCCTGAATCTGCTGCGTAATGCCAAAGAGCGTTTTATTCTGTTTTGCGATGATCTGTCCTTTGGGCATGACGACGCGCATTACAAATCGCTCAAGGCGGTGCTGGATGGCGGGATTGAGGGACGGCCCGACAATGTGGTGCTTTATGCCACATCGAACCGGCGGCACCTGATGCCGCGCGACATGATCGAAAATGAACGCTCCACCGCGATTTCGCCGTCAGAGGCGGTCGAAGAAAAGGTGTCGCTCTCGGATCGTTTTGGCCTGTGGCTGGGCTTCCATCCTTGCGATCAGGATCAATACCTCGCGATGATCCGGGGCTATTGTGACGCGCATGGGGTCGTGATTGACGATGCCACATTGCGCGCCGAAGCGGTGGAATGGCAGGCGACACGCGGTAGCCGCTCTGGCCGTGTGGCTTGGCAATATTTTACAGATTTGGCTGGACGGCGTGGTGTTGCCATCAAGTAAGGTGGATCTGGATCCACCTTACGCTGTGACCTCTGTCAGGGCAGAAAATCTGCCGGATCAACACTTTGCAGACCGCGCCGCACTTCAAAGTGCAGATAGCTTGGGTCTGCGTTGCGCACTTTACCCAACACCTGACCGCGCGACACGCTGTCATTTTTAGAAACGGTCAGCCCTTCCATCTGGGTGTAAACCGTCAGCAGCCCGTCGCTATGTTTGATGACAACAATTGACCCGCCGCTGGTGTCATTCGTGACCGCGGCGACGCTGCCACCATCTGCGGCTTTCACCTCGGTTCCGGCTGGCACGCCGATGTCGATGCCGTCATTGCGGCCTGCCGCATAGGCGCGGATGATATCGCCCCGCACCGGATAGCTAAACCGTGCGTTGGAAGCCGCGGCTGGCGCAGGTGCTGGTGTGCCCAGATCAGGGGCTGCCGGGGTTGCGGACGTGGGCAAGGGGATCGCCGGATCGTCAGAGGGCAGGGGGGCCGCAGCACTTGGCGGCAAAGGTGTGACTGTGCCTACGCCCGGTGCTGTGACCGCTTGCGTGGGCGCTGTACCATTGCCCCGTGGGATCAGCAAGAACTGCCCTTCGCGGATCGTGAACTCGCTGTTGAGCCCGTTCCACTGTGCGATATTGCTAACAGGCACATTATATAGGCGTGAGATGGAAAACGCCGTCTCACCACGTTTCACCTGGTGACGGATCGGTTCCGCCGCCGTTTGCGCTGCCGGGGTGGCGGTGGCCGGTGTTGCGGGTGCGAGTGGTGTGGCAGTGACATTAGTATCCGCGCGGTCAAGGGCAGAGGTCGCCACAGCCGTCACATCAAGCGGTTGGCCAGTGCCCGCACCTGCCGCGCCGGCAGGTTCGGCCACGCGGCCGGGCAGGGCGATGATTTCATCGCGGCGCAGGATCACATCTGGCTCAATCCCGTTGTAATCAGCCAGTTCATTGGCGTCGATCCCAAGCCGGATGGCAATCCCACGGATCGTGTCATCACGGCGGGCCACGACCACTTGGTAATTGGGGTAAGAGATCACACCGCGTTCATCCGGGCGTGGCCGGTTCGGCAGATCTTGCACCGCCCGGCTGGTGTCAAAACCATTGCCCATATCGCGCATATCGAAATCGAAGCCGTCACATGCGCCAAGTGCGGTCAGTGCCGCACCAGTCATCAATACGCGCCGTAGCTTTTGCCTGTTCGCCATCATACCGCTCCTTGTCCCGGTCGCCCCTTATCCCTGAGGTCGTACCATATTTTGTGGTAGTTTACTCTTGTCCAAGCCCTTCTAGCAAGGGGACAAAGCGCACTGCGCGTAATTCGTCATAATCATAGCCGTTTTCGCGCCGTGTCACCCGGATCAGGCTTTGCACCGCATCTGATTGACCGACCGGCACAACCATGATCCCGCCAACCCGCAGTTGCGCCAAAAGCGGGCCCGGCGGGTCCTCTGCTGCGGCGGTCACAAGGATGCGATCAAACGGGGCCTGATCGGTAAAGCCGTGGCTGCCATCGGCGGTAAAGGTGATGATATTGCTGATGTCATTCTGTTCAAAGATGGCCTTAGCCGTCTGTACCAGCCGCCGATAGCGATCCACGGTATAGACCCGGCGGGCCAGTTTGCTGAGGATCGCCGCCTGATAGCCAGAGCCGGTCCCAACTTCGAGCACCTTGTCCCGCGCGCTGACTTGCAGGGCCTGTGTCATCAAGCCGACAACCGATGGCTGGCTGATCGTCTGCCCGCAGGCGATTGGCAGTGGCATATCCTCATAAGCGCGGTCGGCAAAGGTGCCCTTGACGTAATCCGCCCGGTCCACCTGTTCCATCGCCGTCAGAACGCGCGTATCGGTCACACCCTTGCTGCGCAGGGCATAAAGGAATTGCATCTTTGTTGCGGCGTCAAACGTCACTTTAGCGCGTCCTCTAGTTTAGACATCAGCGCGTAATCAGTTAGATCGGCCCGCATCGGGGTGATCGAGATATAACCATCAAGGTTCGCTGCTGCATCACTGCCGGATGCGGTGGGTTCATGCTGCGGGCCGCCGCGCACCCAAAGAAAACGGCGCCCGGTGGGGGATAGCTGCGCCTCTGCGTGAAAGCGGGCGTTTTGACGAAACCCTTGCGTCGTCGCAGCGCGGCCCTTGACCTCTGCTGCCGGGACCGGCGGGAAATTCACGTTGTAGAACAACTTGTAATCTTGTGCGTCCCACAGATTGGCATCCAGCAGCGCCTGCACGGTTGCCGCGCCATGGACCGCTGCCGCCTCAAACGGGTTTTCAAGCGCCGCGTTTCCGGGGCCATAGAATTGCGATAATGCGATGGACGGGACACCTTGTAGTGCCCCTTCGATACAGGCCCCAATGGTGCCGGAATAAAGCGTGTTCTCTGCCGCGTTGTTCCCGCGATTGACGCCGGACAGGATCAAATCAGGCGGGGTATCCTTCAGCACGTCATAAAGCCCGGCAATGACGCAATCAGCAGGAGAGCCCTCTGCCGCAAAGCGTCGCTCTTCCAACTGGGCAATCATCGTGGGATGCGTGTAACTAATACAATGGCCGACACCGGATTGTTCAAAGGCCGGGGCCACGGTCCAGACTTCGCCTGTCTCGCCGGCGACGTTCTGCGCGATGTCGGTCAGGACCTTCAGTCCCGGTGCGTTGATCCCGTCATCATTGGTAATGAGAATGCGCATATCCGCCCCTTTGCTCTTGGCTTGTTCCTATGCGAGCGGGCAGGGCGGGACAAGCCGCGTTGGCTGCCTTTGCACATGTTCAACAGCACCGTAGAGACTGGGCAACGGTTCACGCAGGGGCAGTCGGAATAGCAGCGGTGCCGATGCCCCGTTCAGTCGGTGATTTCGGCCAAAATCCGTGCTGCCTCATCCTGTGGATCAGCCAGCTTACTGCGATCCTCGCCGGGATAGAACCGGGCGCGGGTAGCAGTTGGCATAGGGTCCGGGGTAACAATGCGGACCTCTGGTCCGGTTTTAACCGTTTCCGCCTGCCATGATCGGGCAATAGCGATTTGTGCGGTCTTAGTGCCGCCGTAAGCGCCGAAAAACTGTTGCCCGCCACGGGGATCATCAAAGAACACGGCCTTGCCTGCCTGCCCAAGCAGTGGGCTGACATAGGCGATCAGCCGGGATGTGGCCTCTACATTGATCTGCATGGATTTTGCCAGATCTTTCGGCGCGATATGCCCGGCTGGGGCAAGCGGGGCCGCGTGAATGGCCGTATGCAACCATAGATCAAGCGTGCCCCAACGATCATAGATCCCCCGGCAAAGCTGCTGCATCGCCGCATCAACCGTAATATCCATCGGCGCAAGGGTCGCCTGACCACCAGCCGCCTGGATCGCGTCATCCAGTTCTTCCAACGCGCCGACGGTCTTGCCGACGGCGATGATGTGATGGGTGGGGGCAAGCGCCTTGGCCAATGCAGCGCCAAGGCCACGGGATGCGCCGGTGATAAGAGCAGTCTGTGTCATGCGCCCGGACATGTGCCGAACAGCGCGCGAGGTCAAGTGCCCGGAAGCGCCAGCGCATAAAGCGTGCCGCGCCGGTCGGTCAGTTGCACCTGCGTGTCACCAATCGCCGCGATGGTATAGCCGAACACTTGCGTGCCCGTATGCACCCGCGCGATGTCGCCCTGCGGGGACCGCAAAAGCGCCGCAGCCCCGCTTTGCGCCTGTATGATCCCCAGCAAGACGAATTCGCGCAGGTCTATAGCATCGGCAATCGTTGCCGCTGCGGCCACCTCGGCCGACGTCTGATCTGTCATGGTATTTTATCGCTTATCCTGATGAAGCGATCTCTTGCCAGATTTGTTTGTCGGGTAACAGGCGACAATGGTCGCTGGGGCGCGGTATTCCGTCACATTTTAGCGCCAATCACGTCACTTCGGCGTGATCAGCGGCGATGATACCGCCGTCTTCTTTGGTGAAAGGTGCGGCCAGCGGCTGCTCCAATAGGGGCAGCACAGCCTCTGACGGGCGGCAAAGCGCAACGCCTTTCGGGGTGCAGACGATGGGCCGGTTAACCAGCACCGGATGGGCCAGCATCGCGTCCATCAATGCGTCGTCACTCACACCAGGATCGAGCAAGCCCAGTTCTTTTGCGGGGGATTTGCTGGTGCGCAGCGCGTCACGCGGGGTCAGACCAGCCGCAGCAAAAAGCGCTAGCAATTGTGGCCGGGTCCAGCCGGTTTGCAGATATTCGATAATCACAGGCTCTGTGCCTGACGCGCGGATCACAGCCAGCACATTCCGCGAGGTGCCACAATCAGGGTTATGGTGGATGACTGTGGTCATTTTATTCTGCTGCCGTCTTTGCGTGAAACCCTTGGTCGATCATATCTGACGGGGCGACCGGATACTCGCCCGAGAAACAAGCGTCACAATAGGCAGGGGCGTTCTTGTCTCGGCCAGCTGCTTCGCCCACGGCGCGGTAAAGCCCATTGAGCGAGATGAATTTTAGGCTATCAACGCCCAGATGTTCGCACATTTCATCTTCGGACATGGTGGCCGCCAGCAGTTTTTCCCGCTGCGGGGTGTCGACCCCATAGAAACAAGGCCAGGCGGTTGGGGGGCTGGCGATCCGGAAATGCACCTCTGCCGCGCCAGCATCAAGGATCATTTCCTTGATCTTGCGGCTGGTCGTGCCGCGCACCACGCTGTCATCCACAAGGATGACACGCTTGCCTTTGATCAGGGCGCGGTTGACGTTCAATTTCAGCCGGACACCCATGTTACGGATCTGTTCAGTCGGCTCGATAAAGGTCCGGCCCATATATTGGTTCCGGATAATCCCCATCGCGTAGGGGATGCCCGATTCCAGTGAATATCCGATGGCCGCAGGCGTGCCGCTGTCCGGGACAGGGCAAACCAGATCAGCCTCGACGGGTGCTTCCTTGGCAAGCTCACGCCCGATATTCTCGCGGGTTTCATAAACAGACCGGCCACCCAGAATACTGTCGGGGCGGCTGAAATAGACATGTTCAAAGATGCAGAAACGCGACCGGTTCGGGCGGAATGGAAAGTGGCTTTGCACGCCTTTTTCAGAGTTGATAACAACCATTTCGCCCGGTGCGATCTCGCGCACGAATTCCGCACCAATGATGTCCAGCGCACAGGTTTCCGAGGCAAGCGCCCAGCCATCACCAACCTTGCCCAGAACCAGCGGGCGCACACCCAGCGGGTCACGGCAGCCAACCAGTTTTGTGCGGGTCATCGCCACGATGGAAAACGCGCCTTCGACTTTGCGCAGCGCTTCTTCCATCCGATCCGGGATCGTCCGGCCCATGGAGCGGGCCATCAGGTGAATGATGCATTCGCTGTCGGATGAGCTTTGAAAGATCGACCCGCGTTCAATCAGCTCGCGCCGCAGTGACATTGCGTTGGTGATGTTGCCGTTATGGGCCAGCGCCGCGCCGCCCATGGAAAACTCACCAAAGAACGGCTGCACGTCGCGGATCGCGGTCTGGCCTTTAGACCCGGCGGTGGAATAGCGCACATGGCCGATCCCGATCGTTCCCGGCAGGATTTGCATTGTATCGGCGCTGGTGAAATTGTCGCGGACCAGCCCCATGCGGCGGGCCTGATTGAACCCGGTTTCGGTGTCATGGGTGACGATCCCGCCCGCTTCCTGGCCACGGTGCTGCAAGGCATGCAGGCCAAGTGCGACGAAATTCGCAGCGTCAGCCACGCCGACGACGCCAAACACGCCGCATTCTTCCTTGAGTTTGTCATCATCAAAGGGGTGGGCAGGGGGCATCTCGGTGGGCAAGGTGGCAGCTCCGAATCCGTTGGTACTGGACTGCCCCCCTCATAGAGGCTCAAACCGACAGTGTCACGGAACGATCATGTTTATGCGCCCAAAAGGCGGGAATGCGACCATAGGACAGCAGGTCTACGGCAGATGCAATTTATTGGGGCGTTTCTGCGGGGCTGATGCGGCGCACGCGGCTGTATTGGGCGTAATTGCGCAGCAACATCTGGTGACGCACCTCGGTACCGGGCAGGCGTGCCAGCACAGCATTCAAATCGTCACGCGGGGTCACATGGAAACGGCCCAACCAATTGCGCAGGCTACGGTCGAACCAGCGGGGCAGACGCTGCTGGTCGCCGAAATCGACAATGTGCAATTCGCCATGCGGTGCCAGATGGCGGATCGCCTCTGCAATTGCGTCTTCCCAGGCCGGGATCATCGACACACAATAGAACATCACGATCCGGTCGAACTTTGCCTGACCAAAGATCGCCTGTGGATCGAAATGACGCGCATCACCATACGCCAGCTGCGCGTGACCGCCTAGCTTTGCCTTGGCCGTGCGCAGCATTTCACGCGATATATCAATCCCGTAAAGCTTTCGACCCGGATAGCGCATATCGATCTGGTCCAGATTGCGCCCGGTGCCGCAAGCAATTTCCAGAATATGCGCGTGTGCGCCAGGGACCAGTTGCCGCAGTCCATAATCGCGGCCCAGCAGGTAATATTTCCGCGTCGCGTCATAGACCCAGCGTTGCCGCCGGTAGACCTGATCCATCAATGCGCCATGCGTGTCAGTCATCGGATTACCCCATGAATTCATAAAGATGAAAGCCGCCATAGATCGCGGATCGGTCGTTGCGCAGACCGGTGGCAGAGGCTTCGGGCTGATAACGCCAGTGACGCAGGATATCGTCGCGGATCCGGCCGGGCAGGATGTCAGCCGTCCCGCCCGTGCGAAAGATCACCCGCGCGCCCGGTGTCGCGGTCCGGCTGATCTGAAGCCGTAGCGCATTAAGCTGGTCGTCATTCATCCAGTCCTGCGCATCCAGCAGCACATAGGCCTGTTGGGATGCCGCAGGCCGCTCTGCCAGAACATCAACCAGTGATTTGTTCAACACTTGCACACGGTCTACATTTGCGCGAACGGTCTCGAAATGCTGCGCCTCCAGATAAGGCGGGACAGCCGCATCGAAGCCGGGTTCATAGCCGCGACTTGCGGCCTGCCATGCGAAATAGTTGTCCTGGATTGGAAAATCGCAGAATAGCTTGCGCGTGCGTTCGCGCAGAACGGCGACGATGTCGCCATCTGCATCTGCGGCGAGCTTGTCATATTGCGCAGGCGGAATACCCAACCCAAAGAGAGAGGCCCGCCTGCGGGCCAGAAACCTGATCAGTTTTGTGTCATAGAGCGGCGCAATCTGGTTGTCGAAAAATGCCTGCTGTTCTGCAAGGCTCTGCGCGCGCAGCAGCATTTTGAAATCAACGCGGGCCAGCCAGGTCACAAAATGCAGTGTGCCAATAAACCGGCCCAGCAACCCCTGACGATACAAGCCACGCGCAAACATCATCTTGCGCGGCCCGCGCAGACGCCATGCGTCCCAATAGGCGCGGGTCTCTGCATCCAAGTGCGGGGCGACATATTGATCGAAAATTGCGATATTCTCGCGGCCTTTGGCCGTGCCCAACAGCGCGTAAAGCGTGGCGTGATCGGGCACATTGCGCACCGCAGCAAGCTTGACCTTGTTCAGCATCACATGGGCGGGCGACAGATCGACGGCGGTCACAGTTGCAGGGGATACTGTCAAATAAGACAACATATTGCAGCCACCTGATGCGATGCAGATCACATTATCTGCGGGACCAAGGGCCAGCGCCTGCATATCAACAATAGGATCCTCCCAGATCTGGGCGTAGACCAGCCCATGGAAAAGGCGCGAAAACATACGCTCCAGCAGTCCTGTACGGCTGAGCGCGGTATTTTGCTGAACGGCAGCATCCAATTGCTGCGTCACAGTGGGGATGGATGTCATGGGGGCTCCTGTCTAGCTGCCAGCTTTGGCGAGCGTTTTGGATTTCTTGCGCCGTGGTTGCGGGCGGGGCGCTGCGGCAATCTTTTCTTCCCAGTCGATCAGGGCGATCTCGCCGGTCGGATGCTCGACAATCGCGGTGCAGCTTTCGACCCAATCGCCGGTGTTGATGTAGGTGATGCCCTTGATGGTGCAGATATTCGCGTGGTGGATATGGCCGCAGATGACACCGTCATAGCCGTCGCGGTGCGCCTCATCCGCCAGCACGTCTTCGTATTGACCGATGAAATTCACCGCTGTCTTGACCTGTTGCTTGGCCCATTTCGAAAGGGACCAGTAGCGGCGGCCGATCAGGGATCGTATCCGGTTGATCTTGGGGTTCATCCAGATCATGAAATCATATGCCCGGTCACCCAGGTGGGCGAGCCAGCGGGCGTTCATCACCACAGCATCAAACTGATCGCCATGTGTCACCAGATAGCGTTTGCCGTTCAAACCGATGAAATCTGCGGTCTTCATCACCTCGATCCCGCCAAAATGGGTGCCCAGGTAATTGCGCATCACCTCATCATGATTGCCGGGGATATAGATGATCCGTGTGCCGTTATGCGCCTTGTTAAGCAGCGCCTGCACCACGTCGTTATGGGTCTGCGGCCAGTGCCAGCCCCGGCGGCTGAGCGCCCAGCCGTCAAAGATGTCGCCGACCAGATAGATCGTGCCCGCATCGTGATCGCGCAGGAAATCAAGCAGCAGGTCCGCCCTGCATCCTCGGGTTCCAAGGTGAATGTCAGAGAGGAAAATCGTTCGATACAGCAAGCCTTTGTCCTCCGCCGCCAGATTAAGGCGAAGGCTACGCAGGCCATGTGACAGTGACGTGAAAGTCGGGGCGCGCCAGATGCGCCGGTAATGCGCCGCTACCGGAACGGAGTATTCCAAATGAAAATGGCCGCTCAAACGAGCGGCCATTTAAGACATTCAGGCGAAGGCGCTTACTCTGTCGGTGCGCCGCAATTGCCCACAAGCTGCTGATACTGTTCCGTGATCCAGCCAAGCGCCTGTTCGGGGTTCTGCTCTTCGATTTGCCCGGTGATCTGGGCAAAGACCTGTGCCGCGCGGCTATCGTCGATCATCGCCACCTCTTGGCCAGCAAAGACCGTGTCATAGACAAAGAAGGCGACAGCGACCAGCAGGATGCCCCGCAGCACGCCAAAGAAGAAGCCAATCGCCTGATCAACCCCGCCAAGGGCGGACCGTTGAACAACGCTTGAAAACAGCGGGGTAAAGATCGACACGATCACCAGCGCTACGGCGAAAACAGCCGCAAAGGCCGCGATGATCGCCAGCTCGCAGCTATCGCCGATGAAATCACCGATCACCGGGGTCTGGCGCACCAGTGGTTCGACCTGATCGGCAAAGATGAATGCGACAATAGTGGCACCGATCCAGCCTGCGATGGCCATTGCTTCACGTACAAAACCGCGACTGTAGGCCAGCACCCCTGACAATAGGATGATGATAGCGACGCCTGCGTCGATGAGTGTAAAACCTTCCATGGCTTTCTCCTGCCCATTGACGCGTTATTGTGCGCCAAAAATCTCTTCTACAAATCCGGCCAGATCAGTCGCATGACGCAGAGCAATGCCGGACACCGCAGGTAGTTTTGCCTGTTGCGGTATGATTGCAGTTGTAAAACCAAGTTTCTGGGCTTCTTTCAATCTATTTTCGGTCTGCACCACAGGACGGAGCGCGCCTGATAGGCTGATTTCGCCGAAAATCGCCGCATCGGCAGGCAAAGCGGCGTCTTCCCGCGCAGACACAAGGGCGGCTGCCACGGCTAGGTCCGCAGCAGGCTCTGTGATGCGCAATCCCCCTGCTACATTGAGGTATACGTCCAATCCGGTGAAGGGCACACCGCAGCGTGATTCCAGTACAGCAAGGATCATCGCCAGCCGTCCGCCATCCCATCCGACCACACTGCGCCGGGGTTGGCTGTGTGGCGAAGGTGCCACAAGTGCCTGTATCTCACAGAGCATGGGGCGGGTACCCTCAAACCCTGCAAATACAACCGATCCGGGAGCGGGGGCACCCCGTTCGGACAGAAAAAGTGCAGAGGGATTCTTTACCTCTGCCAATCCCTTACCGGTCATTTCAAAGACGCCGATTTCATCTGCAGGGCCGAACCGGTTTTTGACAGACCGCAGAATGCGGAATTGGTGACCGCGCTCGCCTTCGAAATAAAGCACCGTATCGACCATATGTTCGACCACACGGGGACCCGCAATCGCGCCTTCTTTGGTCACATGGCCAACCATGATCACAGCCATGCCGTTGCGCTTGGCGAATGTGGTCAGCTCATGCGCAGAAGACCTGACCTGACTGACGCTGCCCGGCGCACTATCCACATTGTCGGCCCACATGGTTTGGATGGAATCGATAATGGCCAGATCAGGCTTTTCCGTTTCCAGCGTGGTCAGAATGTCGCGCAGGTTCGTTTCCGAGGCGAGCAGGACCGGGCTTTTTTCCAGCCCCAGACGGCGGGCGCGCATTTGTACTTGCGCATTTGATTCTTCACCAGAAATATAGATGACTTTCAGACCGTTACGGGCAAACCTTGCGGCGGCCTGTAGCAGCAATGTGGACTTGCCGATGCCCGGATCACCGCCGACCAGCAGCGCCGACGCCTTGACCAGCCCGCCGCCCAAGACACGGTCCAGCTCGCCCACACCGGCGGTGGTTCTTGGTGGCTCTTTTTCTTGGGTTTCCAGATCGGTAAGCGGGATCGGTTTGCCCCGCATACCACCGAGCGTCTTACCCTTGGGGCCGGAGGACAGCGCCTTATCTTCGGTAATCGAATTCCACGCGCCACAGGCGTCGCAGCGCCCGGACCATTTGCTGAAACCGGCGCCGCATTCATTGCAGGAAAAGGAAAGGTCTTTAGCCATGTTCACCTTTTGGACCAAACATGCAGGCTGCGCAATAGCGCCTGCACCTTAGGTCCTTTTTACGGTCAATGTAGAGATGAGAATAGAGGCCAGAATGCAGGCGGTGAACAGATACAGCCCCCACGCGGTTTCCACTTTGCCCACGCCCACGCCTTTCACCACAACAATGTAAAGCGCGACGAGGAACACATCTGCCATGGCAAGTTTGCCCAACCAGGACAGGACGGGCAACGCTTTGCGCCGCAGCAGGTTAAAATGGATCAGCGCCAGCCCGATGGTTTTCAGATAGGGGGCGAAAAGGGCGAAGGCGGTGACCAACAGGGCGAGGAAAACATCGCTTTCCCAAAGTGCTTGCATCCCTGTGATCACGCTGATTTCCGTCAATCCGAAAAGCGGCAAAAGCCCCGCGCGCATCAAAGGGGCGAACCATGCGATGGGGAACAGGATAAGCAACGTGAGATTGCTGAAACGCAGGATATTTAACACAGAAAAGCTCCCCAATATGAAAACCCATATTGAGGAGCGAGTGTCTGATATTCAAGAATTATTCTGCGGCAGGCAGGTGCTTTAGCGGGACCACATTGTCGTGGTTGCCATGTGCGGCCGGGGTCAGGGACAAACCCAGTTCCGGCAGGATTTCTGACAGGCGCTCTTCCAATTGGCTCAGCTGCGAAGCAACGACGCTTTCTTCAACATCAACCTGCTGGGCCCAGCGTTGCAACTGCTGCGCTTCGTGTTGCGCTTTGACAATCCGCTCTTGCTGCTGCTCGGCCTCTTGCTGACGTTGTTGCAGGAAAGTCTTGGCACGCTTTACTTTTTCGACCGCATAGGTGTCGGCAAGGTGGCGTGATTGCTGGCTCATCTGGGCGGCGATTTCCATCACGTCGGTTTCCAGATTAGCCAAATCAGGGTGATCGCGCAGATAGGCGAGACGTTCGCGCACTTGGTCAAATTCAGAGCTGAGCGTAAAGACACCATCACGGTCGGCGGAATGCGCATAATGATAGGCGCGGGCCACGTCTTCCATTTTCAGGTGAAATTTACGGTGGCTGTTTTCCAGCGCAACAATGCGGGCATTGGCGGGCAGAAAAAAAGCAAACGAGGTAACAAGAACAGTTGCGGCGATTTGAAGGATCTGGCCGGCGTTGGCGATAACCGTTTCACCAAAGGTGGCCGATATGCTCAGCCATGGGGCAAGCCCTGCTGCGCAAAGCAGCGTGTAAGCCACTGAGATAAAAGCCATTGCCGCGATCAGGTAGAGCGAAATAACATGCAGAACGCGCCCGACCCATTTGATATTTCCGGTGTTCATGACACCCTCCTTCGTTATGCGATGCGCCGATATCAAAATGACCGGCTGTTGCTGATAGAAGGTGTGAACTGGTTAATTGGTTCCCGATTATCGGCAAATAACTGCTGAGCCGGGAATAATTAACGTGGAAATGACTTGCATTTCCGGGAAAAGGCTATTTGCCGAATGTCTTGCGGTTATAGCGGGCGCCAAGCTGGGTCAGCACTTCGTAACCGATTGTATTTGCTGCTTTTGCAACATCGTCGATGGTTTGATGTGGCCCGATCAACGACAGCTTGCGCGGGACGTCCGGCAGGTCGGTAATGTCGATTGTCAATAGGTCCATGGAGACCCGCCCGACAAGCTTGCAAGGGATATCGCCATGAAAGAGCGTGGCGCGGTCAGACAGGATACGCGCGATCCCATCGGCGTAACCGCCTGATACGGTTGCGATTTTGCTGGGGCGTTCGGCCTGCCATGTGTTGCCGTAGCCCACAACTTCGCCTTCGGCGAGTTCGCGCACCTGAATCACGGGCAGCTCAAGTTCGACCGCCTGCGTGGCGGTTTCAAACGGCAAACCGCCATACAGACCGATGCCGGGGCGGGTCAGGTCGAAGTGATATTCTGGCCCCAGAAGGATGCCACCCGTCGCGGCCAAGGACCGGGGGACATTGATCCCGTCGGTCATTTGGTGAAAGTTTTCAAGCTGATAGGCGTTCATCGGATGGTCCGGTTCATCCGCGCAGGCCAGATGTGACATCACCAGCGTTGGGTTCTGCGCCAGTGCGAGTTCGGCAATGGCGCCCCATTCCTGTGCTTCCATGCCCAGCCTGTTCATCCCTGTATCCAGTTGGATGCCAAACGAATGGCCGGGCAGGGTTTCGAAATGGTGGGTCAATTGGTCGATGGAGTTGATCATCGGCGTCAGATTCAGCGCGCGGATCAATTCCGTGTCGCCCGGCATATGCCCGGAAAATACTGAAATATCAGGCTTTTCGCCAAGCTCTTCCCGGATTGGCACGGCTTCTTCGGCCACGGCGACAAAGAACTGGCGCACACCTGCCTTGAACAAGGCTTTGCACACATTGGCGGCACCTAGGCCATAGCCATTCGCCTTGACCACTGCGCCTGTGCGACAGGTGGTCATGTCATCCAAGGCGCGCCAATTGGCGACCACCGCGTCAAGATCAATGATAAGTCGTCCGGTTCCCATGATCACCTTTTGGCAGCGCCGGGACGGGGCGGCAAGAGGTTAACGATGCGCTCGCCGGTTTGAGCGCATGCAATAGTGATATCGTTGCAATGGTCGTTAACCCGGCGCTTTCACGGTGTTTTCGGCGGTTGGCCTTGCGTCGGACATGTGTCGGACTTGCGTATGGTAGCGGGTGGCGCGATCGCTGACGCCGATAGTTTAACACGGCGCGCGGTTTACCAAGGTTAATCGCTGAAGATCGGCCCGATCACTGACCCGTTGTTCTATTGGTGGCCAGTCTGGCATCCACGGTGACGGAGCGCTTTTCGAAGGTGATGCCGCGCTGCGCCAGCGCGTTGAACACCTTTTCGGGATTGATGCCAGAGAGCTGCTCGTCGATTTTTAACGGTGGGCCGTCATGCAGCAGGATCTCCCAGATGTTGTCCGCCGATTTGTCGCTGTTCCTGTAATGGGTCATCGTGCGCCGTGTCTTCGCGATCTCGGTCAGGGCCAAGGTAAAGGGCTGCATCTGCTCGGGGACGGGCGAATCCCATATCAGCGCGTTCTCGGTGATTTTGACGACCCAGTCCTGCCCGCTGGCCAGCACAGCGCGTATTTCCCGCACCAGCGCGACGATCATGCCAAGCGCGATCAGCACTGCGATTGCCGAAGCTATGTGCACGGCCAAGGCATCGGTGATGCCGCTGAACAGAAGGACAGCAAAGACGCCACCGATGATCACGCAGATTGCGACCATTGCGGATTTTTGCAGCGCAACCTGTCTGGCGGATTTGCGGAATTCGATGATCAACGTCCTGCTCCTGTGGTGTGGTCAGAGCGTTAACGATACCGACAGCTTAATCAAGGTGACCGCGCCGTAGATTTTCCCCGTCAATATTCATCGACCGCGTTGTTCTGCCAGGGTTTCACAAGGTTGCCGAAGCGGGTGAATTCGGCGGTAAAGGCCAGTTCAACGGTGCCGATAGGACCGTGCCGCTGCTTGCCTACGATCACCTCTGCCTTGCCATGCAGTTTCGACATCTTTTCCTGCCAAGCGGCGATGCCTTCCATGTTGTCGTCATCAGGCTTTTCGCGTTCCACGTAGTATTCACCGCGATAGACGAACATGACCACATCTGCGTCCTGCTCGATCGAGCCGGATTCACGCAGGTCGGACAGTTGCGGGCGTTTATCCTCGCGGCTTTCGACCTGACGCGACAGCTGTGACAGGGCGATCACCGGGATGTTCAGCTCTTTGGCGATGGCCTTGAGCCCCATGGAAATCTCGCCGATTTCCTGCACCCGGTTATCTGACGTGCCGCGCACAAGCTGAAGGTAGTCGACGATCAGCACGTCCAACCCATGGGTCCGTTTCAGTCGACGCGCGCGGGCGGCAAGCTGGGCGATGGGGATCGCGGCAGTGTCGTCGATGAAAAGCGGGCAGGATTCCAATTGCTTGGCTGCATCGACGAAACGCCGGAATTCGGTTTCCGTCATGTCGCCCTGGCGGATCTTGTGGGATGAAATCTCGGACGCTTCGGCCAGAATCCGGCCTGCGAGTTGTTCGGCGCTCATCTCCAGTGAGAAGAACCCGACGACGCCGCCATCAACGGCCGCTTCTGACCCGTCCGACTTTGTCCCTTTGCGGTAGGCTTTGGCAATGTTGTAGGCGATGTTGGTCGCGAGCGAGGTTTTCCCCATCGACGGACGCCCGGCGAGGATCAAAAGGTCAGACTTATGCAAGCCGCCCAGTTTCTGGTCGAGGTCTTCCAGCCCGGTGGAAATCCCGGCCAGCCCGCCTTCGCGTTGATAGGCGGTGTTGGCGACATTCACCGCCTCGGTCACGGCGGCGAGGAAGGATTGAAACCCCTGTTCGGAACTGCCCTGTTCGGCCAGCGCATATAGTGCCTGTTCCGCCTCGACGATCTGTTCTTTGGGTTCGCTTTCGACGGCGACCTTGGCCGCCTTGTCGGAAATGTCGCGCCCAAGCCGGATCAGTTCCCGCCGGGTGGCAAGGTCATAGATCATCTGCGCATAGTCGCGCGCCGCAAAGGCCGAGATCGCAGCCCCGGCAAGCCGCGCGAGGTAGGGCGGGCCGCCCAGTTCCTTGAGCCCTTCGTCGTCTTCGAGGAAGGATTTCAGTGTGACCGGGCTGGCCAGCATGTTCCGGCTGATCCTGCTTTGGGCGGTTTCGAAGATACGTGCATGCACTGGATCATAGAAATGCTTGGGTCCGATGATTGAGGCGACCCTGTCAAAAATGTCGTTATTGGTCAGGATCGCGCCCAGCAGTTGCTGTTCGGCCTCAATGGAATGCGGCATGGTATCGGGGGAGGTGGTCTCGACCCCGGTGGCATTGAATGTCGTGACTTCGTTCATGTTCTTTCACCCGTATTGTCGGGGGTCTTAGCAGGGCAGGTGCCCAGAGGGCTATCTGGAAAAGATGGTGGATGTTTGGCGGGATAAACCTGTGGATAAGGTAACGGCCCAATGGGTGTTACCACAGGTGGGGCGGGGCAGGGACGACCCCACAAGATCAGCGCGCGTGCGATGATTCTTTGCAGGCTGCGTCACTGTGGCGGTGGATAAGTATTTTCAGGATGGTTTCCAGCCAGTCGGATCGTTCAAATACGCTTCTACTGCTGTCAGCGTCTCGGTGTCATAGGCACCGCGCGCCTTGGCTTCGGCCAGCACGTCCCACCATGTGCAAAGCGAGATCAACTGCACCCCGTGATCGGCCAATGTCTTTTCCACCCCATCGAAAATCCCGTAGAAAAAGATCACGGCGGTGGCGTTACAGGTGGCCCCAGTGTCGCGGATTGCATCGACGAAAGACAGTTTTGATCCGCCATCGGTGGTTAGATCCTCGACCAGCAAGACGCGCTGACCTTCTGTCATCACCCCTTCGATCCGTGCGTTGCGCCCGTAGCCTTTGGGCTTTTTGCGCACATAGGTCATGGGCAAGGCCATGCGTTCGGCCACAAAGGCCGAGAAGGGGATGCCTGCCGTTTCACCGCCTGCGATGTTATCAAACGCCTCGAACCCCGCTTCGCGCATGATCGACACGGTGAGGAAATCCATCAGCGTGGCCCGGATGCGTGGGTAGCTGATCAGCTTGCGGCAATCCACGTAAGTCGGGGCCTGTTTGCCAGAGGCATGGGTGAAGGGCTCGCGCGCGTTAAAATCAATTGCGCCGATTTCAATCAGCATGCTGGCTGTCAGCCGGGCGATTTCTTCTTTGGGGGGAAATGACGTGGGGATCATGGCGCGGGCTCCTGTCGTTTGACTGGGCGCGGTCTAGTGGGTTTTAAGGTGGTTGTTAAGAGGGCAGGTTGGTCAAATGCGCCATGTCTGGTTTGCGTCTGATCTGGCCGGACCTGTGCCGCGCGGTGACTGGAGGCCGGCGACGTAAAATAATCGGTAGGAAATACATTCAAGCTTTCTGATCGCGGGAAAGTGTTGAAAATCAGGGCTCTTGACCCGCATTGCGGACGTAATTAAAGTCGTATTTGGGCATAAATTAGTCTAATTCTGGCATTAGGGGGTGAATTCCAGAAACGATTAACCAAGAAATCTATGGGGATGTTGACAGCGTTCTTGGAAGAGAGCGCCGTACAATATTGAGGGAGGAGTATAATGGATAAAGTAATGAAATCCGTGTCTGGCAAACACTTTATAGCGGGAGCGTTCGCTTTGAGCGTTGCCCTGTCAGTGCCACTTCAGGCAAATGCGCAGGAAATTACCCTGAATTCGACGAGTGATGCCACGATGAGCATCACGGGTGATTTGGTCTCATTCACGGATGGTGTTTACACAATAAATACCAATTTCGGCATGATCAATGTCCGCGGTTCGAATTTTGAGTGTATCGGTGCGGCCTGCCCGGATGTGAACGCATCGACAGAGGTTTCTGTGGTGACTGGCCCCATTGTTTGGGATGTGTCGCTTTGGGGTAGCCGCCGGGCCTTTACGGAACATGTGGAAAAACTGGCAGAGCTGGTCGATCAGAAAACCGGGGGGCAACTGACGCTTAACCTGTCTTATGGTGGTCTGGCCCCAAGCCGTGAGAACCTTGATGGCATCGCCGCTGGGGACTTTGAGATGGCGCAGATTTGTGCGGGTTATCATCCCGACAAAAACCCGGCGATCACAGTGCTGGAGCTTCCGTTTCTTGGTGTGACTTCGCAAGAGCAAGAGCTGGCGGTGTCCCAATCCGTGTACAATCACCCAGCGGTGGTTGCCGATATGGCTCGTTGGAACGCTACGATTTTGATGCCGACACCACAGCCGCAATATAACATTTTGGGTGTTGGTTCGCCGCCAACATCTTTGGCGGCGTTCGAGACGATGACAATCCGCGCAACCGGCGGCACGGGTGCCGCAGTCGAAGCGCTTGGCGCGGTTTCTGTCAACTTACCAGCCCCCCAAGTGAACGAAGCGTTAACTCGAGGCGAAATCAACGCGGTCGCCTTTGCGCCCCACGCGCATATGTCGTTCAACACGGTTGAGAATGCGGTCTGGTGGACGGCTAACCTTAACCCGGGCACCGCGAATTGCCCAATCATCGTGAATAGCGATGCGCTGGAAAGGCTTCCGGCATCAAGCCGCATCGCGCTTTTGTCATCTGTTGATGATGCGCTCGACCACTTTATCAATAACTATAACGACACGACGATGTCCGCCTGGGAAGAGACTCTTGCAGAGCGTCAGATCATTCAGTTGACCATGGGTGCGGATATCCTTGACGCGATCAGTAATGAGGTGGCAGGCCCAACGGCACGGGCGTGGATTGCGGAAAAGAATGTTCTGGGTCTTCCGTCGCAGGAGCTGTACGACCTCGTTTCTGAGACGCTGCGTCGGAACTAAAGCGTGATGTAGAAAGCTTGAGGCATAGAGCGTTATTAATCGCGATAGCGGGGCGCCGATCTTTTTTAGATCGGCGCCCTTTTTCATTTGCATATTATCTGTCTGTTTTGAATGGGGTGCGGCAAGCCATAGGGGATATGCGAGGCCCATGAATATTCAGCTTGAACTACTGTCAGTTTGCGCTTTCCCAAAAGTGGCTCGGCATATCGTGCAGCAATGCCTGCGATTATTGCCGAGATGGTCAAGCCAGCCGAAAAGATTGACTCGATCAAGATCCACCAAGTGACAGGCATGGGGGGGCGCAATCGGGGCAAATACGGACAGCGCTGGCGGAACACCTGTGAACCAAGCGCTCGACTCTGTGCTTGGAATGGCGTTGCAAATGCCTGCCATGCAGGCTCTTGGTAAGGAACTGGGTGTGAGCTTGGAGAACGGTTTGAGTGGCGTCGTCAATGACGTCATGGACGTTCCGCCAACACCTGATGCTGACGCTGATAAACCGGAAACTTAAGTACACTACCCCTCGCCCCTTTTGGGGAGAGGGCATTTGTGGGGATTTTCTTTAGGCTCAGTGGCGGCACATTCCTAATTTGATGCCCGGTATGAATCGCGTTACACCCTCACCATCACCCGTTCCAGTCCGTGGAAGTGGTAAACGTCTCCGTAGCTGGGTGGTTCGTTCAGGTGGAGCGTCGGGCAGCGTTCCATCAGGACTTCGAGCGCGATTTGCAGTTCGAGCCTTGCTAGCGGCGCGCCGACGCAGAAGTGGATGCCGCCGCCGAAGCTGGTGTTTTGTGGTCCTTTTCGCGCCGGATCGAACTGGTTGGGGGCGTCATAGGCCGCCGGGTCCCGGTTTGCAGCCCCCAGCAGGCAGCCGATCTGGTCGCCGCGTTTGAAGCGTTCTCCGAACAGTTCCACGTCCTCATAGACCCAGCGGGTGAACATATGCAGGGGCGGATCGTAGCGGATGATCTCTTCGACCAGTTTGTCGCTGATCGTGCGTTGCTTATGTTCCATCAGGGTTTTTACCCCGTTGCCCAGCGTGTGCACTGTTGCCTCGTGCCCGGCGTTCAGGAGCAGGATGCAGGTGCTGATCAGTTCATCCTCTGACAGTTTTTCGCCGGCTTCTTCGGCTGCGATCAGTGTCGAGATTAGATCGTCGCCCGGGGATTTGCGCCGTTGGTTGATGTAGCTGCGCATGAAGGCGGTGAAGTCGGCGGTGGCGGCGATGGCCGCGTCCTCTGTCGCGCGGGTTCGCCGCGCCTGATACATGGCGACCATGGCGTTGGACCAGCGTAGCAGATCATCGGCCCGTTCCTCTGGCACGCCAAGCAGCCGGGCGATGATGACCACCGGCACGGGCTGGGCATAGGCGGTCAGCAGGTCAAAGGGCTCGGACGGGAACCGGTCGATCAGGTCATGGCAAAGCTGCCGGATATCGGGCCCGAGAGCTGCGATGGTCCGGCTGGTGAAGGCCCGCAGTACAAGGGACCGCAGCCGCGTGTGGGTGGGCGGTTCCCGTTCCAACATCGAATGCGCCTCTACCGCGTAGAAGCGCCGCAGGTGGTCGGGAATGGCGGGGGCCTGTTCCGGCGGGCATTCCCGGCCCATCCGCTTATCCCGCAGGATGGTTTGCACTGCTTTGTGGCTGACCGCACAAGTCATGTTGTAGTCATTCCACCAGAATAGATCGCCCGACGCCCGCGCCCGGTCGTAAAACGGGTAGGGGTTCTGGACAAAGGCGGGGTCGGTCGGGGGTTGTTCAAAGCGTTGCATGCCCCCATGTGCCGTGCCTGTCTGGTCAATGCAAGACAGGCTGGATATTGTGCACCTATGGAAGGGTTCTTGCGGCCACGGCTTTTGGTTATTGCGGCCTTTCTGGCTGCGGTGTCGGCGTTTGCCGGTGCGGTTTGGTGGTATGGCTATGGTGCGGGGCTGGATCAGCTGGAACAGCGTGCCCGGTCGGATCTGGCGTTGGCGTCGGACAGTCTGACAAGCGAACTGCGCCGGATGCGCGAGGTTGCGGTGCTGACCGCTGATCATCCGCAGTTGCCCCCTTTACTGGCAGGCGCGGTAGAGGCGGAGACCGTCCGCCCGGTGTTGCAAGAGATTGCCGACAAGACCGGTGCGCTGGATATCGTGCTGGCGGATCGTGATGGCCGCGCGGTGCTGACGACCGCCGGTGCCCCCCGGATCAATCATTCGGGC
Source organism: Loktanella agnita (assembly GCF_046640325.1). Lineage (NCBI taxonomy): Bacteria > Pseudomonadati > Pseudomonadota > Alphaproteobacteria > Rhodobacterales > Roseobacteraceae > Loktanella > Loktanella agnita. Next base: position 79,975 of record NZ_JBJMBF010000009.1, on the reverse strand, counting down.
CGTGCTCATTTCGCCCGCGCTTTAGATGGTGCGCTGGGGTTGTCGCATCTGGTCAGCCCCGCCTATGGCCGCCGCACATTTGTTTTTGCCGCCCCGGTGTTTTCGGACGCCGGCCCGGTGCAGGCTGCGCTGATTGTCTATGCCGATGTAGAAACTGTAGAGGCAGCCTGGCGTGGTGCCCGTCCGGCGGTATTTTTTACCGACGCCCGCGGGCTGATCTTTCTGTCGAACCGGTCGGAACTGGTGTTGCGCCCCCGGTTGCACGATCAGGCATCAGGGCAGCTGACCCCGTTTGTGCATTATGATGCGCAGACTGTTGGTGGCCACGAGGTTTGGCGATTGGATGCGGGCCGGTATCTGCCCCGTCGCGCCCTACATCTGACGCTTGATCTGCCGGTAATCGGCATGGTGGGCGAGGTGCTGCTGGATGCGGCCCCGGCCCGCCAGATCGCCTTTTTGCAGGCGGCGGTGGCGGCGGCGATCTGTTTGACCTTTGGGTTGCTTCTGCTGGTCGCGACCCAGCGCCGCCGGACGTTGGCGATGCTGAACACCCAGTTAGAGCAACGGGTCCGTGCCCGGACGGTCGAATTGACCGTGCTGAACGCTGATCTGCGCCGCGAGGTGGCGGAACGCAGGGCAGCTGAGGCGTTGTTACAAAAGGCGCAGGATGAATTGGTGCAGGCGGGCAAGCTGTCTGCCCTTGGTCAGATGTCTGCCGGGATCAGCCATGAGCTGAACCAGCCCCTGATGGCAATCCGGTCTTTTGCTGAGAATGCGCAGAATTTCCTAAGCCGTGACAAACCAGAGGTGGCCGCACAGAATTTGGGCCGGATTTCTGAGCTGGCCCGCAGGATGGGTCGGATTATCAGCAATCTGCGGGCCTTTGCCCGGCAAGAAGACGAACCGCCCAAGGATGTGGACATCGTGGCGGTGATCGACGCGGTGCTGGAAATGATCGGTCCGCGTGTGGCGCAAGAGGGTGTGCAGCTACATTGGACCCGACCTGCGGCCCCGGTGATGGTGCGCGGCGGAGAGGTGAGATTGCAGCAGGTTATTTTGAACCTTGTGTCAAACGGGATTGATGCAATGGAAGACAGCGATCCTAAGGTTATCACGATCACCTTGGCGGCGGAGGGCCCGCTGACCCGTGTTTCCGTGCGCGACACCGGGCCGGGGATTGCTGAACCCGAAAAGATCTTTGACCCGTTCTATTCGACCAAGGCGGTGGGCGCTGCCGAGGGCATGGGGCTGGGTCTGTCGATATCCTATGGGCTGGTGCAAAGCTTTGGCGGTGCGATCCGGGGGCAAAACCATCCTGATGGCGGCGCGATTTTTACCGTTGAATTGCAGGCCCTCAGGCAGGAGGCCGCCGCATGACCAAACGTGTGCTGCTGGTGGATGATGATCGCGATATCCGCGAGGCTTTGGGCCAAACGCTGGAACTGGCTGACCTGTTGCCGACTGTCGCAGGGTCCTTTGTTGCGGCGAAGGATCATCTGACGACGGAATTTGCGGGTGTTGTGGTGTCCGATGTCCGTATGCCGGGCCGGGACGGGTTCTACCTGCTGGACCATGTTCGCGAGATTGACCCCGAATTGCCGGTGATCCTGCTGACCGGGGAGGCTGATATCCCGATGGCGGTGCGCGCCATGGCGGCGGGGGCTTATGATTTTCTGGAAAAACCCTGTGCGCCGCAGGCCTTTCTGGCGGTGATCGACCGTGCGCTGAAGGCGCGCGCGCTGGTGTTGGAAAATCGCCGTTTGAAATCAGAACTGGAGGCAGGCGATGCTGCGGCCCGGATGTTGCGCGGTCAATCGCAGCAATCCAGTGACATGCGCAATCAGGCCCGCGTGGCGGCCCGTGCGGCGACCGAGGCGCTGATTTTGGGTGAGCCGGGATCAGGGACATCGAAGGTGGCTGAGGTGATCCACCTGCTGTCGGCGGCGGCCTCGCGTCCGTTCATCAAGCGCGCGGCCTCTTCGCTGGATGCGGTGGGTCTTGATGCGGCTTTTGCCGAAGCGCGGGATGGGACGCTCTATCTGGACGAAATCGCGGGGTTGCGTCCGGATGTACAGATGGTGCTGCTCGACCGGCTGGAAGACCGCGCTGCGGCGCGCGTTCTTGCAGGCAGTACCAGCCGCCTGCCAGAGGCGATGCGGGCCGGACAGTTCAATCCCGAACTGTTCTATCGGCTGGATATGATGCGCGTGCGCATCCCGGCGCTGCGCGAACGCCCAGAGGATATCCCGGTGCTGTTTCAGCACTACGTGGCGCAGGCCTGTGAGCAGGCCAACCTGACCTTGCCCCATATCACGCCGGAACTGAATGCGCGGCTGATGGCGCGGGACTGGCCCGGCAATGCGCGCGCGTTGATGAATGTGGCCATGCGCTTTGCCCTTGGGCTGGACGAAGACGACGCGCCCGCGCAGGGCGGCCTGGTGGCGCAGATGGCGCAGGTTGAACGGTCCCTGCTGATTGCCGCCTTACATCGCCACGGGGGGCGGGTGACGGATGTTATTCAGGATTTGCAGCTGCCTCGGAAGACGTTTTACGACAAGCTTAACAAGCACGGGCTGCGTGCCGGGGACTATCGCGCGTAGGGCTGCGGTCGGCCTTTTGATATCGGGAATACTTTGTCGCGCATGATGTGTGTGGTTTTCCGCACTCCGCCACTGCCGATGTGTGTGGAAATTCACCCACTTGCCCGAGATCGCATTTCAAATTCTGGTTATAATTTATATTTATCAGTATTTTAAACGTCGAAGTTTCCGTTTGAAAAAGAGTCTTGCTGTTGTCCGGGCCGGTGCATCTATTCGCTGCATGTGTCCATCTGGACACTTCTTTTTCCACGGGAGGGAATCTCATGACCTTTTTGAAAGCCGCTGCTGCGGCTGTTTCCATGTCGCTGATTGCGGCGAGCGCACAGGCGGACACAATGGGCTGCGATGATGGCGAGATCGTCGTCAAGTTCAGCCATGTGACCAATACCGACCGTCACCCAAAGGGTATCGCCGCCACGCTGCTGGCCGAGCGCGTCAATGCCGAAATGGACGGCACAATGTGTATGGAGGTGTTCCCCAACTCGACCCTTTATACAGATGAGCAGGTCATCGAAGCGATGCTGCGCGGGGACGTGCAACTGGCCGCACCGTCGCTGTCGCTGTTTGAGTCGATCACCAAATCCTATCGTCTGTTCGACCTGCCATTCATGTTCGCCAGCGTCGAAGCCGTCGACGCGTTTCAGGCCTCTGAGGCCGGTCAGGCGATGAAGGACTCGATGCAGCGCCGTGGACTGCAGGGCCTGCAGTTCTGGCACAATGGCATGAAGCAAATCAGCGCCAACGTGCCACTGGAAGCACCTTCGGACGCCAACGGTCTGAAATTCCGCGTGCAGCCTTCTGACGTTCTGGTCGCGCAGATGTCCGCACTGGGTGCAAGCCCGCAGCCGATGGCCTTTGCCGAAGTCTACGGTGCGCTGCAAACCGGCGTTGTGGACGGTCAGGAAAACACCTGGTCGAACATCTATGGCCAGAAGTTCTTTGAGGTGCAGGACGGTATCACCGAGACCAACCACGGCATTCTCGACTATCTGGTGGTGGCCAGCGTTGATTGGCTGGACAGCTTGGATGCCGATACCCGCGACCAGTTCCTGACGATCTTGGAAGAGGTGACTGAGACCCGCAACGCCGAATCCGCTCGCGTGAACCAAGAGGCCAAACAGGCGATCATCGACGCCGGCGGTGTCGTGCGCACCCTGACGCCTGAACAGCGCGCTGTCTGGGTGAACGCGATGAAGCCGGTCTGGACCCAGTTTGCTGAGGAAGTAGGCCAGGAAAACATCGACGCCGCACAGGCTATTAACGACTCTTTGTAAGTCGTCACGGCGGCCCGGAAAAGTCGGGCCGCCTTTCTGCCAGTTCGGGGGAGGGATCATGAGCAGTAAATATGCGCCAAAGGGGCCTGTGGGCCGTGCGGTGAATGGAGTCGAAGAAACTGCTATAGCCTTGATCCTTGGCTTGATGACCATGCTGACATTCGCAAATGTCATCCTGCGCTATGGTTTCAACAGTTCCATCATCTGGAGCCTTGAGGTCGTGCTGGTCCTGTTTGCGTGGCTGGTGCTGTTTGGCATCTCCTATGGGTTTAAGGTAACCGCGCATCTGGGCGTGGATGCGATCACCAACCTGCTGCCGCCGGGGCCGCGCAAAGCCGTTGCTTTGATTGCCGGGGTCATTACGATTTTCTACGCCATGCTGTTACTGAAAGGGGCCTGGGATCAATGGGCCCCCTTCGCAGAGCTGCCACCGACCACGGGTCGCTGGTTTCCCACCGGCTTTGATACCGCCGCGCGCGGGCGCAGTTTTTTCGAAACCGACCAGATCCCAATGCCTGAATGGCTGCGGTTTCTGGAAGACTGGATCAACTATGGCGACCGCTATTCCAAAATGCCCCGCGTCATTCCCTATACAATCCTGCCGATTGCTGCGGTGCTGATTTTGTTCCGTGTCTGTCAGGCCGTCTGGCGAGTCTGGACCGGTGCGGCCGAAAGCCTGATCGTTAGCCATGAAGCCGAAGATGCGGTCGAAGACGCCGCCGCCAAGCTGAAAAAGGAGGCCTGAGCCGATGGAAGTCGCACTTCTGTTTTTGATGATCGTGGGCCTGTTGCTGATCGGCGTGCCGATTGCCGTGGCGCTGGGTGTCAGTTCGATCATTTTCATGCTGGGTTTTTCCGATACCTCACTCGCTGCTGTGGCGCAGTCGATGTATCTGGCGATGGCGGGGCATTACACGCTGCTGGCCATTCCGTTCTTTGTGCTGGCCTCGTCCTTCATGTCGACCGGGGGCGTGGCGAAACGGATCATCCGCTTTGCCATTGCCTGTGTGGGCCATTTGCAGGGCGGTCTGGCGATCGCGGGCGTTTTTGCCTGCATGATGTTTGCGGCCTTGTCGGGATCGTCACCAGCCACCGTGGTGGCAATCGGATCAATCGTGATCGCCGCGATGACGCAGGTTGGCTATACCAAGGAATTCGCCGCTGGCGTGATCTGTAACGCAGGCACACTGGGTATTCTGATCCCGCCCAGCATTGTGATGGTGGTCTATGCCTCGGCCACCGATGTGTCTGTTGGGCGTATGTTTCTTGCAGGCGTCATCCCCGGCGTGATGGCCGGTGTCATGCTGATGGTAACGATTTATGTGATGGCCCGGATCAAAAACATGCCCAAGGGCGAATGGTTGGGCTGGCGCGAAGTTTTTGACAGTTTCCTAGACGCGCTCTGGGGGCTGCTGCTGATCGTGATCATCATGGGCGGCATCTATGGGCATCCGTGGATCCGCTTTGAAGAAGGGCTAAGCCTGATCTATTGGCAGGGCGGTGCCTTCACCCCGACAGAGGCGGCAGCGGTTGCTGCGGTTTATGCCTTCGTCGTAGCCACCTTTATCTATCGCGATATGGGGCCGCTGGCCGCGCGGGATGCGGATGGTGCGATCTATCAGGGCAATGCCATCAGCCTGTCAGCGGCGGCGGTGCCGCAGAAGGCGACCCTGTTCCAGAAACCCTGGGCGCTGGTCACTGCCTTTTTTCACCGCGACACCCGCGAGACATTGTTCGAAGGCGGCAAGCTGACCATCACGCTGATGTTCATCATCGCCAATGCGTTGCTGTTGAAACACGTGCTGACGGATGAGCAGATCCCGCAACATATCGCGAGCATGATGCTGGATGCGGGGCTTGGGCCGATCATGTTCCTGATCATGGTCAATGTGATCCTGCTGATCGGCGGGCAGTTCATGGAACCTTCTGGCCTGATCGTGATCGTGGCCCCGCTGGTGTTTCCGATTGCGATGGAACTGGGGATCGACCCGATCCATCTGGGGATCATCATGGTGGTGAATATGGAAATCGGGATGATCACGCCACCGGTGGGGCTGAACCTGTTCGTGACCTCCGGTGTCGCCAGTATGCCGATGATCGCGGTGGTGCGTGCGGCGTTGCCGTTCCTCGCCGTACTTTTCGTCTTCCTGATCCTGATCACCTATGTGCCGGTCATCTCGACCTTCTTGCCTACGCTCTTTATGGGGCCAGAGATCATCGTGAACTGACTGTGGTGTAGCTATATAAAAGGGCGGCCCCCATGATCGGGGACCGCCCTTTTTTCGTGCCCGTGGGCTATGCGCTGGCTTCAAGCGCGCTGATGATCGGTGAAAAATCATCGGCCTTCAGGCTGGCCCCGCCCACAAGTGCGCCGTCAACATCTGCAACGCCAAAGATGTCAGCCGCGTTGCTGCCTTTGACCGAGCCGCCGTACAAAATGCGCATATCATCCCCATCGCTGAACCTTGCGGTCAACCGCGCGCGGATATGGGCGTGCACCTCGCCGATTTGATCCAGCGTAGGGACCTTGCCGGTGCCGATGGCCCAGACGGGCTCATAGGCGATGATGGTGTTGGCGGCACTGGAGCTGTCGGGGATAGACCCTGCAAGCTGCTGGTCGATGACGGAGAGCGTCTTGCCTGTCTCGCGTTCATTCAGTGTTTCGCCGATACAGATGACCGCTTGCAAACCAGCATCATAGGCGGCCTGCGATTTGGCGGCGACGGTGGCATCTGTTTCGCCGTGATCGGCGCGTCGTTCGGAATGGCCGGTGATCACATGGCTCGCCCCTGCATCGGCGAGCATTGCCGCACTGATATCGCCCGTATGTGCGCCAGAGGTGTTGGGATGGCAATCCTGCCCGCCAATGGCAAAGGGCAGGTCAGTGCAGGCACCGATCAGGGTTGCAGGCGGGCAAAGCAGGATATCGACCTGCGCCGCGCTATGACGCTCTGCCAATGTGTGCAGGGTGGCAAGGTCAGCGCGCAGCCCGTTCATCTTCCAGTTTCCGGCAGCAAGTTTTCGGCGCATTCTGTAGCCTCCCTTTGGTGATACGTGGGGCGGTGGTAGCAAGCCGGTGCGGGCTTGCCTAGGGGCAGGGTTTGGAACCACGGGCGCATTGTAGTTTAGAGTTGATGCGGGAAACATTCAGCGGAGCGGGTTTTATAGCGCCTTAACCCTTCACATAGAAAAAGCCCGCACGGTGAGGTGCGGGCTTCCAATGTCAGGCGCAGAATTTTTTCTGCGGATATTTCTACCCCCGGCAAGATTGCCAGCCCTTTTGCTTACATTGCTTTGTTCAGGTTCTCGTCGATCTTTTCGAGGAAACCTTCAGTGGTCAGCCATTTCTGATCGGGGCCGACCAGCAGGGCCAGATCTTTGGTCATGAAGCCACTTTCGACCGTATCAACGATGACCTTTTCCAACGTTTCGGCAAAGCTTTTCAGTTGCGCGTTTTCGTCAAGTTTCGCGCGGTGCTTCAGCCCGCCGGTCCAGGCAAAGATCGACGCGATGGAGTTGGTCGAGGTCGCCTGACCTGCCTGATGCTGGCGGTAGTGGCGGGTGACGGTGCCGTGTGCGGCTTCGGACTCGACGATTTTCCCATCGGGCGTCATCAGCTGCGATGTCATCAGGCCAAGCGATCCAAAGCCCTGTGCCACGGTGTCAGACTGCACGTCGCCGTCATAGTTCTTACAAGCCCAGACATAACCGCCAGACCATTTCATTGCGGATGCGACCATGTCGTCGATCAGCCGGTGCTCATACGTCAGGCCGGCTTCTTTGAACTGATCTGCGAATTCCGCGTCAAAGATGCGTTGGAAGATCAGCATGAACTGGCCATCATATTGCTTCATGATGGTGTTCTTGGTGGACAGGTAGACCGGGTAGTTCCGCTTGAGCCCGTAATTGAACGAGGCACGTGCGAAATCTTCGATGGATTTGTCGAGGTTATACATCGACATGAACACGCCAGAGGAGGGCGCGTCGAAGACTTCATGCTCTTCCACGGTGCCGTCTTCGCCCACGAATTTCATCGACAGTTTGCCGGGCCCGGGGAACTTCATGTCTGTGGCGCGGTACTGGTCACCAAAGGCGTGGCGTCCAATGATAATCGGCTGGGTCCAGCCGGGCACCAGACGGGGCACGTTGGAACAGATGATCGGTTCGCGGAACACAACACCGCCCAGAATGTTGCGGATCGTGCCGTTGGGGCTGCGCCACATCTTTTTCAGGCCGAATTCTTCAACACGTGCCTCATCAGGGGTGATGGTCGCACATTTAACCGCAACGCCGACTTCTTTGGTCTTTTCGGCAGCGTCGATGGTGATCTGGTCTTCGGTCCGGTCACGCTCTTCAATGCCGAGGTCATAGTAAAGCAGATCGACATCCAGATAGGGCAGGATCAGCTTTTGCTTGATAAAGTCCCAGATGATCCGGGTCATCTCGTCCCCGTCCATCTCGACAATTGGGTTGGCTACCTTGATCTTGGACATCTTGTCCCTCCGCATTGCTAGGATTCTGCCGACCCCATAACGCAAATCATGCGGGACGGGAAGGCCGTATGCCATTGTATACTTTGATGACGCGCCCGTAGCCGTCAGGGGCGTATGCGATGACGCTGCCTCTATACAACGATTTGTGACGGTACTGCGCTTTGCGCGCGATAAGTTTGTAAAGTTCTACGCATGTGGTAAACTATACAAAAATTAAGGAGCAGGGTGATGGCCGGCGAAAAGATCAGGAATATGGAAGAGTTCGCCGCTGTCAGTGGGATATCGCGTCCGACGCTGTCCAAGTATTTCAACGATCCTGACAGCGTGCGCGCAACCACCCGCGCCCGGATCGAGCAGGCGCTGGACCGCTATGACTATCGTCCGAATGTCTTTGCGGTGAATCAGAATCGCAAGGCGACCAAGAACATCGGGATCCTTGTGCCGTTTCTGGCAGACCCGTTCTTTGCTGAGGTGGCGCGGAACCTCGAACATCGCTGCATCGCCGCCGGTTATCAGCCGGTTCTGTATTCCGCGCACGGGCAACCGCATCTGGAAGCCGAGATTTTAGATGAATTGCGGGCGCTGAAACCGGCAGGGGTATTGCTGGCACCGCTGGGCCGTCTGTCTGACCGCAAAGCAATCGAGAGATTCTGCGCCGATGTGCCAACAGTGCTGTTCGATTCGGCGATGGATGGGGTTGGGCGCGCCTTTGTCGGTTCCAACAGCCAGAATTTCGCCGATCAGATGGTCGATTACCTGTGTCGCACGGGCGAACCGCCTTGTCTGCTTGAGATGAAGAACCCCGCCAACCCCAATGCCAACAAACGGCGCATGGCCTATCTCACCGCGATGGAGCGGCTGGGCCAAGACCCGCAGGTCGTCAAAATCGACGGCGAAGGCTGGTCCATTGAGGAAATCGGCAAGCGGGGCGGGGGCGCGGCACTGGCCGATGGTTTTTTCAAGACCAATACGATTCTGTGCAGCAATGACCGACTGGCGATTGGGCTGCTGGCGGCCAGCTATGAACAGGGTGTGCGGGTTGGTTTAAAGCCCGATTGTGATATTCGCATCGCAGGGCAAGACGACCACCCTTTTTCGCGCTATACTTGTCCTGCACTGACAACAATCGCGCAGGATTACGACGCGGTCGCGGCCCGCGCAGTGGAAACGCTGGTCGCCGCGATCAACGGTGAGCCAATAAAAACTGCCCGAACGTTGTTCGACGGGCGGCTGGTCATGCGCCAATCCGCATAAAATTACCGCGCGTAAAGTTTTTTGTTGACGCCCGCCATTCACACCCCTAGGGTGATCGCACAACATCCAAAACTTTAGGGAGGAACAGGATGTCTATGAGAACCGCGTTATGCGCGGCGAATGTGATCGCCATATCGGCAAGTATCGCCGCCCACGCAGATAGCCACAGCCAAACAATCACGATTGCGACCGTCAACAACGGCGACATGATCCGGATGCAGGGCTATACGGATCAATTCACCGAAGAGACCGGCATCAATGTCGAGTGGGTAACACTGGAAGAAAACGTGCTGCGCCAACGTGTGACCACGGACATCACCACCAATGGTGGGCAGTTCGACATCATGACTATCGGCATGTATGAAACCCCGATCTGGGGCGCGAACGGCTGGCTCGTGCCATTGGATGATCTGTCAGATGAATATGACGCAGACGATATCCTGCCTGCGATGGCCAACGGGCTGAGCCACGATGGCACCCTTTATGCGGCACCGTTCTACGGCGAAAGCTCGATGATCATGTATCGCACCGACCTGATGGATGCAGCCGGGCTGGAAATGCCTGACAGCCCAACATGGGAATTCATCCGCGAAGCCGCTGCGGCGATGACGGATCGCGACAATGAAATCAACGGTATCTGCCTGCGCGGCAAAGCTGGTTGGGGTGAGGGTGGTGCCCTGATCACAGCGATCAGCAACTCTTTTGGTGCGCGCTGGTTTGACGAAAACTGGACCCCGCAATTCGATTCAGACGCATGGGCCAACACCGTCAATTTCTTCAAAGACCTGATGGATGAATCCGGTCCTCCGGGATATGCGACGAACGGTTTCAACGAAAACCTTTCGTTGTTCCAGCAGGGCAAATGCGGCATGTGGATCGACGCCACCGTTGCGGCATCTTTCGTGACCAACGCCGAAGATTCCACCGTGGCTGACAGCGTCGGCTTTGCGCTGGCCCCGAACACCGGGCTGGGTAAGAATGCGAACTGGCTCTGGGCTTGGGCGCTGGCAATCCCTGCCGGTACGCAGCAAGAAGACGCGGCGAAAGAGTTCATCGAATGGGCCACCTCGAAAGACTATATTGAGCTGGTTGCCGAAAATGAAGGCTGGGCCAATGTGCCTCCGGGTGCACGGACATCGCTGTACGAGAACCCCGATTATCTGGCTGTGCCCTTTGCGCAAAAGACCCTGGACTCGATCCTGTCGGCAGATCCGAACAACCCCACGGTTGACCCGGTGCCATATGTTGGTGTCCAATTTGCTGCGATCCCCGAATTTGCTGGTATTGCCTCGCAGGTAAGTCAGGAATTCTCGGCCGCTTATGCAGGGCAGCAGACCGTCGAAGAAGCGCTTGAAAAAGCGCAGGCGATCACCGCCGAAGAAATGGAAGCCGCAGGCTACTAGGCCTCTTCCAACACTCCAGAGGGGCGATAAATGGCGCCCCTCTGACCCCTTGTCGTTTCCGTGACCTTCCGCCGTATTCCGCGTCCGCCCGAATGAGGTATTCTCCGATGGCCACCAAAGCATCCCGATCAGCTGCACGCGTCATGATGGCACCCGCCGTGGTCCTGCTTCTTGCCTGGATGCTGGTGCCGCTTATGATGACACTCTGGTTTTCCTTCCGAAGCTATCTGCCGCTGCGTGGCGGCGATCAGGGCTTTGTCGGATTTGAAAACTTCGGCCGCTTCCTAAGCTCCAGCGCCTTCTGGCCTTCGGTTCAGACAACACTGATCCTTGTTGGCGGCGTCCTGATTATCACGGTCGTGCTCGGCGTTTTTCTCGCCATGTTGCTCGACCAGCCGATGTGGGGGCAGGGGGTCGTCCGCATTCTTGTCATCGCTCCGTTCTTTGTCATGCCAACCGTTTCAGCCCTTGTCTGGAAAAACATGTTCATGGATCCGGTGAACGGGTTGTTCGCCCATCTTTGGAAATTTTTCGGCGCACAGCCGGTCGAATGGCTGAGCAGCGTGCCGCTGACCTCTATCGTGATGATCGTCTCTTGGCAGTGGCTGCCCTTTGCGACACTGATCCTGCTGACCGCGATTCAGTCGCTGGACAGCGAACAGCTGGAAGCGGCTGAAATGGACGGTGCACCCGTAACATCGCGCTTTTGGTATATCGTGCTGCCGCATCTGGGCAGGGCGATCACCATTGTTGTCCTGATCCAGACGATTTTCCTTCTCTCGATCTTTGCAGAGATTTTCGTGACCACCGGTGGTGCCTTCGGGACCCGGACGCTGACCTACCTGATTTATCAGCGTGTGCTGGAAAGCCAGAACATCGGTCTGGGATCGGCGGGCGGCGTCTATGCCATCATCCTTGCGAATATCGTCGCGATCTTCCTGATGCGGATCGTGGGGAAAAATCTCGATGCTTGATTACATTGCCCCGCGTGTCCCGGACCTGATCCGGGACCTTCACCCCAGCCCTGATTTCGAGGTCCCGGCCCAAAGCCCGGACGGGAGATACTGACATGGCACGATCTGTCACAAACCAGCGCAAAGCAATCAACACCCTTCTGGCCTGGGCCGTGGGACTGCTGATCTTCTTCCCGATCCTCTGGACCATCCTCACCAGCTTCAAGACAGAGGCGCAGGCGATCAGCGATCCGCCGGTCTTCATGTTCTTCGACTGGACATTGGACAACTACGGCGTCGTGTTGGAACGGTCGAACTACGGGCGGTTCTTATGGAATTCGATCATCATCGCGGGGGGATCTACCCTGCTGGGCGTGATCATCGCAGTGCCCGCCGCCTGGTCGATGGCCTTTGTGCCCTCGCGCCGGACCAAGGATATTCTGCTCTGGATGCTCTCGACCAAGATGCTGCCTGCTGTGGGCGTGCTCTATCCGATTTACCTGCTGTTTATCCGGGCAGGGATGCTGGATAGTCTGATCGGTCTGGTGATCGTGATCATGCTGATCAACCTGCCGATCATCGTCTGGATGTTGTACACTTACTTCCGCGAAATCCCCGGCGAAATTCTGGAAGCCGCCCGCATGGACGGGGCCGCATTGAAAGAGGAAATCCTCTATGTGCTGACCCCGATGGCAATACCGGGCATTGCATCGACGGTGCTGCTCAACTTCATCCTCGCCTGGAACGAGGCATTCTGGACGCTGAACCTGACTGCTGCAAACGCCGCACCGCTGACAGCTTTCATTGCCAGTTATTCCAGCCCAGAGGGTCTGTTCTACGCAAAGCTTAGCGCGGCCTCGACCATGGCCATTGCGCCAATCCTCATCCTTGGCTGGTTCAGCCAGAAACAACTCGTCCGCGGTCTGACCTTTGGCGCGGTAAAATAAGGGATACGAACCATGGGACGCATTCAACTCAAGCAAGTCACGAAAAGCTTTGGCGACCTGGAGGTCATCCCACCGCTGGATCTGACGATCGAGGATGGCGAGTTTACGGTCTTTGTCGGCCCGTCGGGCTGCGGGAAATCCACTTTGCTGCGCCTGATCGCGGGGCTCGAGGATACCTCTTCCGGGACCATCGAAATTGATGGGGCCGATGCCACGCAGACCGCCCCTGCCAAACGCGGTCTGGCGATGGTGTTTCAATCCTATGCGCTTTACCCGCATATGTCGGTGCGTAAAAATATCGCCTTTCCGTTGCGGATGGCAAAGCTTGATCAGGCTGAAATCGACCGGCGCGTCGATGGCGCGGCGAAGGTGCTGAACCTGGCCGACTATATCGACCGGCGTCCGGGCCAGCTGTCAGGTGGCCAGCGTCAGCGTGTCGCCATCGGCCGTGCGATTGTGCGCGAGCCTGCCGCCTTTTTGTTTGACGAACCATTGTCGAACCTTGACGCCGCCTTGCGCGTCGGGATGCGTCTGGAAATCTCGGAACTGCACAAGCGCCTTGCCACCACAATGGTCTATGTGACCCACGATCAGGTTGAAGCCATGACCATGGCTGACAAGATTGTCGTGCTGCGCGCCGGGCATATTGAACAGGTGGGTTCACCGCTCGACCTTTACCGCGCGCCGCGCAATCTGTTTGTCGCGGGCTTTATCGGTTCACCCACGATGAACCTGATCGCGGGTGAAGAAGCGGCCAAGCATAACGCACAGACAATTGGCGTGCGTCCTGAACATATCGACGTATCGGCCCAAGACGGTCTTTGGTCCGGTGTCGTCGGCGTGTCAGAGCATCTGGGGTCTGATACGTTCTTTCACATCCACCAAACAGGTCTGGCCGAAACGATCACCGTGCGGGCCGATGGTGAGGTCAGCTTTAACCACGGTGACCGGATTTTCCTGACACCACGCGCCGATGTGATCCACCGTTTTGATGCGCAGGGGCTGCGGATTGCATGACACGTCTTCAGGGACAATCTGCCCTGATCACCGGGGCTGCGCGGGGTATCGGCTTTGCCTTCGCAGAAACCTATGCAAACGAAGGGGCCCGTGTCGCGCTGGCCGATATTGATTTTGCACGGGCAGAAGCCGCGGCGCATGATATCAATCAGGCGGTCCCTGACGCGGCAATCGCCGTGAAAATAGACGTCAGCGATCAGGCCAGCATTGATGCCGCTGTCGCAACAACGGTGGAACACTTCGGCAAGATCGACATCCTGATCAATAACGCGGCGATCTTTACCGCCGCCCCGATTGCTGAGATTGACCGCGCGGACTATCAGCGCGCCTTTGATATCAACGTCGGCGGCACGCTATTCACTATGCAGGCCGTCGCCAAACACATGATTGACCGGGATGCAGGCGGCAAGATCATCAATATGGCCAGTCAGGCCGGCCGCCGGGGTGAACCGCTTGTCGCTGTCTATTGCGCCACAAAGGCTGCCGTCATCAGCCTGACCCAATCCGCCGCGCTGAACCTGATCCCCCACGGGATTAACGTGAACGCCATCGCCCCCGGCGTCGTCGATGGGGAACATTGGGAGGGCGTTGATGCGTTTTTTGCGAAATATGAAGACAAACCAATCGGTCAAAAACGCCGTGAAGTCGCAGATGCGGTCCCATTCGGACGGATGGGAACAGCCGAAGATCTGACCGGAATGGCCGTGTTTCTTGCGACAGACGAAGCCCGCTACATCGTCGCCCAGACATTTCATGTCGACGGCGGCAATTGGATGAACTGAACCAAAATACAGACCGCTGAGGCTATTATGATTGATCTGTGTAACGCACATCTGTCTGACTTACCCGCGCAAATCACGCGCCCCGCCTATGACCGGACGGCGCTGACGCCCGGCATCGTGCATATCGGGTTGGGCAATTTCCACCGGGCGCATCAGGCGTGGTATCTGCATCGGCTGATGCAGGATGGTCAGGCGCAGGACTGGGCGATCATCGGGGCTGGTGTACGTGCAGGTGATGCCATCATGCGCGACAAGCTGGCTGCACAGGACTACCTGACCACATTGATCGAACTGGACCCTGCGGGCATCTCGGCAGAGGTGTCAGGCGCAATGATTGATTTTCTGCCTGTGGCCGATGACAACGCACCGTTGATTGCCTGTATGTCAGACCCCGCGATCCGGATCGTATCGCTGACAGTGACAGAGGGCGGCTATTATAACGACCCCGCCACGGGGGAGCTCGACCTGTCGCATGATGACATCCAGCATGACATCGCGCAGCCTGCCACACCGCGCACGGCCTTTGGCGCGATCATCGCCGCACTCAAGGCGCGCCGCGATGCGGGGCAGGGGCCGTTTACCGTGCAAAGCTGTGACAACCTGCAGGGCAATGGCGATGTGACCCATAAGGTCGTTGTCACATTGGCCCAACAGAACGACCCGGAACTGGCGGATTGGATCGAAACCAATGTGACCTTCCCCAATGCGATGGTTGATTGCATCGTGCCCGCGACTGGCCCCAAGGAAATTGCCTTGGCGCAAGGCATGGGCATCGCTGACGCAGCACCCGTTACACATGAGAATTTTCGCCAATGGGTGATCGAAGACAAGTTCTGCGCCGGTCGCCCCGCATGGGAACAAGCGGGCGCGACGCTGACCGATGACGTGCACAGTTACGAGTCGATGAAAATCCGCATGCTGAACGCGGGTCACCAGATCCTTGCCAACGCAGGGGAGCTGTTGTCGATTGAAACGATTGCCGGCTGTATGGCGGACCCGGATATCCTTGCGCTGTTCGAAAAGGTGGAACGGACAGAGATCGCACCGCAGGTCGATGCCGTTCCGGGCATGGGCCCACTGGAATATGTGGCGCTGATCGGCACCCGTTTCGCCAACCCAGAAATCCACGACACGACGCGCCGGGTGGCCTTTGACGGCTCATCCCGCCACGCGGGCTTTATCCTGCCGATCTTGCGTGACGCGCTGGCCGCTGGAACGCCAGTCCAGGGGTTGGCACTGGTCGAGGCGCTCTGGGCGCGAATGTGTGAGGGTACCCGTGAAGATGGCACGGCCATC
Source organism: Loktanella agnita (assembly GCF_046640325.1). Classification (NCBI taxonomy): domain Bacteria; kingdom Pseudomonadati; phylum Pseudomonadota; class Alphaproteobacteria; order Rhodobacterales; family Roseobacteraceae; genus Loktanella; species Loktanella agnita. The sequence continues at coordinate 63,956 of NZ_JBJMBF010000009.1, read as the reverse complement.
GCCCCGAACGATCCGGCATGGGACGCGCTGACACAAACCGCCAAAGCGGCGTGCGACACGCCCGCGCTGTGGCTACAGCAGGCGCATATCTATGGCGACCTTGCGGAGAATGCGGCGTTTGCGGATGCCTTCTGCGCTGCGTTGGCCGGGATCTGGGCGCAGGGCAGCCGCGCTGTGATCCGCGCTTATGTGGATGATGCCTATAGCGTTTGACGAAATACCTGAGACATGACGTATCTGCTAAGGCGTTTCGGTTTTACCCTGAGACATCACAGATCACCAATTGCGTTTGAGCCGCAGGCGAAAGGCAGCGATTGGTGATTCAGGTATAAATCGAAATGCTCTAACGCGTTGAAATCTATGATTTCAGGCAGCGTTAGCAGATACAGGTTTTTCGCATAACGCTTTAACCCAGTTCCATCGTCGCGATGGCGTGAAAGGCCGGGGGTTTCGCATCTGGCGGCGCGCCCTTGTACATGCGTGCGGTTTCAAAGACTGGCGCAAACCCCATCTGGGTGACCAATGCGGTGAGCGCGGTGCACTCTTGCGGAACATCAATATAGACAGGACCATCCCAAGGGCAGGCCGCAAGCAGCGCGCGGGCCTTTGCGTCTGTGTTGGCATAGAGCGGGCCGATCTTGGTGCCGTCTTGGCATTTGCGGAAAGTGGCATAGCCATCGCCGTGCGCAACCGTCTTGCGGTGTGCGGTGTCCGCAAACCAGTCCGACGTAAATCCGACGCGTTTCAGACCCGTCGCCACCTTGTCTACCGCCAACAGTTTTGTCGTCGATGGTGCCACATCAATGGCTTGGCCAGCGCTTAGATTTCCTTCATATCGGATTGTCCGGGATGCGTAGATAAACCCCGATTTCGCATAATTCGCCTGCTGATCCGGCACGCCATCCAGCCCGACAGTGCGCGACCCCGCATGCGCCATGCCCGCTTGCCAGATGTCCCAGCCGTGGCCCTGACCCCGGTGGTCTGGGTGGCAAATGTATAACCCAAGAAACGCGAAATGATCCGTATGATTAACCACCGAGATTGCTGCGACTGGTACGCCTTTAATCTCTTTGATGAAAAACCCTTGCGGATCGGCGGCCATGAATGCCGCAGCATCATCAAGGCCGGGATTCCAACCTTCGGAAGCGGCCCAGTGAAGCACAAGCTGTAAATCGGCAAGCGTCATATTGCGAATAGTCATGGTTGCAGGGCCTCTTTCAAGGATTGCGCGGGGGCTGATCTGTCCCGCAAATCAAGGGCAGAGTGCAGATCAACCAGATGGCTGCGCATCAAATCGGCGGCGCGTTCGCTATGGCCATCGGCAATGGCATGCAGCAATGCATGATGCGCGTGCTTTTCACAAAGCGCGCTTTCGCGCCGCCAATAAAGCGCGATAATCAGCGACGACCGGGCGACCAGCGTTTCAACAAAGCCTGCAATCGTGGCCTGATTAGCAATACGAGCAATTTCGATGTGAAAAACGCCCGATAAATGCAACGCACGACCGGGATCAGCGGCGGCAAGGGCGGCATGCTCATCGTTGATGTGGCGTTCAAGCAGCGCAATATCAGCCTCCGTCGCATGTATCGCGGCAGAGGCGGCGGTGCGTGGTTCCAGCAATTCGCGCGCTTCGAACACTTCGCGCGCTTCGGACAATGTCGGCTTTGCAACAAAGGCCCCGCGATTGCGCTGGATATCAATCAACCGGATATGAGACAGCGCCTGCAGTGCGGCCCGGACAACGGTGCGCGAGATGCCGTAAATCTCGGCCAGTTCATCCTCGCCCAGTTTGGTACCGGGGGCCAGGCGGTGTTCATGGATCGCCAGAGAAATCGCATCGGCCACAGTTTCGGCGCTGGCTTTGGGGGGCGTGTCTGTCTGTGCGTCCATCTCATTTCCTTAGGATTCCTGTTTGCCAAGACTGCAGGTCAGGCTCAAGGCACCTTGGTATGTATGCGGTCGAATGATTAATTGTATACAATATTGCGTGCAAAAAATGTGCGATCCGCTTTTTGCGTGCTTTTTGATTAAGCAAACCGTGGCATTTCCATCATCCCCTTGGTGACGCCGCTTGGCAGTCGCTGCAGGTTTTACGCAGGGTCAAGGAAAGTCAGCTGTCTTGGACCTGCTATGCAAAAAGAGTTGGAATTGGTCGCGGTCACAAAGCGCTACGGCGCGACGGTCGCGGTGGATGCGATAAGCCATCATTTCAGACCGGGCGGATATGCCTGCCTGCTTGGCCCGTCGGGCTGCGGTAAATCATCAACTCTGCGAATGATCGCGGGGCATGAGTCCGTCAGCGACGGGTCAATCCTGCTGGGCGGGAGCGATATTTCCCATCTGCCGCCCGCCAAACGCGGCACGGCGATGATGTTCCAAAACTACGCCTTGTTCCCGCATCTGAGCGTCGCGGAAAACGTCGGTTTTAGCCTGAAGATGAAAGGGGTGGAGGTCGCCGAACGCCGCACTAAGGCTGGAGAGATGTTGGAATTGGTCGATCTGTCTGCGTTGGCTGATCGAATGCCAGACCAGCTTTCGGGCGGGCAACAGCAACGGGTAGCGCTGGCCCGCGCGCTGATCACCCGCCCGCAGGTTTTGCTGTTGGATGAGCCGCTATCGGCCTTGGACCCGTTCCTGCGCATCCGAATGCGTGGCGAGCTGCGCAAACTGCAGCGCGAACTTGGCATCAGCTTTCTGCATGTCACCCACGGCCAAGATGAAGCATTAGCCTTGGCAGATGAAATCGTGGTGATGAATAACGCCGTCATCGAACAGGCCGGACCGGCGCGGGATGTGTTCAACGCACCCAAGACCGCCTTTGTGGCGCAGTTTATGGGTGGGCATAACGTGATTGCGCTGCCTGATGGGCCCTTTGCCATTCGTGCGGATGATGTGCGCTTGACGGCCAGCGATGCGGGCGAGTTGCAGGGCAGGGTCACCGCGATTGAATATCAGGGCATGCATGTCGCCGTCTCGGCGCGCATTGCAGGTGATCAGGATGTGGTCGCTATGGTGCCCGACAATACCTTTTTCGAAAATCCGCAAAACCCGGGCGACGCAATCGGCCTGACCTGGGATCAAAGCAAGCTGCACAGATTGACAGCTTAAGACCATCCAACGGGAGAAAACCAGATGACGAAACTATCCAGACGAAATATGTTGAAAGGCAGTGCTGCCCTTGCTGCCGGAAGTACGCTTGGCGCGCCCATGATCTGGGCGCAGAATATCAAGGACGTGACATTGCGCCAATTTGGTACGGGCGTGTCAAACCTGAATGAGGTGGCGCAAAAGGTCAAAGAGGACCTTGGCTTTACCCTTGAAATGACAGCATTGGACAGCGACAGTGTGACCCAGCGCGCCGCGACGCAGCCTAACAGCTTTGACATTGCTGATATCGAATATTGGATCTGCAAAAAGGTCTGGCCGACCGGCAATTTGCAGGCGATGGATACCAGCAAGATCAAGAATTACGACAAGATCGTTGGCATCTTTCGCAACGGTTTGCTGACACCTGAAAGCACCATCGCCCAAGGCACCGCGCCGCATACCGTTGGCTTTACCTCTGGCCCGGAGGGTACTGATTTCGTTCAGGAAGAATCCGGTTGGATGACGCTGATCCCGACCATCTACAACGCGGATACGCTGGGTATTCGTCCCGATCTGATCGGGCGACCGATTACCAATTGGTCCGAACTGCTGAACCCGGAATTCAAGGGCAAGGCGTCGATCCTTGATATTTCCTCCATCGGGATCATGGATATGGCGATGGTCGTGGAATCGATGGGCGAATACACCTATCCCGACAAGGGCAACATGACCCGCGAAGAAATCGACATGACCATCGGCATCTTCACAGAGGCCAAGCGTAATGGTCAGTTCCGCGCATTCTGGAAGTCGTTTGATGAAAGCGTCAACCTGATGGCATCGGGTGAGGTGGTGATCCAATCCATGTGGTCGCCTGCGATCACGGCGGTCAAATCTCGTGGGATCGACTGCGTCTATCAGCCTCTGGAAGAAGGCTATCGCAGCTGGGGTGGTGGTATCGGCCTGTCATCGGCCCTGACCGGGCTGGAGCGTGATGCAGCCTATGAATACATCAATTGGTATCTTGATGGCTGGGTCGGCGGATTCCTGATGCGGCAGGGGTATTATTCGGCTGTGCCTGAAACCTCCAAAGATCATATGTCTGAAAACGAATGGGGCTATTGGTTCGAAGGCAAGGAGGCCACAGAAACGATCACCTCTCCCTTCGGTGATCCGCTGGCACAGGCTGGTGAGGTCCGCGATGGCGGGTCGTTCTATGACCGCATGGGATCGGTTGCCTGCTGGAACGCCGTTATGGACGAAAACCAGTATATGGTGCGCAAGTGGAACGAATTCATCGCCGCCTGATCCATATTCGGGGTGCCTGCGGGCACCCCTTTCACCTTGATAGATGATTGTTTTCCCGTGAATTCCAAACCTTCCTTTCGCGCTATGATGATGGTGTCGCCACTGGCGCTTGTCCTGCTGTTTTTCCTTGTGCTGCCCATCGGGATGATTGTTGTCGTCAGTTTCTGGCGGGCGACAGAGTTTTCGATCATCCCTGCCTTTTCCTTTGAAAACTACGGGTATCTTTTTACCTCATCCGTGACGCTGCGGGTGTTCATCAACACCTTCAAATACGCGGCGATCACCTGGGGGTTCACTTTGGTGATCGGGTTCACGGTTGCGTATTTTTTGGCTTTTCATATACGCAGTTTACGCTGGCAGATCGCGCTGTTTCTACTTTGTACGATCCCGTTCTGGACATCGAACATTATCCGTATGATCAGCTGGATCCCGTTTTTGGGACGCAACGGGATCGCGAATTCCGCGCTGCTGTCATGGGGCGTGATCGACGCGCCGCTGGAATGGCTGCTGTTTAGCGACTTTGCTGTGATCCTCGCCTTTGTGCATCTTTATACGCTTTTCATGGTCGTTCCAATCTTTAACACCATGATGCGCATCGATAAATCGCTGGTCGAGGCGGCACGCGATGCGGGCGCGACTGGTGCGCAGATCCTGTGGAATGTGATCATCCCACTGACCAAGCCCGGCATTATGATCGGCACGATCTTTGTGGTCACGCTGGTGATGGGCGATTTCATTACGGTGCGGTTCATGTCCGGCAGCCAATCGGCAAATGTGGGGCGGCTTATTTCCAATGATATCGCGCTGCTCGCCTATCCATCGGCGGCTGCGACCGCGGTGGTGCTGCTGTGCACCGTGCTGCTGACCATCGCCGTAATGCTGCGCTTTGTTGATATCCGAAAGGAGCTTTGATCATGGAACCTCGTCCCAGATCATTCTACGGTCTCGCTGTTTTTTTCGGGCTGTTCCTGCTGTTTCTTTACGGTCCGACGCTCACCATCGGTATCTTGTCATTCCAAGGCCCTGGCGGCGGACTGACCTTTCCGATGCAGGGTGTGTCGCTCCATTGGTTTTATGACCTGTTTCAACAACAGGCCGTGGGGGATATCTGGGGCAGTTTTCGGCGCAGCTTTGTGCTTGGGCTGATGGTGATGGTGGTCACCGTGGTCGTGTCGGTGATGGGTGGGCTGGCATTTCGGCGCAGGTTTCCGGGATCAAACATCCTGTTTTATCTGATCATTACATCGCTGGTGATCCCGTCGATCCTTGTTTCATTGGGTGTCGGGCTGATCTTTTCCCAATCCGGCCTGCCAGTGCATTGGGCGACATCAGGTTTTGGGTCGCAGCTGACGTGGACGTTGCCTTTTGGTTTGTTGATTATGTTTGCTGTCTTCAACCGGTTTGACAAAAGCTATGAAGAGGCCGCACGCGATTTGGGGGCGACGCCGTGGCAGACGCTGCGACATGTTGTGATCCCGATCATCGCGCCGTCGCTGATCGGCGTGGCCTTGTTTGGCTTTACCCTGTCCTATGATGAATTCGCCCGCACATTGCTGACGGCGGGCAGCTATAACACGCTGCCGCTGGAAATTTTTGGCATGACGACGAATGTCACCACGCCGGTGCTATATGCACTTGGTACGCTCACCACCTTGTTTTCATTGCTGATTATCGGGGCATTTTTGTTCATCACATGGTGGAGCACCCGGCGAAAGGCCAAGCGCGGGTCGGATGCGGGCAAGGGGCTTTTATGATCATTTTGATCAACCCCAACAGCAGCGCATCGATGACAAAAGCCATGGTGGACACCGCATCTGCGGCCGTGCCGTCGGCCCGGATTGAAGGTTGGACATCACATGATGGCCCGCCCGCCATTCAGGGCGCGTCGGATGGTTTGCTGGCGACGCCGCCATTGCTGAAGCTTGTCGGAAAAGCGTCGGACTTGGGGGCCAAAGCGATCATCATCGGCTGCTTTGATGACACGGCATTAGGTGCAGCGCGCGCCATGGCGCATTGTCCCGTGATTGGCATCGGGCAGGCGGCATACCATCTTGCCGCGATGTGCGGCGCGCGGTTTTCGGTGGTGACGACTTTGGACGTGTCGGTTCCGATACTAGAGACGAATATCAGCGCCTATGGGTTGGCGCAGAATTTGGCCAAGGTCCGGGCCAGCGATGTGCCAGTGCTGGCGTTAGAGGACGGCGACGCCACCGCGCAGGACAGGGTGCTGCGGGAAATTCAGACCGCCGTGAAAGAAGATCACATCGATTCTGTTGTGCTTGGCTGCGGTGGTATGGTCACCCTGCGGGCAGCGGCTGCGGCAACTACGGGAATCAAGGTGATTGATGGCGTGCAGGCTGCAGCTGTCAATGCGGCGCTGCTTGCCCACAGCTGATTGCACGTTAAGGGATTTCAGTAAGGGATAAGGTGGTAGGCCCGGCAGGACTTGAACCCGCAACCAAAGCGTTATGAGCGCTCTGCTCTAACCAATTGAGCTACAGGCCCCCTGCAATAGGCATTACCAGACCGGGCCAAGGCGTCAAGTTGTGGAATGGAAAAGATGCGCATTCGCGAGCGCGGGGCGAGGCGGCTGCCCCGCGATTCTGGGGTGAGCCGCCTCTGCATATGGGGAGATAAAGGAAACTGAGGAGGGATCGTTTATCTTGTATATAGTGATGCCTCGAAAAGGTTAACAAAGCTTGAACCGCACCGCGCCAATCTCCTTTTTGCGTGTGAAATGCGCGGCTATTTTTTCATCGCGACCGCGCACGGGCTTGCATGTATGTTCCCCACGCTAAAGAATTCATAGCCCGGTGCCTGCACAGGCTTTCCTTTCAGGGGCCATCTGGCGTATCCCGCTGCAAAGCGACCAGTGCGAGGAGCCTTTGAAAATGGCAGAACAAAAGAACGGGCTGACCTATGCCGATGCCGGGGTGGATATTGATGCAGGCAACAGCCTGATCGAGCGGATCAAACCTGCCGCAAAGCGCACCGCGCGACCCGGCGTGATGGCCGGGTTGGGCGGGTTTGGTGCGCTTTTTGATCTGAAGGGTGCGGGTTACACTGATCCGATCCTTGTCGCGGCCACCGATGGGGTGGGCACGAAGCTGCGGATCGCCATCGACACAGGCAATGTGGACACGATCGGCGTTGATCTGGTCGCCATGTGTGTGAACGATCTGGTCTGCCAAGGGGCAGAGCCGCTGTTTTTCCTTGATTATTTCGCAACGGGCAAGCTGGAGCTGGATCAGGCGACCCGCATCATTAACGGTATCGCCGCAGGCTGCGAAGCATCAGGCTGCGCGTTGATCGGTGGCGAAACCGCAGAAATGCCCGGCATGTATCATGACGGCGATTTCGACCTTGCAGGCTTTGCCGTCGGCGCGATGGAGCGCGGGGCTGATTTGCCCGGCGGGGTTGCGGAGGGTGACGTATTGCTGGGTCTTGGCGCAGATGGTGTGCATTCCAACGGCTATTCGCTGGTCCGGCGGATCGTGGATGTGTCAGGCCTGTCATGGGCGGATCAGGCACCCTTTGCGGACGAAGCGCTTGGGGCCGCCTTGCTGGCGCCGACACGGCTGTATGTCAAACCCGCGCTGGCTGCGATCAGGGCAGGGGGCGTTCATGCACTGGCCCATATTACCGGCGGCGGTCTGACCGAAAACCTGCCGCGCGTGTTGCCCGATGATCTGGGTGTGCAGATTGATCTGAACGCTTGGGAACTGCCGCCTGTGTTCCGTTGGCTGGCTGAAACTGGTGGGCTGGCGCAGGCTGAAATGCTCAAAGCCTTCAATGCCGGGATCGGCATGGTGCTGGTCGTGGTTGCAGATCAGGCGGACGCGCTGACCGGGATGCTGACGGATGCAGGCGAGAGCGTGCACAGGTTGGGCACCGTGACCAAGGGGGCTGGTGTCAGCTACGAAGGCGCGCTGCTGTGACGCAGCGCGTTGCGATCCTGATTTCAGGTGGCGGGTCGAATATGGTGTCGCTGGTCAATGCGATGACCAGCGATCATCCTGCACGGCCGGTACTGGTTTTGTCGAATGATCCGGAAGCCGGTGGTTTGGCTAAGGCGCGCGCGCTGAATGTGCCGACCTTTGCCGTTGATCACCGCCCCTTTGGCAAGGATCGCGCCGCTTTCGAAGCGGCCCTGCAAGACGCCCTGATGCTTGCGAAGCCGGATATCATTTGTCTTGCCGGTTTCATGCGCATCCTGACGCCGGATTTTACCCGGCATTGGGCCGGGCGAATGCTGAATATCCACCCGTCACTGCTGCCGAAGTACAAAGGGCTGCACACCCATCAACGCGCTATTGACGCAGGTGACAAGATACATGGATGCAGTGTGCATGAGGTCACGGCAGAGCTGGATGGCGGACCCATTCTGGGACAGGCGCGCATCGCTATCCAGTCGGATGACACACCCGAAACCCTTGCCGCAAAGCTGTTGCCGCTGGAGCATCAGCTATACCCTGCGGTCCTGCATCGCTATGTCACCGGGGACCGCAGAATGGTCACACTTGGCGCGTAACATCTGCTTGTTCTTTCATTCGTTCTGACAATCGCGTAATAGTGGGTCGCAGTGCGCTGTGAGCCAGTACGATTGACGGAACAAGAATGAAAAAGATCACTACCACGACCGAATTGGCTGCTTTTTGTAGCGAGGCTGCCAAACGTCCTTTTGTCACCGTTGATACCGAATTTCTGCGTGAGCGCACCTATTATTCCAAGCTTTGCCTTGTGCAGCTGGCCTATCGCGATGCGGCGGGCGAAGACGCCGCACTTGTTGATCCGCTGGCTGATGGGCTGTCGCTCGAGCCGCTTTACGATCTTTTCCGTGATCACGGTGTGGTCAAAGTGTTCCATGCCGCGCGGCAGGACCTTGAGATATTCTTTGTCGATCAGGGTGTGATCCCGGAACCGCTGTTTGATACGCAAGTGGCTGCCATGGTCTGTGGCTTTGGCGAGCAGGTCGGCTATGAAACACTGGTCCGTAAGATCGCCAAGGCCGATCTGGATAAATCCTCGCGCTTTACCGACTGGTCGCGCCGCCCATTGACGGATGCGCAGCTGAAATATGCGCTGGCGGATGTCACCCATCTGCGGGACATTTATGAATTTCTTGCGGCGCAGCTGGAAAAATCTGGCCGCAAGAAATGGGTGGCCGAAGAGATGGATGTGCTGGAAGACCCATCAACCTATCGCACCGATCCGGATGATGCTTGGCTGCGGGTCAAAACACGCACGCAGTCTGGCAAATTTCTGGCGCTGGTGCGCGAGCTTGCCCGGTTTCGCGAAACCTATGCCCAGAAACGCAACATCCCCCGCACGCGGGTCTATAAGGATGATGCGCTGATCGAACTTGCCTCGACCAAGCCGCAGTCAGAACAGGATCTGGGCCGCTCGCGGCTGTTGCTGCGTGAGGCCCGCAAGGGTGACATTGCCGAAGGTATCCTGACCGCGATTAAAACTGGCCTTGCCATGAAGCCCGAAGATATGCCCAAGCCTGATACTGCGCGGGCCAAGCTACAGGTGAACCCGGCGCTGGCGGATATGCTGCGCGTCCTTCTCAAGGCGAAGGCGGATAATGAGGGTGTTGCACAAAAGTTGATCGCCTCATCCTCTGATCTGGATGCGCTGGCCGGGGGCGAGCGTACGCTGCCCGCTTTGAAGGGCTGGCGCAAGGAAGTGTTTGGTAATGATGCGCTGCGTCTGTGCGAGGGGCAGGTAGGGCTGGCTGTCAAAGGGCAGAAAGTCGTGACCGTCACGCTTTGATCTGGACCTTGCAGGGTGCCGCACCTACATGATGGGGCGCAACGGAAAGGCAGGCTCATGGCAAATCCCGATTTCGAAGACTTGGTGGATACCTTCGAATTCCTTGACGACTGGGAAGACCGCTATCGGCATGTGATCGATATGGGCAAGGCGATGGACCCGCTTGAAGATGCGCTGCGCGTGCCCGCCACCAAGGTTGATGGCTGCGCCAGTCAGGTCTGGCTTGTGCCGACGATCAGCGATGGCACTTTTCGTTTCCGTGGGGACAGCGATGCGATGATCGTTCGGGGCCTGATTGCCGTGCTGAAGACGCTTTATAGTGATCAGCCGGTGTCTGAAATTACCCGGATCGACGCGGTGGCTGAACTGGGGCGGTTGGGGCTGAACGATCACCTGTCGGCGCAGCGGTCGAATGGATTGCGCGCGATGGTCGCGCGGATACGGGAAACGGCGGCGGCGGCGTAGCGGTCAAGCCGCCTTTGTGGTGTTCTGACCTGCACACTGGTGCCATTCATCCCTTGCTATCAATTCAGTCTCGCGTTTTGTAAGCACCGGAAGACAGCTGTCGTAGACTTGATCAACCGTCAACGCCGCATTCTCGCGTGCGATCTTGTCGATTTTCGCCATCTGGCGCGTGCCAAGGACGCCTTGTGATACGGGGCCAAGAAGAAGCGTTTCAGACCAGATACCCGCAGCGCAGACAACGGTGTGCCGTTCGCAAAGCACGTGATAGTAATCGACCGTATTTTCGTAGTCTTCGACATAGGCGCGATGGCCATCGACAAAAGCCTTTGCCGGGGCGAGCACATCGTGTGCGCCGAAGTTTAGCGCGTTGTCCGGCCCGGAGAGCATCATCCGGTGGTTGCCTGAAACGCGGACCTTTGATGTGTTGTTTATTTGATCGAAACTATCGGCTGAGAACGTAATCGGTCGCAAATGGGCACGCTTCGGATCGGTCAGATTGCCGACCCGCTGTTGCGCGGACCAGAGTATGCGCACAGCCTGCCCGGTCCAATCGACAAGGTGGTCGCCGGGGCGCAAATCCTCGACTTTTTTGTAGCCGCCAGTGGTCAGCAACGGTGTTCCGGCGACAAAGCATAAGGGCACAGTGTTCCCTGGGGTGCCGTCCAGATCCAACACCATAACAACGTTTCCCAACAAATTTGGTGGCCCGTCTGGCCAGAAATAGTAGCTGTCGCCACCTGCGGTTGTCAGAATGGCAACTTGGAACGGCGGACCCAGGGTGAGTACAGTAAGCCCAACACGTGCGGTGCCGACCGCACTGACAGTCATCGGTTCATCCGTGAATGCGCCCCCGGTAAGGGTGACACTGTCCCCCGGTTCAAGCAGGGCATCATCGGGATCTGTGACTGTTCCGATGGCACCGCTGTTGAGAATGTTCAGAAGCACTGTCGTCGTGCCAAAAATATTAAGTGTGATGCCACTGGGGTGAGGTTGGAACAAGTTCGTTGCTGAGGGCATTGTCACGCTTTCATCATGGCTCTGATCGCAAATATTGAAGCAATCATGCGGCACTAATTAAAAAGATAAATAATCGTTAACGTGAGTTAACTTTCTGAGTCAATTCCTTAAGGTTGTTTTTCTGTGATCGTTTAAGAATTTATAGTAATTGAAACAGTCCCGCATAGATTGTCTCTGCGGTCGGCAAAACATTACTGCGTTTTTGTCCTAAAATGCCTCAGGACATTTCGGTTTATAGCTGCAAAACGCATCGCTGCCTGTCGCCGTTAGCGCAGACATGATCGGTGACGCGTGATGCCTCAGGTTGAAATTGAAACGCTTTAGGCGTGACGTAATGCGGGTACAAGATCGCCGTAGCCGGTGAGGCGGCGTTCAAACATCAGGCCTAACCGGTCGGCGCAGTTTTGGGCGATTTGTGTGAGCTGCGGATCGTCTGTTTGCGCCTGATAGACGAGCTTCTCGTAATGCCCGAAATACATATCCCGCAGCTCGGGGTGCCGATCCAGACCCAGCGGCTGCCAAACGAAGGCATCAAACTGCCGGACGAGGAAATCGGTCAGGTAGAACGCCGTGATTTCATCACGTGCGGCAAAGGCATCGACACCTTCGAAGAAGGCATAGCAATGCGGACCTGCGACCATCTCTACGCCCATATCGGCGCAGGCTGCCTGCAATTGCCCGCCGGTGCCGCAATCGGCGTAGACGACAAATATCCGGTCGTAATCAGCGCGGTGTTTCGCCACGGCAGCCTGCACGGCGGGCACGATCCGTTCTGGATGGTTATGCAAAATCGCGGGCAGGCATTGCAGGTCCAGATGGTCCCAGCCGTTGGCTGCCTTCAGCGCAAGGATTTCCCGCGCAAGCGCGCCGCAGGCAATCAACAGCACCGACCCAACGCCTTGGGGCGCAAGCCCGTCAGAGGTCAGGGCGGTATCGTTGGTCACGTCAGCCGCACCGCCGTGCCGTAGGCCACGATTTCAGAGGCCCCGTTCATGATCGCAGAGGTTTCCATCCGAAAGCCGATCACGGCATTTGCACCCATGCTACGGGCTTCGTCCTTCATCCGGTCCAGCGCCTGTTCGCGCGCCCCGGCCAGAAGGGAGGAATACCCTGTCATCTCTCCCCCGACGAGGTTGCGCAGACCGGCGACGATATCGGTGCCGATATGTTTGGCCCGCACGGTCGCCCCGCGCACCAGCCCCATGGTTTGCTGAACCTCGCGCCCGGGGACGGTGTCGGTCGTGCAGATCAGCATGTCAGTTTTTGAAACGGTCATAATGGTCATCGTCCTTGTTATTCAGCCGCTCTGCGATCACGCGCCAGCCGATATAGACGACCAGTGCCACGATGCTGAGGATCGCGAAACCGATGAATGGCGGTGCCTGGATGCTGGCCAGCAAAGCTGCGCCAACCCAGATCGTTGCCGCGGCGGCAGCGATCACGCAGATGATGATCAGAACTAATCTGTCGAGTGGCATGGTCCTCTCCTTCCCCTGTAACATAAGCGCGGGGCGGACCGATAAAAAGGGATCAGGCGCGGGCCAATCCCTGATTATGCTTGCGCGCCATAAAGCTTTTGGCTGTTTCCACAGCGACCGCTGCATCACGACAATAGGCATCGGCGCCAATTGCCTTGCCAAATTCCTCGTTCAACGGGGCGCCGCCGACCAGCACGATATAATCGTCGCGGATGCCTTTTTCGACCAGCGTGTCGATGACCACCTTCATGTAAGGCATGGTGGTTGTCAGCAGCGCGGACATGCCCAGAATGTCGGCACCTTCGGATTCCAATGCTTCCAGATAGCTTTCTACGGCATTGTTGATGCCCAGATCGACGACTTCAAATCCGGCACCTTCCATCATCATGGAAACAAGGTTCTTGCCGATATCGTGGATGTCGCCCTTGACGGTGCCGATCACCATCTTGCCCACGCGCGGTGCGCCGGTTTCGGCTAGCAATGGTTTGAGGATACCCATGCCCCCCTTCATCGCGTTGGCCGCAAGAAGAACCTCTGGCACGAAAAGAATACCGTCGCGAAAGTCGATCCCGACAATGGTCATACCCCCGACCAGCGCCTCTGTCAGGATGTTGTAAGGCTGCCAACCGCGTTCAAGCAGGATGTTCACGCCTTCTTCTATTTCTTCCTTCATTCCATCATACAGATCATCAAACATCTGCTGGACGAGTTCTTCGTCACTCAACTCGGACAGGATGATGTCGTCTTCTTCGTCAGACATGCGGAACCTCTTGAAACGCTTGTTAATGTAGTAGTGCGCGCGAACGCAATTTACTACCTGCTGAATAACGACATACAGCAGATCGTGACCGACCTGCCATTGTTGTGGTTCATGAAATGTTCTAATAAAGATCATGTCTGAACATCCGGTTCAAAAATCACATCGCACACCGGGGCGCGCGGCTGCGTCCAATCCCGATATCCGTTTTGATCGCTTCACGGCGGAAACGGTGGATGACGGTTGGGCCCGCGACGAAGAGCTGCCGGTGTTGCGCACCGAGGTGCGCGATGAAACCGCGCGCAAGGTGATTACATCCAATAGTTCCCCTGATCTGAGTTTTGACCGATCCATCAACCCTTATCGTGGGTGTGAACATGGCTGCATCTACTGCTTTGCCCGCCCCAGCCATGCGTATCTGGGCCTGTCGCCGGGGTTGGATTTTGAAACCCGCCTGATCGCCCGCCCCAATGCGGCAGAACAGTTGCGCAAAGAGCTGTCCAACCCGCGCTATCAGCCGAAAACGATTGCCATCGGTACGAATACTGATCCGTATCAACCGATTGAAAAAGAACGCAAAATTATGCGTGCCGTGTTGGAAGTGCTGCGCGATTTCAATCATCCGGTAGCGATTGTCACCAAGGGTACGCTGATTGCGCGGGATGTGGATATTCTTGCGCCGATGGCCGCGCAGGGGTTGGTACGCGTTGGGGTCTCTGTCACCACGCTCGACAACGCTGTGTCGCGTGCGATGGAACCCCGCGTGCCGTCGCCTGCCGCCCGGCTGCGGGTCATCCGGCAGTTGACCGACGCGGGTATTCCGGTGCGCGCGATGGTGTCGCCGGTGATCCCGGCTCTGACCGACCACGAGATGGAGGCGCTCCTGCAAGCCTGTGCAGAGGCGGGGGCGGTTGCGGCATCCTCTATCGTGTTGCGCTTGCCGCGCGAGGTGGCGGATCTGTTCCGTGAATGGGTGGCTGAACATTTCCCGGACCGCGCGACCCGGATCATGGGCCGTGTCCGTGAAATGCATGGCGGGCAGGATTACGATCCGCATTTCGGCCAACGGATGACGGGGCAGGGCGAATGGGCTGCGATTCTGCGGCAGCGCTTTCGTCTGGCAACCCGCAAGCTGGGGCTGGACCGGTCATTGCCACAGCTGCGCACGGATCTGTTTGCACGCCCGCCGCAGCCGGGTGATCAGATGTCGTTTCTTTAAGGGGGATTATCGCTGAAAGATGCCCCCGCACGACCACGACAATCGTGCGAGGGCTGTTTTTGTAACGGTCGTAGGCCAGCACGCCTGTCCCGTGATTCAATATTGAACTAACGTGGTTAAAAGAACGTAAACACGATCAAGATGACGCGCATTAGCTGCGCTTCCGACGTCCACGACGGGGGCTGGGTGCAGGACCGGCGCCATCCGTACCGTCAGAGGCAGAGGAAAAGCCGCCAAGCTTTTCGGTGATCATATCCAGTGTCGGCGCGTCACCTTTGGGCCGCGTTTCCAGCGCTTCCCGCATGCTGCGCAGGTGCTCTGGCGTGGTGCCGCAGCAGCCGCCGATGATCGTTGCACCGCAATCACGCGCCAGAACAGCATAATCGGCCATCAGTTCCGGCGTGCCATCATAGTGGATATGCCCATCATGGTATTTCGGGATGCCCGCATTGCCTTTGGCAATGATGGGTTGGGTTGGTCCAGCGGCGGCGAAGCCCAGAACCGTGCGCAGTAAATCGGATGCGCCAACGCCACAATTTGCCCCGAAACCAATGGGTTGGTGTTCGATCTTGCCAACCAGCTTGACCATCTCGGCGGAGGTCAGGCCCATCATTGTGCGCCCGGCGGTGTCAAAGCTCATCGTGCCGCACCAAGGCATATCGGCCAGTTTGAACGCCTCAGCCGCAGCCTTGTATTCCTCGGCCGCGCTGATGGTTTCCACCCACAGCACATCTGCGCCGCCGGCTTTCAGCCCTTCGGCCTGTTCGTGGAACATCTCGACGGCGATTTCATGGGTCAGGCTGCCCATCGGGGCCATGATTTCGCCTGTGGGGCCGACAGAGCCTGCGACGACGATCTGACGCCCTGACGCATCGGCGATCTCGCGTCCCAGCTCTGCGGCGGCTTTGTTCAACTCGTGTACGCGGGATTGCCCGTCATGCAGCTTCAAGCGCGAGGCGTTGGCACCAAAGCTGTTGGTCAGGAAGATATCACTGCCTGCATCGGCAGCGCCTTTGTAAAGGGTTTTGATCTTCGCGGTTTCATTCACGTTCCAGAACTCTGGCGCGTCACCGGACATCAGCCCCATATTGAACAGATTGGTACCTGTGGCCCCATCGGCCATCAGCCAGTCACGGCTTGCGAGCAGTTTGGACAAAGCATTGGTCATTTGCGATCTGTTCCCTTGGAAAACGTCGCCCTTCGCTTCTCATGTCTGCCGCCTGACTGCAAATCGAAACCGCAGGGCGCGGCGGCTTTACAGGCCCGGTTTTACCCGCGCGGCAAGTTTCCAAGAAAGGTTTGCCAATGGTCGGTGTACCGCAATTCCGATCACGACCCCGGTGAACCAGAAGGTCAGCTTGTTTGGCGCGGCGTGATAGCGACCGACCCAGATCGGGCAAAAGCTGCGCTTGAACTGGATCAGACCGGCGCGCTTTTCCGCCCAGAAAGCAGGGGTGTGGCGCGGATCTGGAACGGCGGCGAGCGACAGCCGCGCGACACCTTCGGCGCGGGCTTGGCTGATCGCGGCAACAATCGCCGCATGCATTGTGCCATCGGGCAGCCCTGCCACATGGCGGATCAGGTCGAGCGTCCATTCCGCCCGGCTGGTGTGAAAGCTGATGAAGCCGATGATCCGGTTGTCCTGCTTGATAAGAAAAACACGCTGCTGCGCGATCAAATCGGGTGCGAAACGGCCCATGGAAAACCCGTATTCCCCACCATGGGCGATGGCCCATTCTGCTGCGATGTCCCTAAGCGCTGCCATGGACAGATCGGTCGTTTGCGTCACCGTGACGCCCGCCTGCTCTGCTTGTCGCAGCTTGCGGCGCAAGGTCTGCCGTTTGCCGCCGGATGTGGTCCATGTGGCGGGCTGGATCATCGCCTCCATCGCGGTGCGGCGCACGTACCATCCTGCTTTGCGGGCCGCCAGCGCATGCCTTGATGCGCAATTATAAAAGGCGGGGACGCGGCCGCGGGTCAGGCTTTCCCGCCAAAAATTATTGATATCAGATACTTGTGGTGCGCTTTGCATCTGCGGGCCAATAGCGCACATGATGCCCGGCGCGTCGCCGATGAAATAGGGCTGATCCGCAACGTCGCGCAATTCCCCTGTCTGGGCGATCAAACCCCAGTGTGCGGGGGCTTGTGCTGGTCGCGCTGTGGGTCGTGTCGGGCGGGCGATTGATGCGAGGGCAAGAAGGGCGGGCGCAAGGTAATAGACGATCCGGAACGCGATGATCGTGCCAACCACCTGTTCGGGCGCAAGCATCGGGATCAGCGCAAGCAACGTCAGATCAAACGCACCGGTACCGCCGGGGCTGTTTGAGATCAGCCCAAGCCCCAGCGCGATCACATAGGCCGCGATGATGATATCGAAGGGTACGTTCGTCCCGGCGGGCAGCAAGACATAAAGCGCGAGTGCTGCGCAGCTCATGTCGATGCCCGTCCAGACCATCAGACGCGCCAGATGTGTGGCCTGCATTTGCGGCACAAAGCGCCGCCACCCCAGCGCCAGCAAAACGACCGTGCCCAATAGCAACGTCGTGAGCCAGGGCAGGGACAGCGATACCGGCAACGCATCCGCGCCGACCCACCACAGGGCGATCAGGGCGAAGGGGAACCAGCAGGCGGTGAATGTCAGCGTGACCGCAGCGGACAGGCGCGTGGCCTGCCACAGGCTGAGCGTGGGAAGACAGCGCCAACGCACAAGGCTTGCGGTAACCGCGCCAAACCCCACCATCTGCGCGATGGCCACGGCCCGAATGCCTGCGCGCCTAGCGGCGGGTTGGCTGACGCCTGTGCGCAGAACCTCGTGCCAGATGGCGTCATATCGCCCCAAAGCCAGAAAGCTGAACCATGTGGCACAGGCTGCGATGATCCAACTTGCGGTGCTGACCTGCCCCAAGGCCACGCCAATCGCGGCCAGATCCATTGCTGCCAGTTCCCGCCAGAGCAATCCGCCAAACAAAACAAGCGCCCCAATGGGCAAACCAAATTGAACAAGCGTTTTCGGGAAACTCCCCGAGAGTTCTGGACGCAACTGAAACATGACTACTCCGATACCACCTGCGATGCAGCTAGGGTCGCCGGGTGAACAGGACGTTAATTGGTCGGTGTGTGCAGTGCAAAACGGCGCGTCAGCAGAAGTGACGCGCCGTTAAACTGTTAACAACTTAAATTAACTCAGTGCTCTTCAAGCAGCTGCGCCTTGGCCACTGCCAGCAGTTCCACCATTTTTGTGCGGATCGTTGTTTCGTCTGCTTTGTCGCCCAGATCGGACGAAAGCTTGCGGTAGACATCTTCGTTGCCGGGTTCTTCGAAATCGGCCTTGATGACCTCTTTGGCGTAGGCATCGGCATCGGCGCCGGTTTTGCCCATCAATTCGGCGGCCCAAAGGCCCAGCAGCTTGTTGCACCGCGCTTCGGCTTTGAATTGCATATCGGCATCATGGGCGAACTTGGCTTCAAAGGCGTGCTCGCGGTCGTCGAATGTGCTCATGGGGGTGACCTCTGGTTTGAATAGCGTTGTTCCTGATATGCCTTCGCAAGTCCTTGCCCGCAAGGGGGGCATGCACTATGACGCGGACAAGTCGCGCCCCGCATCGGGCCGCGCAGAACGAGGGGTACGTATGGCGCGCCGCAAGAAAGTATACGAAGGCAAGGCCAAGATCTTGTATGAAGGCCCTGAGCCGGGCACTTTGGTCCAGTATTTCAAGGATGACGCGACCGCGTTCAATGCCGAGAAGAAGGCCGTGATCGAGGGCAAGGGCGTTTTGAACAACCGCCTGTCGGAATTTTTCATGACCGGCCTGACCCAGATCGGTATCCCGACCCATTTCATCAAACGCCTGAACATGCGCGAGCAGTTGATCCGTCAGGCGGAAATCATACCGCTGGAAGTGATCGTGCGCAATTTTGCCGCCGGATCCATGGCCAAACGTCTGGGTATGGAAGAGGGCATGTCACTGCCGCGCCCCATTGTCGAATTTTCATATAAAGACGACGCTCTTGGCGATCCGCTGGTCCCCGAAGAATATATCATCGCCTTTGGCTGGGCCACCCAGCAGGACATGGATGATATCGTCAGTCTTGCCTTGCGGGTGAATGATTGGATGTCGGGCGTGATGTATGGCGTTGGCATCAAGTTGGTTGATTTCAAGATCGAGGTGGGTCGCGTCTGGGACAATGAATTCCCGCGCCTGATCCTTGCCGATGAAATCAGCCCTGACAGTTGCCGTCTGTGGGATATCGAGACCGGCCAGAAGCTGGACAAAGACGTGTTCCGCAGGGATCTGGGCAATCTGACCGATGCCTATACAGAAGTGGCAAAGCGCCTTGGCGTGATGCCCTCTAACGTGACCCACCGGCCCGCAAAGCCGACACTGATCAATTAGAAAGGCCCCGACCATGAAGGCACGTGTGCATGTGATGCTGAAAAACGGGGTCCTTGACCCGCAGGGTGAGGCGGTGCGCCATGCGCTTGGCACGCTGGGGTTTGACGGTGTCGACGGCGTCCGCCAGGGCAAGGTGATCGAGCTGGAGCTGGCCGATGGCACCTCTGAGGCGACGGTGAACGAAATGTGTGAAAAGCTGCTCGCCAATACTGTGATCGAAAGCTACCAGGTGGAGCTTCTTTGATGCGCGCGGCAGTGATCGTGTTTCCCGGTTCCAACTGTGACCGAGATATGGCTGTCGCGCTCAAGGCGGCGGGGGCCGATGTCAGCATGGTCTGGCACAAGGATGCCGCATTGCCCGAGGGCATCGACCTTGTGGCCATTCCCGGTGGGTTTTCCTTTGGGGATTATCTGCGCTGCGGGGCGATTGCCGCGCAATCACCGATTTGCAAGGCTGTGGTGGCGCATGTGGAACGTGGCGGCTTTGCCCTTGGCGTTTGCAACGGATTTCAGGTGCTGACCGAAACCGGCCTGCTGCCCGGCGCTTTGATGCGCAATGCCAACCTGAAATTCATTTGCAAGACAGTTGAAATGAAAGTGGAAACCGCTGATAGCGCCTTTACCGAGGGTTACACTGCAGGGGATGTGGTCACTTATCCGGTGGCCCATCACGATGGCAATTACACAGCCGACCCGGATACGTTGGCACGGCTGGAAGGCGAAGCGCGGATCGCATTTCGCTATATCAATAACCCCAATGGTGCCGTGGCGGATATCGCTGGTGTGCTGTCGGAAAACCGGCGCGTGCTGGGGCTGATGCCGCATCCTGAACGGGCGGTTGATGATGGCCATGGCGGGACAGGCGGGCAAGCCTTGTTTCGTGGGCTTGTCGGACAATTTGCAGAAGCTTGATCTACGTCCTTGCTGCAATCGCATGACGGTCGTAAGCTATTAAGATGTATGACTTCGGCAAATTCAACCTGTTTGAAAAACTGGGTATTGAGAAGCTCCGCCTTTTTGGAAAAACGGGCACGGGCAAGGGCAAAGCACGCTGGTATTTACGCCTGTCAATCTTGGTGTTTTGCCTGTTTGCTGTCATCGTTATCTATGTCAGTAATCAATTTCTGACCCAGCGCTTTACCGATACGATCCGCAACCGGGCCGAGGTCCGGTTGAATTCAAATATGAATAGCCTGATTTCGGAATTGAAGGGGAGCTCCTTCGTGCCGCAGGTGCTGGCGCGTGATTCTGATCTGATTGCCGCGCTGATAACGAATAACCATGCGCTGTCGACTGCGCGGCTGATGTCCTTTGTGGATGAGGCCGGGGCGATGACAATGACCCTGCTGAACCGGGACGGGCGCGCGGTTGCGGCAACGGATCGTGGTCGCTTGGGCCAGAACCACCGTAACGCGCCGTATTTCGTCGCTGCGATGCGCAATAATCAGACTGTCTATTCGACATACCGCCACCCGGAGACCAACGCTTTTTCGCTTGTGTATTCGCGCAAGGTCGAATCCAGCAATCGGATGCTGGGTGTGATCGTGGTCGAAGTTGACGCGCCGCGTCTGGAACAAAGCTGGGCGGGCGTGTCCGATGCTGTATTCGTGGCCGACAGCGAAGGCATGATCATCATGTCCACAGAGCCCCGCTGGCGCGGTCTGCAAGAGGCGGAGGCACTGGCGTTGCAATCGGCCCCTTCGGCCATCGAACGTGCCATTCGTATGACGCAGGCTTGGGCGTCGCTACCGGCGGATGCTTATCTACAGGGTGAGGCCGTGCTGCGCCGCGAGGTGCGTGTGCCGCATCAAGGCTGGAAGATGGTCAGCTTTACCACCTATGCATCGGTCCGCGAGAAGGTGAACGGCATTCTTGCGCTGGAAGTGATGGGATTCGCGATTCTGCTGGCCATCATGTTTTGGTTCATGTCGCGTAAGACCGCGTCGCGATTGGTGTTTTTCCAGCGTGAATCAGCAGAGCTTCGCGCATTGAACCGCAGGCTACAGCGGGAAATTGCTGAACGTGAGAAGGTCGAAAAGACGCTGGAAGTGGCCGAACAGACCATTGCGCAATCGTCAAAACTCGCCGCCTTGGGCGAGATGTCAGCGGCTGTGAGCCACGAGCTGAATCAGCCGCTTGCCGCGATGAAAACATACCTTGCCGGTGCCCGGCTTTTGCTCCAGCGTCAGCGCCCGGATGAGGCCCTGTCATCGTTCCAGCGGATCGATGATTTGCTGGGCCGGATGGGGGCGATCACCCGGCAGCTGAAATCATACGCCCGCAAGGGTGAAGAAGCCTTTGAACCCGTTGATACAAGGGCTGCGGTGTCCATGGCGCTGGCTTTGATGGAGCCGCAATTGAAGACCCGTGCGGTCAATATTATCCGCACTTTGCCGAATGAACCGGTGATGATTTGGGGCGACAGGCTGCGGCTGGAACAGGTCATCATCAACCTGCTGCGCAACGCATTGGATGCGACAAAAAAGGCAACTAATCCCACGATTGAAATTTTGCTTGTTGCCGGGGACATAATTAACCTGCAAATTCGTGATAACGGCGAAGGTATCGAAAACCTGGCCGAGCTGTTCGAACCTTTTTACACAACCAAAGCACCGGGGGACGGCACCGGCTTAGGGCTTGCGATATCGTCGGGTATCATCAACGATATGAGTGGTCGCCTCACAGCGCGTAACGCGGTGGATGGTGGCGCGATATTTGAAGTACAACTGCCGGTCATGAAGCAAAGCGTAGCTGCGGCAGAATAAGGATGGAAATATGACGACCAAGGCCATGAAAATTGCAATTGTCGATGACGAAAAAGATATGCGTCAATCGATCAGCCAGTGGCTCGCGCTTTCAGGTTTCGACACAGAAACCTATGCTTCGGCAGAGGATGCGCTGAAGGGGCTGGGGAGCGATTTTCCAGGTATCGTTGTGAGTGATATTCGTATGCCCGGCATGGACGGGATGCAATTTTTGAAGAAACTCAAGGGCGTGGATAGCTCTCTTCCGGTGATCATGATCACGGGCCACGGCGATGTGCCGATGGCGGTTGAGGCGATGCGCGTCGGTGCTTTTGATTTTCTGGAAAAGCCGTTCAACCCTGACCGCATGACCGAGCTGGCCAAAAAGGCCACGGCCGCCCGTCGTCTGACGCTGGACAACCGTGCGCTGCGCAAAGAGCTGTCCGACGGTACGGCGCTGATGAAAAAGCTGATCGGCCAGTCCGCCCCGATGGAGCGGTTGAAGGAAGATATCTTGGATCTTGGGCAGGCCGATGGCCATGTGCTGATCGAAGGCGAAACCGGCACTGGTAAAACGCTTGTGGCCCACGCGCTGCATGCTGTGGGTGCCCGTGCCAACAAGAAATTCGTTTTGATCAGCTGCTCTGCCTATGACGAGGAAACGCTGGCCCGCCGGATCTTTGGCCCGGCCAAGGACGATGAGCCAATCCCGGCCATCGAAGAGGCCCGTGGCGGAACCTTGGTTCTTGAGGATATTGAAGCACTTAGCCATGCGTTGCAGGCCCGTTTGCTGACCTCAATCAACGAGCAGGGCACACCGGCAGAGACCCGGATTGTCGCGATTTGTAACCTGCAAGAGCAGGATAAAACCTGTGAAACCGTGCTGCGCCCGGACCTGTTTTACCGTCTCGCCGCGCTGCGGATTACGGTGCCACCGCTGCGTCAGCGGGGCGAGGATATCCTGTCGCTGTTCACCCGTCTGGGCGATCAGTTTGCTGACGAATATGGCTGTGACGCGCCTGAGGTCAGTGCGCAGGAAGCGGCCCAATTGCTGCAAGCGCCTTGGCCGGGGAACGTCCGTCAGCTGATCAATGTGGCTGAACGCGCCGTGCTGCAAAACCGTCGCGGGACCGGCTCCATCGCATCGCTGTTGATGGCCGATACCGAGGAAATGAAGCCCGCGATGACGACCGAGGGCAAGCCATTGAAAGAATTCGTAGAAGCTTTTGAACGCATGCTGATCGACAACACGATGCGCCGTCACAAAGGATCAATCGTGTCGGTGATGGAAGAGCTTTGTCTGCCGCGCCGGACGCTGAACGAGAAGATGGCGAAATACGGGCTACAGCGGTCCGACTATCTTTGAACAAGGGGTTAATACCCCGAAGCGTTGCGCGTCCCATTCTGTGGGGCGCGTTTTTTATGTTTTATGGAATCGGGTGTTAATGCCTGATTTTCTGGGATTTTAGGCGTTCGGATTGCCATCGGATATGCATCGGAAAAGCGTCGGACTTTTTTTCGCGGTTTGCCGGGTTAAGGCAGCGTGCGGTGCAAAACATGAATGCGCTCTTAACCCTTTGATCCGGGGCGGGCAGGGCGCTGAACGCCGGCCGTTGGGGTGCCACGATCTGACAATCCTCTATCCAAAGCCACGCTTGCGTGGTTTGATCACGGGGCGGCACTGGATAGTGGGTTTATCATGATCACGGATATCGAAGACTATTTCACCAAGGGCTGCGGGCGCTGTGATCGCTTTGACACCCCCGATTGTTCGATCCGGCCCTGGGCTGACGGGTTGAACGCCCTGCGCAGCCTTTGTCTGGAGGAGGGGCTGGAAGAGACGGTGAAATGGGCGCATCCCTGCTATATGCATCTGGGCCGCAATATCGCGATTTTTGGTGCGTTTCGCGGGGATTTTCGCCTAAGCTTTATGAATCCGGCTTTAATGACAGACCCCGACGATGTGTTGGAGCCGAATGGTCCGAATGCCCGCCACGCCGGGACGCTGCGGTTTACGGCCAATGATCAAGTCGCGCCAAAGGCCCCGATCATCAGGGCCTATCTGGCTGAGGCGATGGGCTATGCCGCGCAGGGCATCAAGCCGCCCAAGGATCACAGCATGCCGGACTTTCCCGAAGAGCTGATCGCGGCGCTGGAAGCCGATCCGACACTGGCCGAGGCGTTCCATACGCTGACACCGGGGCGACAGAAAAGTTACCTCATCAACCTCAACGGGGCCAAGCAAGCGGCCACGCGGTTCAATCGGATTGAAAAATTTCGTGACAAGATCATGGCAGGTAAGGGTGCGTTGGAGCGCTAAAAGTGCCTTGTTTTCAAGTGCCGCAACCGCAGGTGGCTTGGGTCTGCGTTTCCTGTCGGGGGACAATAAGTGAAATTGTCATTGTAATACTATGGCTTCCTCCATTATGTAGGAATGACGGAAAGCCTTGCAGACAACGCGTGGCATCTTCCGCAAGAATTCTCTGTTTTGGATGATGAGGGCAGATTGCCCGTCACAACCGGACAGCTGATTTGGCCGAAAGGTCAGAAGTACGCCATTGGCTGTGTTTACTCAGATGCAGGCCGGGCCTTGAACGGGCCGCAGAATACGCGGTCGGAGAAGAAACGCGATGCAACGCGCGCAACATAGCAGGCAAGATGCAGCCGCCCTGAAGGGCGCTGGCACAGCCCGCGTGCAGATCGCCACAATCAGACATGTAACACGGACAACAGCGCCCCCAGGGGCGCCCCCGCAGTTATGTGCGAACGGACAATATGCCAAAGAAAATGCTCATCGATGCCACACACGCGGAAGAAACCCGCGTTGTTGTGGTCGACGGAAACAAGGTCGAAGACTTTGATTTCGAAAGTCAATTCAAGCGCCAGCTTGCCGGGAACATCTATCTAGCCAAAGTTACACGGGTCGAACCGTCGCTACAGGCTGCTTTTGTGGACTATGGTGGTAACCGCCATGGGTTCCTTGCGTTCTCGGAAATTCACCCTGATTACTATCAGATCCCCGTCGCGGACCGCGAAGCGCTGATCGCCGAGGAACGCGCCTATGCCGAAAGTCTGAAAGCGCAGGACGAGGAAGACGACGAGAAATCCAAACCCAAACGCCGTCGCGGTCGTACTAAGGCTGCCGACGCCGAAGGTGCTGATGCGGTCACCACCGCAGAGGTCGAAACGCCAGAGGAGGAAACCTCTGGCGATATCGCGGGTATGGAAACCATCGACCTTGACGATGATGAGGCCGATGAGGGTAATTCCCCCATGGTGCTGGTGGGCGACACGCCTGTTGAAACGCCGTCCTCTGACGATGATCAGAGCGATGATGATCAGCCTGAGATGGCGGCGACCGACAAGGACGACGAAATCGAAAGCGTCGCCGAAGAGGATGATACCGACGAGGTGCGCCCGGTCCGCAAGCCGCGCCCGAAGCGTTACAAGATCCAGGAAGTCATCAAGGTCCGCCAGATCCTGCTGATCCAGGTGGTCAAGGAAGAACGCGGCAACAAGGGTGCGGCCCTGACGACATATCTGTCCTTGCCCGGTCGCTATTGCGTCTTGATGCCCAACACCGCCCGTGGCGGCGGTATCAGCCGCAAGATCACCAATGCCGCTGACCGCAAGAAGCTGAAGGAAATCGCCGGTGCGATGACCGTGCCTGATGGGGCTGGTCTGATTATCCGTACTGCCGGTGCGCAGCGTACCAAGGCCGAGATCAAGCGCGATTACGAATATCTTCAGCGCATGTGGGAACAGATCCGCGAGCTGACCCTGAAATCCACCGCCCCTGCGAAGATCTATGAAGAGGGCGACCTGATCAAACGGTCGATCCGCGATCTTTACAGCAAGGACATCGACGAGGTGATCGTCGCGGGTGAGGCTGGCTATCGTACGGCCAAGGACTTCATGAAGATGATCATGCCGTCCCACGCCAAGAACGTGAAATACTACGCCGAACAACTGCCGCTTTATGCCCGCTATCAGGTCGAAGGCTATTTGGGCGGCATGTTCAACCCGACCGTGCAGCTGCCATCGGGCGGCTATATCGTGATCGGCATCACCGAGGCATTGGTCGCGATTGACGTGAACTCTGGCCGGGCGACCAAGGAAGGCTCGATCGAGCAGACCGCGACAAAGACCAACCTTGAGGCCGCCGATGAGGTGGCGCGCCAGTTGCGCCTGCGCGATCTGGCCGGTCTGATCGTGATCGACTTCATCGACATGGACGAGCGCAAGAACAACGCGGCTGTCGAGAAGCGCTTCAAGGACAAGCTGAAGACGGATCGCGCCCGCATTCAAGTGGGCCGGATTTCCGGCTTTGGCCTGATGGAAATGTCCCGCCAGCGTCTGCGCCCCGGCATGCTGGAGGCGACGACCCAAATGTGCGCCCATTGCCATGGCACGGGTCTGTTGCGCTCGGATGACAATGTTGCCTTGTCGATCCTGCGGTCGCTGGAAGAAGAGGGCGTACGTGGTCGTACCAAAGAGGTCCTGATCAAAGCCCCGATTTCCATCGCCAATTTCCTGATGAACAGCAAACGCGAACATATTGCGGATGTGGAAGCCCGTTACGGCATGTCGGTCCGGATCGAATGCGATCCGACGCTTGTGTCCCCGGATTACGCGCTGGATAAGTTCAAGACCGCCACACGTGTGGTGCCTGAGGCTGCACCTGTTGTGACCACCTCGATCATGATGGAAGATGACGAGGATGAGCCGGAAGAGGTTTTGGCAGACCAGCCAGAAGATGAGGCGGATTCCGAGGATCGCCCGAAGCGCAAGCGTCGGCGGCGTCGTCGGCGGCGGGGTGGTGGCAATAATGGTGACCACAATGCCGATCAGCAGCAATCTGATGCGTCGGACGTGAATGCGGATGAGCAGCGTAAAGAAGCGGAGGCTGAGGCCGAAGCGCCTGCTGTGACCGAAGCAGAAGCGCCGACAGAGGCCGCTGAGGTCCCGGCTGAAGAGGCTGAAAAGCCCAAGCGCAAGCGCGTACGCCGCAAGAAAGCTGAGGAGCCAGCGGAAGAGGCTGAGGCAGCCGCGCCTGTTGCCCAGGAACCAAAAGCCGAAGATGCTTCTGAGGAGAAGCCTGCGCCGAAGAAACGTACACGGGCGCGTAAGAAGCCGGTTGCCGAAGAGGCACCTGTTGAAGCGGAAGCGCCCGCGCCTGAGGCGGAGGAAAAACCAAAGCCCAAGCGTCGGAGCCGGGCGAAGCCGAAAGCGGAGCCAGCGCCGGAGCCGGTTGAAGCCAAAGCGCAGGTGGCAGAGGCGACGGCACCCGTTGCCCCTGTAGAGGAACCCGCACCGGTGGCCGCTGAACCTGAACCTGCGAAAGAGCCTGTGGCCGCTGATACCGTCCCGGCTGAGCCGCAGAAGGCCAGCCCGCCCAAGCCAAAGCGCAAAGGCTGGTGGTCATTGGGCCGCGGCTGAGCGGGGCAAGGTTTAAGAAATGGAAAAGCCCCTGCCATTGGTAGGGGCTTTTTATTTGCGGTCTGTAGGAATGTTGGCTCCGCTTTTAAATCCACGCGGTCGCGAACAAAAGCAAGCTCGTTAGGACGCCCATGACGGGCACCACCATTGGTACCGTGAAGTGGTCGGACCCGTTGTCGCCCCGCCATTTCAGCCGTATCAATGCGACGTTCACCAAAATAAAAACCAAGAGAACGATCTGCGATGTGCGCTCGGCCAAGGCGCTGATTGGCAATGCCAAGGCCAACAATAATATGATGCACACGACCAGAACCGTTGCGACGATTGGCGTTTGTGTTCTGCGCGATACGATCGCCAAAGAAGAAAACAGATGCCCTCGGTCTGCGAGACCATAAATGACGCGCGATGCCATAATCATCTGGATCAATACGCCGTTCACAGTGGCGACAATTGCGATGATCGCAAAGCTTTGTTGGATGCCTGCTGGCGCTGTGGCAAAGACCAAAGAGAGCGGGGCCGCGGAAGAGGCCAAGGCGTCAATTGGTACAGCCAAGAGCACGGCAGTCGTCGTCACAATATATAGCAAAGTCGCAATGACCAGCGTAAATACAATAGCCTTTGGCATGGTCGATGCCGGGTCTTTCACCTCTTCTGCGACGTTGGCCATGTCCTCAAAGCCTACAAATGCGAAAAACGCCAATAGTGAGGCTGCGCCGATTCCTGTCCAGTGGGGGCCAGTGAGGGGCGGCAGTATATCGAGCAAAGCAACGCCAAGAGGCTCTGATACACCAAAGCCCCAAACAGCTACAAAGATCAGACCGCCAATTTCGATCAGTGTGATGATTGCAGCCACCGTGACTGACTGGGTGATGCCCCACATGGCGATGAGCCCCATCAACGCGACAACCCCAACGGTCAGCACAGCGTGCGGTGCTGCGATCAAACCTTGGAGATAGGATGCAGCCCCTATGGCGACAGCGGCCGCAGAAACCATACCTGAAAGAGCGACGGCCAGTCCGACAAGCGTGGCCAGCGTAGCGGAGCGAAAGCCAGCTTCCACATATGCAGCTTCGCCTGCGCTGACCGGATAGCGTGTCGAAAGCTCGGCGTAGGAAAAGGCCGTGAAGGCAACAACGATTGCGGCGACCAGAAAGGAAATTGGCGCGTAGATCCCGGCCTCTGCCGCTGTTGTCCCAACCAGTACGTAAATCCCGGCCCCGATGGTAACGCCAAGCCCATAGAGCGTAAGCAGCGGTGTGGTCAGAGAACGGCGCAGTTTCCCTGACTGGCCCGCCCCATCTGCCTGTGCATCAAGTGCTGGCATTGTAATGACGTCCTTATGATGTTGACGTATCGCGCATTAGTAGAAATTAACCTGCAGCCCTATCCCGTTATAGGGGCCATTCGGTCTTGGCATAGTCCTAAAATTTGTTCCAAAGGATCCGAGCGGCTCGCGCGGCATCATCTTTGTCAGTGCTAAGCTTAGCGCCGTGGAATCGCCCAACTGTCGATCATATAGGTTTTGAGAGCGACGCCAGATACCACCATTTTATGAGCAGCGGCTCGTGCCAGACCTTTTGGCAGTATGCGCCGTTATCCGTCACGCGTGGGGTCGTTTGGATCGCTGGAAAAGAGTGCGATTTTGTTGCCTTCTGGGTCGCGGAGGTAGCCGACGTAGAAGTGTGGTCCGTAAGCGGCGCGAAAGCCCGGCTGCCCTTCGTCTGTGCCGCCTGCGGCCAGTGCGGCGGCGTGAAGATCCTGCACCTGTGTTTGGTTGTTTGCCTCGAAGGCGACCATGGACCCGTTGCCAGCGGTGGCTGGCCGCCCATCGAAGGTGGGTTTGACATAGAAGTCGGGCAGTGCCGGGCGCTGACCCGGTTCGACGGGCAGGGTGTAGCTTAGACCTTCTGGTCCTTCGTCCAATCCGTACCCAAGAGCGGGTAGGAATGCGGTGTAAAACTGTTTTGCACGGGCAATATCATCGGCGCCGACTGTGACATAGGCAATCATGTTTTCTATTCCTTTCGGGATATTTACTTATTTAAAGACGGTAAATCTGTGTGTGTCAGCGATGGTATAATAGCGGGCCAGGTATTCGCTCGCCTGCGGCTCTTGCCACGCTAACCTGTCAGCCTTTGCGGATCAGGTAGACCTGCGTTTTACCCAGATCCTCGGACCCCAGCAGAGTGTGCCCGGCCTCATGGCAGAAATGGGGGATGTCGATGATGGCGGCGGGGTCGTCGGCCTCGACCCGTAGGATTTGGCCGCTGCGCAACGCTTGCAGCCGTTTGCGCGCTTTCAGAACTGGCAGGGGGCAGAGCAGCCCTTTGGCATCAAGGTCGGCATCATGGGTCATGACCGCGAGGTAGGTGCAATATTTCAGATTGTCCACCAAGTTGTGACGCAATGCGCCGTGACCTCTGCCTGCGCCTGTCATAGGAAGGCGCAAAGGAAGTGCGATGTTCGAGACCAGTTTGATCCTAGATGCGGCCCTGATCCCTGCCATGCTGGTGGCGTTGGTAGGGGGGCTTTTGTCATTTCTCAGCCCCTGCGTCTTGCCGGTTGTCCCCCCTTATCTGGCCTATATGGGCGGTGTGTCTGTGTCCGAGATGGAAGAGGCGCGTCAGGCGAGACGCCGTGTCTTTGGCGCGGCGGTGTTCTTTGTTCTGGGTCTGTCGACCGTGTTCATGTTGCTGGGCATGGCGGCGTCGGCGCTGGGGCGCAGTTTGTTGCAGTATCAGGAGTGGTTCATCATCATTGCCGGGGTTGCCGTGATGATCCTCGGCGCGCATTTCATCGGTGTCTTTCGTATCGGCTTTCTGGACCGTGAGATGCGAGTGGCGGCGGGTGACCGGGGCGGGTCTGCTTTTGGGGCCTATATCCTTGGGCTGGCGTTTGCCTTTGGCTGGACGCCCTGTCTGGGCCCGATCTTAGGGATGATCCTGTCGCTGGCTGCAACCGAAGGCGAGGTCGCGCGTGGTACTGTTCTGCTGGCCGCCTATGCGTTCGGGCTGGGGATTCCTTTTTTGCTGGTGGCGGCGTTCTTTCCACGGCTCAAGAATGTCATGGGTTGGATGAAGCGACATATGGACCGGATTGAGCGGATTTCCGGCCTGTTGCTGTGGACTGTGGGCATGATGATGCTGACCGGGCAGTTCACCGCCCTGAGTTGGTGGCTGCTTGAGCGATTTCCCGCCCTCGCGACATTGGGCTAAAGACTTATATTCCCAATTCAAACCGGATACGCTTTGCCTTGCGGGGATGAAGACGGGACCAATCGATGACTGAAGAGATGACGCGGGTCAAACGGCGCTGGGTATTTCATATTCCGGGCTATGATCCGTTTCCGGCGCGGCGCTATCGTGAGCTTTATCGCAGCGAAAGTGAAAAGCAGGCCGGGCTGAGCGGCTATGACATTGCGGTGCAAGGGCAGGCCAAAGGGCAGACAGATGGCTGGACTGTTGCGGCGACGATTGATCATCAGGATGTCGTGGCCCGTGTCGATGTGCTGACCTGGTCGGATATTGTGCGTCAAAGCATGACACAGTCGATCCCCGGCACATATCTGCAATTATTTCAGACCTCTTGGACCTATATCACCACCGGCACGCTGCGCCGCCTGTTCTGGATGCGCAAAGGCCCGGTGCTGGCCGCGCTTTATCCGGTGGCAATGCTGTTGGCGCAGTTGTTCTTTGCCTTGTGGCTGGGTCTTGCTCTGGGTGGTCTGGTTGAATCAGCCCTTTTATGGCTTGCCGCTTTGGCTGGGCTGACCTCTGGCGGTGCGGCGACTGCATTGGGCTGGGTGGCCGCGCTGTTGAAATATGGCATTCTGGCGGTGGTGTTGGTCAACCTGCTGCGCTGGTTCAAGGCGCAGGATGGCAAGCTATATGCCTATTACCTGATGCATGATTATGCCTTTACCGCCAAGCATCGCGGGGCGAATCCGCCAGAGCTGGAAGAGCGGATTGCAGAGTTTACCAAAACCATCGGTGACGCATTCAGCGGTAATGTGGATGAGATTTTGGTGGTTGGGCATTCCTCTGGTGCGCATATCGCGATTTCGGTTCTGGCTGACCTGATCCGGTCAGGCCGGGTTCCGGCGGAAGGGGGGCCTAAGCTGGCATTTCTGTCGTTGGGGCAGGTGATTCCGATGGTATCTTTCCTGCCGCGTGCCCGGCGGTTGCGCAGTGATATGGTGTTTCTGGCCACCCATGATCTGATCACGTGGATTGATGTGTCGGCGCCGGGGGATGGCTGTTCTTTCGCGCTGTGCGATCCGGTGGCCGTGACAGGGATCACGCCGCCGGGCAAACGCTGGCCGTTGATTATGTCGGCGGCGTTCACGCAGACCTTGTCACCGGAAACGTGGAAAGAGCTGCGATGGAGGTTCTTCCGCCTGCATTTTCAGTATCTCTGCGCGTTTGATCGTCCCCGCGACTACGACTATTTCCAGATCACGGCGGGCCCGGTTTTACTGGCGGATCGCTATCGTGACAGGCCCCCATCGAAATCGCGGATTGATGTGGCGGTGTCGCGCTATACGTCGCTGATGCCTTGAGCGGGCGCGCGCCTCCGAAACCGACGGCCCGCCCGGATAAGGTATCGTTATGGCGGCATCTGCGTTTGTTTCGCCGCGATATCCTGTCGGCGCAGCCTGCGCGGCTTTATCGGGCGTGGATGGCAGAGTTTCGCACACCGTTCTTTCGCAGCTATCTGGTGAATGATCCGCCGCTGATCCGCACGGTGCTGAATGCGCGCCCTGCGGATTTCCCGAAATCGGATCGGATCGGCGCCGGGTTGCGTCCGTTATTGGGGGAAAGCGTCTTTGTTACCAATGGTGATATCTGGCGCAGGCAGCGCCGGATCATTGATCCCGCCTTCGAAGGCGGCCGGTTACGCGACACGTTTCCGGGGATATTGGCGGCGGGGCAGGCGGCTGTGGCCCGGATGGCCCCACTGGCGGATGATACCCCACAAGAGTGCGAGGCGCTGACAAGTCATGTGGCTGCGGATGTCATTTTTCGCACGCTGTTTTCGCTGCCGATCGAGGATGAAACCGCAAGCCGGGTGTTTGCTGCGTTCAAGGCCTATCAACGCTCGCAGCCGATCCTGAACCTTGCTGCGTTTGTTCCCGGCCCGAGCTGGATGCCCCGGTTTTTTCGGCGGGGGACCAGAAAGAACGCCCGGAGTATTCGTGCGCTGATCACTGATCTGACGCAGGAACGGCTGGATCTGATCGCGACGGGCGATGCACCGGATGATTTGGCGACCAAGATCATGACAACCTGCGATCCTGAAACCGGGCAGAGGTTCACCCGTGATGAGATGGTTGATCAGGTGGCGATTTTTTTCCTCGCAGGGCATGAGACAAGCGCGTCAGCACTGGCGTGGGCGCTGTATCTGCTGGCGCTCTATCCTGAATGGCAGGACAGGCTGGCCGCAGAGGCGCGGGGGTTTGGCGATAGCTTTGCTGATCTGTCAAAGCTGAAGCAGACCCGTGATGTGTTTCGCGAGGTGCTGCGGTTGTATCCGCCGGTGCCGATGATGGTACGCGAAACGGTCAAGCCAGAGCATTTCCGCGACCGGGATGTGCCTGTGGGCGCGCAGATTGTCCTGTCGCCCTGGCATTTGCATCGTCAGACCCGGCTTTGGGAAAACCCGGACGCATTCGATCCAGCGCGCTGGGAAACAGAGAACGGCAAAAGCTGCGCGCGGGAAGCTTATTTGCCATTTTCAAGCGGGCCGCGTGTCTGTCCCGGGGCCGGATTCGCGATGATCGAAGGGGTCGTGTTGCTGGCGCAAATGCTGCGTAACTATCAGTTTTCATTGGCAGAGGGGCAAGAACCGGTGCCGGTGGCGCATCTGACGGTGCGCGCTGAGAACGGAATTTGGTTGCGATTCGCACCGCGATAGGAGCAGAGGCATTCACACCGCCGTGAACAGCGTGAAAATTGGGCAATTTGGTCACAGGACATAAGGGGAATGGCGCATATTCGGCGAAGACGCGCCTAAAATTCATCCGTTTGATCAGGATGCTGGACCCGATCCTGTTTAAATGGGAATGTAGTTTAGCGCTACCAAACACGCGTTGCTATCTTCTTGCTGAATACGACCTAAGATGTGCCGACAGACACTCTAAAGGATATGGGGGTTAACATGACGATTGCTTTACCTGGTTCTTCAAAATTTGGGCTTCTGGGACGGAAGCGGGCCGCAGAGAAGAACAAAACAACCGTGACGAAAAAACCGCTGAAACCACATGAGGTGGCAAGGCTGTTCACAAATGGCTCGCGCGCTGAATCCACGCGCGATGTCAAACCTGCCAAGCTGAATGATGGTGAAAAGCAGGATCGTGACCGCCTGTCTAATCTGCGCGGTGCGCTTTATTCAAAAGACTGATCGCGCATTGAACCGCGTCGCTATGGCTGACGCGACAATGCGCGCTCTAACACGTAGACACGCAAGGCCGATGCGAGACCGATGTCTCCGCGGCCTTCGTCTATTTCAGAGGCAAGACCATTGATGGTTTTGCCGTCCTGATCCGCGATACGTCGGAATTCATCCCAGAAAATATCTTCGAGTGATACGCTGGTCCGGTGGCCGCGCAGCGTGAGCGAGCGTTTGACCGGGCGCCGGTGGTCAGCTGTCATCGTCGCGTTTCAACTGATCAAGCCGGTCGCTGGCCTGTTGCGCCGTTTTTGTATCCAATGCGCGCGCGGCCTTTGTGCGGCCAAAGCGGATGGCGTTTTCATCCGCTTTGATTTTTGCCGCAGCCCGGGCACGCGCCTTGCGCGCCTGGTTCAGGTTGATCGGCTTCACTTGGGCCCGATCATATCTTCGGGGCGCACAACTTTGTCAAAGGTGTCTGCATCCACAAAGCCCAGCGCGATGGCTTCTTCCTTGAGCGTGGTGCCGTTCTTATGCGCGGTCTTGGCGACCTTGGTCGCGTTGTCATAGCCGATGGTCGGCGCCAGTGCCGTGACCAGCATCAGGCTTTCCTGCATCAGCTTTTCGATACGCGGCTTGTTCGCTTCGATCCCGTTGAGCATCCGTTCGGTGAAGCTGTCCGCGACATCGCCCAAAAGCTGCATGGATTGCAGTAGGTTATAGGACATCATTGGGTTATAGACGTTCAGTTCGAAATGGCCCTGTGATCCTGCAAATTTCATTGCCGCGTCATTGCCCATCACATGGGCCGCGACTTGGGTCATCGCCTCTGCCTGGGTCGGGTTCACCTTGCCGGGCATGATCGAAGAGCCGGGTTCGTTTTCCGGTAGTACCAGTTCGCCCAAGCCAGAACGGGGACCGGAGCCGAGGAAGCGGATGTCATTGGCGATTTTATACATGGACCCGGCCACGGTCGCGAGCGCGCCGGACATGAAGACCATCGCGTCATGGGCGGCCAGTGCTTCGAATTTATTCGGTGCGGTCACAAAAGGCAGCCCGGTGATTTCGGCCATATTGGCGGCGACTGTTTCGCCCCAGCCGGTTTGCGTGTTCAGGCCAGTGCCGACGGCTGTGCCGCCTTGGGCCAGTTCATAAATACCGGGCAGGGCCATTTCGATGCGCGCGATGCCTTGGCGGATCTGGTGGGTATAGCCGGAAAATTCCTGGCCCAGCGTCAGTGGCGTCGCATCCTGCGTATGGGTGCGGCCGATTTTGATGATATCTTTGAATTCTTCGGATTTCGCTTCCAGCCCAGCCAGCAGTTTGTTCAGCCCCGGCAGCAGCACGTCGCGTACCATGGTCGCGGCGGCGATGTGCATTGCGGTGGGGAAGGTGTCGTTCGATGATTGCCCCATGTTACAGTGATCATTAGGGTGGACGGGGGATTTGGAGCCGATTTCACCGCCCAGCATTTCGATGGCGCGGTTACTGATCACTTCATTGGCATTCATGTTGGATTGGGTGCCGGACCCGGTTTGCCAGACGACAAGCGGGAAGTGATCGTCAAGCTTGCCTGCGACGACCTCTGCCGCGGCGGCGATCATGGCGTCGGCCAGTTCTGCATCCAGCTTGCCGCTGTCGCGGTTGGCCATGGCGCAGGCCTGTTTGATCACCCCAAGCGCGCGCACGATGGCGACGGGCTGTTTTTCCCAGCCAATCGGGAAATTCATGATCGAACGTTGGGTTTGCGCGCCCCAGTAGCGGTCAACGGGGACCTCAAGCGGGCCAAAGCTGTCGGTTTCGGTACGTGTATCGGTCATGATATCCCCTCATAAATCTTGAAAGACCTATATTGGGGGGGATGGCAGACCGCAATATCGCAATGCAGACAGGGTGTGCGTCTGGTTACTTGCGGAACTGGTCGAGGCTGACGACTTCGGCCTCTTTCTGTTCTGTATTGTCCGAAGGGTCAGGTTCAACCATTTCGTCCATTGGCGCTTCGACGATCTCAGCTGTTTCGCCGTCATCATCCTGTGTTTCAAAGCGCAGGCCAAATTCCACAGAGGGATCGATAAAGGTTTTGATTGCGTCGTATGGAATATAGAGCGTTTCCGGGCTGTCGCCGAAATTCAGCGTGATGGTGAAGCCTTCGTTCGTGACGTCGAGATTGTCGAACCAATGCTGGATCACCACCGTCATTTCGCCCGGATAGCGGTCGGACAGCCAGTCGGCGATTTCCACATCCGGGTGCATGGTATCAAACGTAACAAAGAAATGGTGTGCGCCGGGCAGCCCGTCTTTCGCGACCGAAATCAGGACTTCCTGTATCAGGCCACGCATTGCCCGGTGCATCAGGTTTCCATAGTCAATCGAACGGTCCACAACATAATCCTTTCACATCACCCCTGCCAGCATAGGGGATTCGATGCCGGAGGAAAGAGTGATCTTATCTTAAGCTTAGCAGACCACCGAGCAGCGCGGTCATTAGCAGCACCGCAGGTAGGGGCCAACGCCGCCACAGAAGCAGTATCGCGGCGATGCCCGCGAGTGCGATGGCGGCAGGTTGTAGTGTGCTGAGCATGGGTGCCGATGTGGTCACCGCCCCCCAGCGGATGCTAGTTACCGTGCCGAAAAACACATGCAGCGCGAACCAAAGTGACAGGTTGCCGATCACGCCCACCACGGCGGCGGTGACAGCCGCGAGTGCTGCCCGCAGTCGCGGTCGTCCTTCGAGCCAGTCGATCAGCGGGGCCCCAGCGAAGATCCAGATAAAGCAAGGCACGAAGGTCACCCAAAGCGCCAATGCACCGGCCAGCAGCGCCAGCCCGATCCCGCCCTGTGCTTGCCCGGCGATCATTGCCACGAATTGCGTGACGAGGATCAGCGGCCCCGGTGTGGTTTCAGCCAGCCCCAGCGCATCCAGCATTTGCGCCGTGCTGATCCAGCCATACTGGAGCACGACCGCTTGCGTCATATAGGCGAGCACAGCGTAGGCCCCGCCAAATGTCACCACGGCCAGTGTGGAAAAGAACTGCCCCACATCCAGCAGGAAGTCATGTTGGAGCAGCGCGAGAATGAGGAGAGGCGCCCCCCAGATCAGCCCACCGAACAGCACCACCCACAGACTGCGCCGGAACTGCCCCTGCGTTGCCAGTGGCGGATCGGCTTCCCCGTCAGGCTGGGTCGCCCCGATCAGCGCTGCGATACATATGAGCAGCGGAAAGGGCAGGGCGAAGATAAATAGCGCAACGAAGGCGGCGATTGCGATGAACAGATGCGTTCGGCGCTGTAGGGCGCGTCGCGACATTCGGATCAATGCTTGGATAACAATGATGACAACGGTTGCTTTGACCCCCAGAAACAGCGCTTGCACCAGTGGCAGGTTCCCATAGGTGGCATATGTCAGCGCCAGCAGTGCGATCACGACCGCGCCGGGCAGTACAAACAACCCGCCTGCGATCAGCCCGCCGATGATCCCCTGACGTTTCCAGCCTGCATAGGTGGCCAGTTGCATCGCCTCTGGCCCCGGTAGCAGCATGCAAAAGGACAGGGCGCGCAGGAATTGCGGCTCGGTCAGCCAGTTGCGGATTTCGACCAGTTCCTTGTGCATCAGCGCAATCTGGGCTGCGGGCCCGCCAAAGGAGAGTAGCCCGATCCGCCCGAAGACCCGCAGCAGTTCAGCACGCATGCGATTTGCCTGTCATTTCCATGGTGTCACCCCGACCTTAGCACTGTGTCAGGGGTGTGACATCGGGGGCGTGCCGTCAATATTCAGCCGATGATCTTGCTGATTTCGCGCAGGATTTTTGCGCGGATCGCGGTGGGGTAATCCCGGTGGGTGCGGGCGGTGATGACAAAGCCGTTTCGAGTAATCACCGCGCTGCGATAGAAATTGGTGATGGCCATGCCCATGGATTCAATCGCGATACCGTTGATGGTGACGCCTGCCTGTTCTGCTGCATTGCGTGCTGCGTGCACGTTTGTGCCGCCGTTGGGCGTGCCGTCGCCTGACACATCAATGACCCGTCGTTCGCAATCTTGAACGCTGTTGAACTGTTGGAGCGCGAAATAGATCGCCTCTGCCGGGGCGGTGTCGGACAGAATGAAGGCGCGTTCCATCGCGCGGGCCTCACGTGACAGGATTGCAGCGTCATAGGTAGTGTTGATCCGGGTCCAGGGGATCGACAGTTCCTGCCGGTCCGCCCCGGACCATTGCATAACGGCGATCGCGATTCTGCCCGCAGTCATCGCTTCGACGATTTCAGGGTCACGCAGCGCATCGGCGAGCCCGTCTGTCTGTAGTCGATATTCTGTACTGTCGATGGAATTGGACACATCAATCGTCAGCATAAGTGCCGTTTCGCAAGGAACCGCCGATACGGGAACCAGCGCTATCAGAAATGCAAACAGTAAGTTAATATGAGGCATGACAGCATCGTGCGCATGCCGCGCATCCAATGCAAGTCACATCATCGACTGCCCGGTTGGTGCAAGGTTTGATGGTTTCAATGTGCGTTGTTGAGTTCTCCCATTGGTACGGGGATCGCCGTGGCGGTCTACCCTATCTATTGCCTGTGCTGGCGGAATCGCTGGCACAAGTTTAACGCGCAGCACCCCGGAGAGGTCTGACCCATGTATCAACGAAACCTTCGCGCCTTGGCCGTTGTGATCCTATTTGCCATGGTGACCACACCTATGGTCGCTGACACGACAGAGATAAACCCGCAGGCAGGGCAGGGACAGGCAGGTGATCTGACTGTGCCAATGCACGAGATACGCGCCGACTGACTTGGCTGGATGGAAGGGGGAAAGTGCAGGTTTCTGTTGCCAGGTACCTGCGAACCCCGCCTATGGTCGCAAAACCATAGGGCTTAAGTTTTCGATATTTCGCACAGCTTACGCTGCGAGAGCCATCGGTGCTTTGTTGTCATTTGCAACTAGCTTTTTTGAACCGATAACGGTGGTATCTCACCGAGACAAAGCAAAACCCCTTTAGACGTTCGTCGATCCTGTTTCGTCCCCATGATCCCCAAATGAAGGATATTTGGTGGAGACGCCGGGTACCGCCCCCGGGTCCGATCCGCTTATTACGAGCGCGTTTATGTCCATAGTCCCGAAGGACAGATGACACATAGTGCTGGTTGCACAATGAAACAACCCATTTGCTTAAAAAAGTCTCTTACTGTTAATTCGGACGGTGGTAATCTGGGTCGAATTTTGTCAAAATTAAGGAATTGGTTGCGGCTCAACTTATTGATATTGCTTGCTTTAGTGGACTGATTATATACGTGGCGAATATATGCCGAGCATTAGTCCCGCTGTCAGCAAGTTGTCGCGTATATCGAGAAATACGAAAATATCTAATAGGTGTGGATATGGCCAACTTGTCGAATGTCCGCCGCTGGCGTCAAAATGAAGACGGTGTGGTGACAATTGAATTCTTGTTGTGGTTGCCCGTAATGGTCGCGTTATTGACCTTAACAACTGATGCGACGCTTTTAATGCATGAGCAGCAGAATATGTATAATGCGGCGCGTGATTCATCGCGTCAGGTCGCGTTGGGTTTGAAAACAGAAGATGAAGCAGAAGAGCTTTTTCTGACCCGCTTTGATTCAGGCGATATCGAGGTTCATATCGTCAAAGCGAATGGTTTCGTTACAACGACGGCCAGTATGCCTTTTTCACAAACGGCCCGGCTAAGTGGTTTTCTGTCCTCGGGCCAATTGTCGGCAGAAGTTGCCATGTGGGTAGAAAGCGATGGTCAAGATGATGGCTAAATCGCTTAGAAATAAGATTCATTCCTTTAAAACGGACGAAGATGGCGGAGCCACAATCGCGGGCTTGTTTTTTACGTTGTTTGCGCTTTGCATCATGGGACTGGCGCTTGATCAGGCTAATGGCTGGCGCATCCGAACGAAAATGCAGATCGCAACGGATGCGGCGTCACTTGCAGGTGCTGCGAATTTGCATGATGAGACTATCGCCCGGCAGATTGCAATGACAGTCGCGAATATGAACTTATCGACAACGCAAGCAATCACCGAATCTGACATTCATCTGGGGCATATCGACCCGGAGACGTTTGAGTTTGTGCATGGTCTTGATGAAAATGAAACCTTTAATGCGGTGCGCGTTGATGCGGAACGCAATTTATTGCGACAAAACTCTGTTCCCACGTATCTTTTAAAGTTTGTGGGGTTGGATACACTGGATGTTACGACCCAATCTGTTGCCATTGGCAGCGCCGGGCTAGCAGGTGGTGCGCGCGTTGGGTGCAGTGATGCGGTGTTTATCAGCACCAAAACAGTGCAGACTGGCGGCAGCAACGAATTGAATGGCGCCGTCTGTATCCATGGTGAACAGGGCGTCGCGACCGGAGGGGGCGATTACTACAATCCCCTTGTTAAAATGTCCACGCCAGATCTGGATGATATCTATATCGCGAGTTATGAGCCAAAAACTCTTGAAGAAGACGCTTTGAAGGTTGCGCGTTCGATGCAGCCAACCTTGTTGCCGCAGCTTGACGCCATGCATGCCAGTATCTGGGATGAATTATGGAAAGGGCGCGCGGATAATTCAGCGCTTTGGTATAAGCCTGCCGCGCCTTACGGCGGGCAACAATGGTACTATGTTGGCGAATACACATTGAAGCAGGACGACTACGAAGGCATCATTCCGGATTTTGTTTTCGACGCGCAGGGCAAAACGACGGTGCATATGCGTGAAAACTACTGGTCTATTCAGCCCGGAGACCTGCTGCCACATACGATTTACCTGTCCAGTGCGGGTGTCCAATTTTCGGGTGGTGTGGATATCGAAGACGTCGCCATTGTCTCTCAGGGAAATATTGGCGTAGGCGGTGGTCCGAAATTGTTTTTCGACGATATCTTTTTTATGGGGACAAACTTAAACTTCTCTGGAAGCGTTGATTGGGGGGATCAAGCAGATCCTTGTGACGATGACGCTTACAATGTCTATCTCTTTGGCACTAATCAATTGTCACTTGGTGGTTGGAGACAAGGTGCACGTGTCAACGGCATGGTTGGCGTGGCGCCGATGCTTCACCCCGGCGGGGCGTTGCAGGGTACTGGCGTCTATTTTGAAAGTGACAGCCATCTTAATCTTGGCGGTGACATGGAAATTACCGGATGCGGTCAAGATCGGGATGCTGAGTATGAACTGACCGAGGCGGAAATCTCTTTTGTGTCAGGCTCGACCCTTTACCGCTGAATGCTTTTTACTGGGGCATTTCACTGAACAAAAAGGCCGCCCTGTGATCGGGGCGGTCTTTTGCTATTTGCAAGTGTGTTGCGTTCTTTAAAGGTTGATCGCAATTGCGGTCAGGCCAACGCTGGCCTCTACAACGAAGAACACAATTTTTTTGCGTGATCGCCCGTCAAAGAGCAAGGACGTCAGACGGCCTGTGGCCGCACCCAGCCAACAAAACCCCAGCATCGTATAAGCGGCGGGGGTGCTGAGCAGCAGCGCCCCGACCCCCATCCCCACGAACAGGCACCCGGCAGATGCGCGGATTTCGGATGTTGCCATTGTGGATGCGCCTGCTTGCATTTCCAGCGTCTGCATCGTGTAGCGCGGCGCGAGCCAGCCAAAGCAGCCCAGCGCGATGCTGGCGAGGGCGAAGATGATGTTGATGATATCCATGGCCGGTCCTTTTGTTCACCTGCCACGAATTGGCGCGCCTGTGGCCGAAATCAATAGCTGCATGGCAGCGCAGCGGGGCGCGATGTGTCCTGCGCCTGTTTTCACATGGCGCAGGACATTCTTTTAGGTCATTTGAGACGCGAAACAGGCCGTGGTTGCGGCGATTTCTTCGGGTGTGGTGTCACGCCTGAAGAATGTTGCGAAGCCTGTATCGGGAAAGACCAGATAGGTCTGGGTGGAATGGTCCACCAGATAATACTCCGGGTCACCTTCTTGCACCCTGTAATAGGTCTTATAGGCTTGCGAGGCTGCGGCGACCTGTTCCGGGGTGCCGGTCAGCCCGATCATGTCATCGTGGAAGTTGTCGGTAAAATCGCGCACGACTTCGGGTGTATCCCGCTGCGGATCGACAGAGATGAACACGGTGCCCAGATCAACGCCCTGATCCGCAAGCAGATAGGCCGCCTGCGCGTTGCGCATACTGTCGAGCGGGCAAACATCGGGGCAGAACGTATAGCCGAAATAGACCAGCGTGGGTTTGGTGATCACGTCTTTATCCGTCACGGTTTCACCAGTTTCGGACATCAGCTCGAACGGGCCGCCAATGGCACCGCCCGCAACAGCG
Source organism: Loktanella agnita (assembly GCF_046640325.1). NCBI lineage: Bacteria > Pseudomonadati > Pseudomonadota > Alphaproteobacteria > Rhodobacterales > Roseobacteraceae > Loktanella > Loktanella agnita. The sequence continues at coordinate 21,603 of NZ_JBJMBF010000009.1, read as the reverse complement.
GTGCTGCCGCAGGGGTTGGTCTGTTGTTTGGCAACATAGGTGGCATAACCGCCAAGCCCGGCGGCCGCTGCGATAACCGCAACACCAAAAAGAGCAGGTTTCATGGATGTCTCCTGACTGTGCAGGCGCTGCCGAAACATATCCGGCAGCGCGATCCGAATTTAGTGATTATGGTTCGCATGGCCCGCATGGTCCATATCACGTGTGACGATGTCGAATGTGACTTCGACCTCACCGGCGTGTTCAAAAACCAGTGTGGCGGGAAAACTTTCACCCGCGACCAATGGCATGCCCTGAATGCCCATAAGCATCACGTGATAGCTGCCCGGCTCCAAGGCGACAGTTTCACCCGCGGGAATGGTAATTTCTTCCACATGTTTCATGCGGGCGACGTCATCGGTAAATTCGGTGGTGTGCAGTTCAACACGGGGAAAATCAGCACGGACGGCGATCAGCGCGTCGTCAGTTTCGCCCATATTGGTGATGCTCATGAATCCGCCGCCAGCCCCTGCGGTGGGGGGTGTTTCAAAGGCGTGGGGCTTTTCGATCTTAAGTGTCTCGTCAGCCAGTGCGGTGCCGGCGGTGAAGGCGAATACGGCCAGTGCGGCCAGTTGAGTCAGTTTCATTGCTTTGTCTTTCGGTTGACCAGCGCGGTGGCGCGGTCGGGTTGATCGTATGGATGGTTCAGGCGATCAGCCGAAAAGGGGGCGCGCGGGCCGGGGCGGCGTGTATGGTTCGAATTGTGCCCAGCCGCGCTGGCAGGGCCACCCAGCGGATGGCAAATGACAGGTTCTCTTGCGCGGTCACTGTCGCGGGGGCGGGCAGGGCGCAGGTCGCGCTGATGATACAGGCCTGACACGGGCCCGTATGCAACATATCCGTATCGCCAGTCGCACCCCCGCAAATATCCGCGAGAGATCCGCCAGCCAGAACATAGGCGGTCGCCTGTTGTTCGGCCAAAGGATCAAGCGGCTTGTGCCCGGTGCCCACCAGCATCAACGCCAGCGTAAGCAGCGCTGTGATGAAAGCACGCCAGATCATGCGTCACCGCCGCGGCGGGGGGCTGATACGGGTGCTATGATCGTGCGCGGGGTCATCTGTGTCCGGATTGTGCGTGAGTTGGTGAAGTCATTAACCTGTTTGGCGTCAGAGTAAACGGCAATGTCAGATGCTGCGTCAGTGTTACACGCGCACCGTTGCGACGTCGTAAGGTGGGTCTTGACCCACCCCCGCCATAACAAAAAGGGCAGCGTGTGATGCGCTGCCCTGTGCCGTGTCGTTGCAGGGGGCTGAGAGCATTTCGATTGACACCTGAATCATCAATCGCTGCCTTTCGCTTGCGGCTCAAACGCAATTGGTGATTTGTGATGTCTCAGGTTAAAACCGAAACGCTTTAGAACCCTGCCTTGATCAGCTCAAACGTTTCGGCCTGCCGTTCGCGCATCGCGTTGCTCATCGGGAGCTGTGCCAGAACCGGGACGTCGATCACGCCCAGACCAGAGGCTTCGAGATCCGCCTCATCCACCTGGCTTGTCAGCGCGACGGCGTTGGCGGAGCCGTATCCTTCGTCCAGCAGCGGCATGACCGAGGATTCAGCCAGCATTGCGTTCAGAAAATCATAGGTCTTGTCTTCGCTTCCCTGACCGTCAGCAAGGTTCACATACCCGCAAAGCCAAAGAGACGATCCTTCTGCGGCCTCGCGCTGGAACCCGATGGGGCGGCCTTCTTCGACCATGGTCGGGTAGGTTTCATTCCACGCCCAGCTGATCAAAATCTCGCCCGAGGCCATAAGCTGTGCCAGCTCGCTCGGATCAGTCCAATAGGTGCGCAGGTTCGGATGTACTTCGCGCAGCCAGTTGGAGGCCGCTTCGAATTCTTCATCAGTCGCGTTCTGCCAGTTGTCCACTCCGGTCGCCAGATAGGCCAGCGCATAGGCGTCATCGACATTATCGGGCAGGGTCACCCGGCCTGCATAGGCAGGGTCTTTGAACACGTTGAGGCTGGCCACCGCGTCTTCGGCGACCTCTTCTGGGTTATAGGCAATGGCGGTGGAGCCGAAATCGGTCGGGATGAAAAAGGTTTCTCCCCCAGAGATATCTGTGCCGGTCAGGTTGCTGTCCAGATCGTCGTAAGCTGTGATCTTGCTGGTATCCCACGGCTCTAGAATGCCGCTTTCGCTCCATTTGCTGACTGATCCCGCACAGATATGGGCCACGTCTGCTTTGAAACCGGCACGGATTTTCTGGAATGCCTCATCTTCGTCCCCGAAAAACGCAAAGCTGGGGCTATCGCCATGGGCTTCGATATAGGCTTGGTGGAAGTCCGGATTTTCAAAGCCTGAATAGTCAAAGACAAGCAGATCGGCGTCTTGTGCGACGCTTGCATTGGCCAAAAAGGCCAGGGTTGCGGCGCCGAGGGGCAGGGTGATTCTCATGTGTGTTCTCCCGTTGTATTTTGACTGATAAGCTAGGTTTGCGCAGGGGGCGCGGCAAGTATCATTTGTAGGCTTAACTGTCCGCTTTTCGATGAAATCTTCAGCGATCGGCACATCATCCCATTGCGACAATGTGCGCATAGGTTCGCTTTACAGTATGGCGCCTGTCTCATCAAAGTGCGTTTCATTTGTCAGCCGCTCCAAGCTCTGACATATCTTTGGTCAGGTCCTGACTCGCTGGGGGGAGAGAGAGCGGTAGTGTCGCATGTGATCCGATCATCACTTTGGCTGGCGTTTTTCGGCGCGATCCTTGCGGCGTGGTGGATCATGTATGTGATGGCGATGGATATGGATTTGGACCTGCTGGGCCGTCCGGGTCCGATGGGCCAACGCATGGCCGATATGGACCCGCGTATGCCGATGGATATGCCCATGGCGCGCTTTGGTCCGCTGTTCACGATGTGGGCGATCATGATGGCGGCGATGATGTTGCCGACCCTTGTGCCGACGCTGACGACCTATGAGCAGTTGATGGTCAGTGCCGACGGCACACGTGCCGGCTGGCTGGGGGTGCTGTTGGGGTATTTCATCGTCTGGGTCGCATTTGCGGCACTTATCGCGGCCGCACAGATCGCACTGCTCTTTGGCGGCGTGATCAATATGCTGGGCGTCGCCCCGCGCTGGTTGTCGGCGATATTGCTGATCGTTGTTGGCGCGTTCCAGTTCACCCGCGCGAAAGAGGTCTGCCACGGAGTTTGCCATGCACCGATGCGCTATTTTCTGGGCCAGTGGCGCACAGGCTTTGCCGGTGGCTTGCGTATGGGGTTGGGCCTTGGTGCGTTTTGCGCTGGGTGCTGCTGGGGGTTCATGGCGCTGGGGTTTGTTGGCGGCGTGATGAGCTTGCTTTGGATGGGGCTGGCAACAGTCCTGATGATATTGGAAAAACTGCCTGACATCGGGCAACGTATAATTCGGCCTGTGGGTGTGGTCTTGATCGCGGGTGGCCTAGGTCTGGCAATTGTTTAAGGGAGAACTGTAGATGGTTGATACAAAAAATAGATTACCAGCCGACCGGCTGCCCATTTCGCAGCGGATCAACCAGCGCATGGAGAGCAACCCGCTGCGCCGCAAGATGAAGCCCACCACATGGGCGATCAAGGGCGAGTTGTTTTTGAACTGCTCTTGCACCGTCTTCTGCCCCTGTGTGATCAGCCTTGGCGCGCATCCTCCGACTGAAGGTTACTGCCATGCGTGGATGGCCATCGCGATTGATGAGGGCCATTTTGAGGGCGAGGATCTGTCAGGTCTGAATGTTGGTCTGCTGGTCGATATTCCGGGCAAGATGGCCGAAGGAAATTGGCGCGTTGCGGCCTATGTGGACGAACGCGCGACCCAGAAAGCCTATAACGGGTTGCTACAGATTTTCAGCGGTGCCGCAGGGGGGACCACAGGACTGTTCACCATGCTGGTGTCCGAGATCATCGGCGCAGAGCGCGAAAAGGTTGAAATCGTGCGCGATGGCGACAAGCGTGGCATATATATCGGCCGAAAAATTCAGGGCGAGATTGAAACGATCAAAGGCAAGAGCGCGGATCATCCGGTGATGATCAGCAATTCGAAATATTGGATGGGCCCGGATATTATCGCCGCCCAAGGCACGAAATCTCGGGTCCGTGACTATGGGCGTGTCTGGGATTTTGGCGGTAAATCCGCTGAAATCTGCCCGATTGACTGGAAAGGGCCAAAGCCATGATCACCCCGGAATACTGCCAAACCATGGCCCGTTATAACGCATGGCAAAACACTGGTTTGCGCGAGATGATCCCCGGGATGGAAAAGGCGGATCTTTATCAGGATCGCGGGGCGTTCTTTGGTTCGATCATGGCGACACTGAACCATCTGCTGTGGGGGGATGCACTGTGGATCAGCCGGTTTGACGGCGGCGATGCACCTGACCAGACAATCCCTGACAGCACAGAGATGACCCCGACCCCGGCTGTCTGGGCGGCGGAGCGGTTTCGGACAGATGCAAGAATTACACTTTGGGCCGAAAGCGTCAGCGCGATTGATCTGGCGGGCGACCTGAAATGGTATTCGGGTTCCATGAAGCGGGATTTTGCAAAGCCAAAGGCGCTTTGCGTTATGCAACTGTTCAATCATCAGACCCACCATCGTGGTCAGGTCCATGCGATGCTGACCGCGGCGGGACAAAAGCCAAACGATACTGATCTGCCTTTCATGCCTGCGCCTGCTTAAGGTTGTTGGTCGCACCTCCACCATAGGAGTTGACAATGATAACGCCGGACCATTTTTCGAAAAGACCGCAGTATTATGTATTTCAATATCGTGGCTTACAAGTTGATCTTGTCGCGCATCTGATGTCGGGGTCCGCGTAATGGTTGGCCTTGCCCCGTCCCGCCGCGTGCGCCGCACACCCTTCAGCGCCGGGGTCGAGGCGGCGGGCGTCAAAGGATATACGGTCTATAACCACATGCTGCTGCCCACGGTTTTCGCGAGTGTGGAGGAAGACTATCACCACCTGAAATCCGCCGTGCAGGTCTGGGATGTGGCCTGCGAACGTCAGGTTGAATTGCGCGGTCCGGATTCGGGTCGGCTGATGCAGATGCTGACCCCGCGCGATTTGCGGGGCATGCTGCCGGGCCAGTGCTGTTACGTGCCTATCGTCGACGAAACGGGCGGGATGCTGAACGATCCTCTGGCGTTGAAACTGGCTGAAGATCGTTGGTGGATTTCCATCGCGGATAGCGATTTGCTATTTTGGGTCAAAGGCTTGGCCTATGGCTATCGTCTTGATGTGCTGGTGGATGAACCCGATGTGTCACCCCTTGCAGTGCAGGGGCCGCTGGCTGATGATCTGGTCGCCCGCGTGTTTGGTGATGCGATCCGCGCGCTGCGGTTCTTTCGCTTTGGCTGGTTCGATTTTCAAGGGGTTAGCATGGCGGTGGCCCGGTCGGGCTATTCCAAACAGGGCGGGTTTGAGATTTACGTTGATGGCACCGAAAATGGCATGCCCGTTTGGAACGCTCTGTTCGCAGCAGGCCGTGATCTGGACGTGCGTGCTGGTTGCCCCAATCTGATCGAGAGGATCGAAAGCGGGCTGTTGTCCTATGGCAATGATATGACCCGCGAGAATACGCCGCATGAATGCGGGTTGGGACGGTTCTGTTCGACCCAAACTGCGATTGGCTGTGTGGGTCGTGATGCGCTGCTGCGGGTGGCCAAGGAAGGGCCCACCCGTCAGATCCGGCCGCTGATTATCGAGGGCGATCTGCCTCGCTGTGACCGTGTCTGGCCGCTGATTGGGGGCGGTAAAAACGTGGGGCAAGTCACCTCGGCCGCGCGCTCACCTGATTTTGGCTGCAACGTGGCCATCGGAATGGTGCGTATGACCCATTGGGATGCGGGCACCCGGTTGCAGGTGGAAACGCCGGATGGCATGCGTGATGTGCAGGTGCAGGAAAGTTTCTGGTACTGACGCTGCTTGCCCGACCGGAGCCTTCGGCGGGCGTTTTTTGACCAAGGCGAAAGTGGGAAACCACAAAGGAGGATCGAATGTTCAAGGCGCTCGTTGTTGAAAAGGACGCAGAGGGAAAGACAGATGCCAATGTGCAAGAGCTGTCGTTGGACCAACTGCCCGCGGGTGAGGTCACCGTCGCGGTCGATTTTTCTACGGTGAACTACAAGGACGGTCTGTGCATCGGTCCGGGGGGCGGGTTGGTGCGAAACTATCCGCATGTGCCGGGCATTGATTTCGCGGGCACTGTCGAAGCCTCTGACGATGATCGCTACAAGCCCGGCGACAAGGTTGTCCTGACCGGCTGGCGCGTGGGCGAGGCCCATTGGGGCGGTTATTCGCAAAAGGCGCGGGTGAAAGCCGATTGGCTGGTGCCGCTGCCTGACGGCTTGACGACCCGGTCTGCCATGGCGGTCGGCACAGCGGGTTTTACTGCGATGCTGGCCGTAATGGCGCTAGAAGATCACGGGATCAAGAACGGTCCGGTGCTGGTTACCGGGGCGGCAGGCGGCGTCGGGTCGGTCGCTACGGCGATCCTTGCGCATCTGGGGCATGAGGTGTCCGCCGTGACCGGACGGCCTGAAACCGAAGAATATTTGCGAAGTCTGGGTGCGACCCAGATCGTCCCACGTGAAGATCTGAATGAAACCACCAAGCGCCCGTTGGAGGCCGAAACATGGGGCGGCTGCATTGATGCGGTGGGCGGCGCGATGCTGGCCCGCGTGTTGGGGCAGATGCAATATGGTGGCTCAGTCGCGGCTGTCGGGCTTGCGGGTGGGGCTGGGCTGCCAGCCACGGTGATCCCGTTTCTGCTGCGTGGTGTGAACCTGCTGGGCATCGACAGTGTGATGCAGCCTTATGACAATCGTGTTCGGGCTTGGGCGCGGATTGCGCAGGATTTGCCAATGGCCAAACTTGACGCGATGATCCATGAGGCGACACTGACCGACCTGCCGCAACTGGGCGCGGATATCCTGAAGGGGCAGGTCAAGGGCCGCGTCGTGGTAGACGTGAACGGGTGATCCAAGGGCGGCGGGGGCGGTGGCCTGCGCCGCCTATGGTGCTGAATTTTAAGGGGTATCGCGTGCGGTAGTGCGCTGTCCGGCAACTAATCTTCTGCTCAGGGTGTTTCGTTGGGCGTTGTGATGTTAGGCTTCTGTTAGGGATGGGACGCTGACCCGCGTCGATCCCACCAATGTGGCGTGGTCGCCAGGAACCTGCACGCCACAACAGGAGGAAGACATGTTTAGCAAAATCATGGTGCCAGTCGATCTGGCCCATCGCGAGAAATTGCGCGCGGCGATTGATGTCACCGCTGAACTTGCCCGTACTTACGGAGCAGAGGTTTGTTATGTGGGCGTGACCACATCGGCACCCAGCTCTGTCGCGCATACGCCTGATGAATATGGTGCGAAGCTTGCCGCCTTTGCGCAGGAACAGGCCGCCGCACATGGCGAGACGGCCAGTTCCCATGTGATCGTCTCGCATGATCCGACTGCCGATCTTGACCGTGATCTGGTCAAAGCGGTCACCGAAGTTGGCGCTGATCTGGTGGTCATGGCGACTCATGTGCCCAGTGTCACCGATCTGATCTGGCCGTCCAATGGCGGGCGGCTGGCAACCCATACGGATGTTTCTGTGTTCCTCGTTCGTGCTGACGCCGCAAAGTAACCATTAATACAAGGAGGCCGCATATGGCCGATGAAGTACCCAATACGGGGATCCCTTTACCGGAGGGAAGCTCTGACATTATCCAGACCGATTATGAAATCGGGCAGGACAATTTCGAGGCGCAGGTTGGACCGTTCGGTCTGGATATTCACAACCCGGTTTTTCTGATTTCGGGGCTGAGCATCGTGCTTTTCGTCTTTTACGCGCTGGTGTTTCAAGAGCAGGCGTCAGAGGTATTTGGCGCATTGCGCCCTTGGCTGACCAGAACGTTTGACTGGTTCTTTCTGAGTGCCGCCAACGTCTTTGTCCTGTTCTGTCTGGTGCTGATCGTGACCCCGTATGGGAATGTCCGTCTTGGTGGGGCAGAGGCGTCGCCGGATTATACCTATCTGGGTTGGTTTGCGATGCTGTTTGCCGCAGGCATGGGCATCGGGCTTATGTTCTTTGGTGTGCTTGAACCGGTCTATCACATGGCGATTTCCGAACCGCTGGGCGTGCCTGCACCGTTCGATGCTGATGGCAATGTCATCGCGGCGAATGTGGATGCCGCGCGCGAGATGGGGCTGGCGGCCACGATCTATCACTGGGGTCTGCACCCTTGGGCGATCTATGCGATTGTTGCGCTGGCGCTGGCTTTGTTCAGCTATAACAAAGGCTTGCCGCTGACTATTCGTTCGGCCTTTTACCCGATCTTTGGCGAACGTGTCTGGGGCTGGACCGGCCATATCATCGACACGCTTGCGGTGTTTGCTACGCTGTTCGGTTTGGCCACGTCATTGGGCTTTGGCGCGCAGCAGGCTGCAGCCGGGCTGGAATTCGTCTATGGCATTCCGAACACGATCAATGTGCAGGTGCTGTTGATTACCGGGATTACGGCGGTTGCCTTAGTGTCGGTGCTGCGTGGGCTAGATGGCGGGGTTAAGGTTCTGTCCGAGCTCAACATGGGTCTGGCCGCGCTGCTGCTGATCTTTGTACTGCTGGTCGGGCCGACGCTGGCGATTCTGACCGGATTTGGCGAAGGTCTGATCGCCTATGTCAGGGATGTTGTGCCGCTGTCTAATCCGGTTGGCCGCGAGGATGACGGATATCGTCAGGGCTGGACCGCATTCTATTGGGCGTGGTGGATCAGCTGGTCACCTTTTGTGGGCATGTTCATCGCCCGAGTCAGCCGGGGCCGGACCGTGCGCGAATTCATCGTTTGCGTGTTGTTAATCCCGTCGCTGGTTTGCGTGCTTTGGATGGCCGTTTTCGGTGGCACCGCGATTGATCAGGTCTTTGCCTCGCCTGAGACAAGCCTTGTGAAAGCCAATGTGATCGACAGCTACAGCCCGGAGCTGAGCCTGTTTGGCATGCTGGCCGATCTGCCCTTCGCGGCGGTGACATCGACGTTGGGCATCATCCTTGTGGTGGTGTTCTTTGTGACGTCATCTGACTCTGGTTCGCTGGTGATCGACACGATTACCGCCGGGGGCAAGGTGGACGCGCCGGTGCCGCAGCGGGTGTTCTGGTGTATCTTCGAAGGAGCGGTCGCCATCGTTCTGTTGCTGGGCGGTGGCCTTGGGGCGTTGCAGGCAATGGTGATTTCGACCGGTCTGCCGTTTACCCTTGTTCTGCTGCTGATGTGCTGGGCGATCTTTAAGGGTCTGCAAAGCGAACGCCGCGCCTGAGCTGGATCAAAACTGTAATCAGACGCCCCGGTGCTTGCGCATCGGGGCGTTTGCGTTTCAACTCTCCATTATGAAATATGATATTGCATGGGTCCGGGCCCAATTTCCCGCTTTTGAACAGTCGTCCTTGCAGGGTCAGGCGTTTTTTGAAAATGCTGGCGGGTCATACACCTGCCGTCAGGTGATTGACCGCATGAACCGCTTTTATACCCAGCGAAAGGTGCAGCCCTACGCCCCCTATGAGTCGTCCCGGCTGGGTGGCGCTGAAATGGACGAGGCGCGCAGCCGTCTGGCCGCCATGCTGGGTGTTGCGACGCATGAGCTGTCTTTTGGTCCGTCTACGACGCAGAATACCTACGTACTGGCGCAGGCCGTGCGCCGTTGGATCAAGCCGGGCCAAAGCATCATTGTCACCAATCAGGATCACGAGGCCAATAGCGGCCCATGGCGCAGGTTGGCCGAGGAGGGGATCACGATCCGCGAATGGCAGATTGATCCAGAGACCGGCGCGCTGAACCCGGATGATCTTGCCGACATGCTGGACGATGATGTGGCGCTGGTTTGTTTTCCCCATTGTTCCAATGTTGTGGGCGCGCTCAACGATGTGGCGGCGATCACCGCCCTCGCGCAGGACGCGGGCGCGCGTGTTGTGGTGGATGGTGTTTCCTACGCGCCGCATGGGTTGCCGGATGTGGGCGCGTTGGGCTGTGATGTCTATTTGTTCAGCGCCTACAAAACCTATGGCCCGCATCAGGGGATCATGGTGATCCGCGAAGACTGGGGGATGGAACTGCCCAATCAGGCGCATCATTTCAACGGGGACACGCTGTATAAACGCTTTACCCCCGCCGGACCGGATCATGCGCAGGTGGCTGCAAGTGCCGGTATGGCGGATTACTTTGATGCTTTGTCGCAGCACCATGGCGGCGGTACCGGACCAGAGGCCGCTCGTAAAGCGCATGATCTGATGCGCGCACATGAGGTCACTTTGCTGCAACCACTACTGGATTATGCCAGCGCAAAGAATTCAGTCCGGCTGATCGGCCCTTCTGATGCGGTTCAGCGCGCACCGACTGTGGCGCTGGCGTTGGAAGGCGATGCCGCAGAGGTTGCGGAACAGCTTGTGCCCCATGGCATCATGGCAGGCGGTGGCGATTTCTATGCGCAGCGTGCCTTGCAGGCGATGGGTGTTGATCTGGACAGAGGCGTGCTGCGGGTCAGTTTCGTACATTACACCGAAAAGGCAGAGGTTGACGCATTGATTACGGCGCTAGATCAGGTTCTATAACTGGCCCGCCATGGAGGCGTCATGCGTAAATCCCCTGTTATCATGTGGTTCCGCCGCGATCTGCGTCTTGGCGATCATCAGGCGCTGACGGCTGCCTGCGACAGCGGGCACCCGGTGATCCCGGTTTTTATCCATGATGAGGTGGTGGAAAGCCACGGCGCTGCGCCCAAGTTTCGGCTGGGTTTGTCATTGGCTGATCTGGCACAATCGCTGGAGGATAAGGGCAGCCGCCTGATCCTGCGCCGGGGCGAGGCACTGGGCGTTTTGCGTGATCTGATCCGCGAGACCGGGGCAGGGGCGGTTTATTGGTCGCGGCTTTATGATCCTGACAGCAAGGCGCGGGACATGGTTGTGAAAAGCGCGCTGAAGGATGATGGCGTGGACGCGCAGAGCTTTGCAGGGCACGTGTTGTTTGAGCCATGGAGTGTGGAAACCAAGACGGGTGGGTTCTACAAGGTCTTTACCCCGATGTGGAAGTCAGTGCGCAGTCGTGATTTGGCTGGTACCCTGCCGACACCGGGCGATATTCCCGCGCCGGAAAGCTGGCCGCAGTCAGATAATCTGGAAGACTGGCAGATGGACGCGCCGATGCAGCGCGGGGCAGAGATCCTGCGTGGCTATTGCACCGTTGGGGAAACTGCCGCCTCGCATCGGCTCGGCGCGTTCATGGCGCATCGTGTGTCTGACTACTCCAAGAACCGCGACCTGCCCGGCGTCGATGGTACCTCTGGCTTATCAGAGAACCTGACCTATGGCGAAATCAGTCCGCGTTCCTGCTGGCACGCCGGATGGCGCGCGCTGCACGACGGGAAATCCGATGCAGAGGTGTTCCTGAAAGAACTGGTCTGGCGCGAGTTTGCCTATCATCTGGCGCATCACACCCCGCGCATCACCTCTGACAATTGGAAGGAAGACTGGGACGCCTTCCCCTGGAACACCGATGAACGGCTGGCAGAGGTCAAGGCATGGAAGCAGGGGCGGACGGGTATCCCCTTTGTCGATGCGGCGATGCGCGAAATGTATGTGACGGGCACGATGCATAACCGGGGCCGGATGATTGTGGCATCTTATCTGACCAAACATCTGATGTGCCACTGGCAGATCGGGCTGGATTGGTTTGCTGACTGCCTGATCGACTGGGATCCGTGCAGTAACGCGATGGGTTGGCAATGGTCGGCCGGGTCCGGCCCGGATGCGACGCCCTATTTCAGGGTCTTCAATCCGGTCACGCAGTTGGACAAGTTCGATAAAGGTCGCAACTACGCCAAACGCTGGCTGGCAGAGCCATATGACGCCCCGACCGACACGGCACTTTCCTATTTCACGATGATCCCGCGCCAATGGAATATGGCGTCGGATAATCCCTATCCTGATCCGGTGGTAACTGTTGATGCAGGGCGCAAGCGTGCGCTTGACGCCTATGAAAACCGGGATTTTTGATGGAAACGTTAACGGCACAGGTTTTTTTGAACCTTTTCCGTGACTTCAACGTATCAAATATTAACTTCAACACGAAAGCGTCGCGTGGCCGATCAGCCGCCGCCAGCGCATACAGGAACGATTTATGATTTTGACTTCTACCGATGGGCAGGCGCGTTTGCCACGCTACTTCAAAGCTGTGTTTGATACGTTGCAGTCGATGAAACGCGGCAGGATTGATGTGATCCTGCCCGATGGGCGGCATTTTCGGGCGGAAGGTCCTGAGCCGGGGTATGTGGCCGAAGTGCACGTGCATAACGATGATGTGTTTGCCCGTACGATCCGCGAAGGTGATCTGGGTTTTTGTGAGGCCTATATGGATGGCTGGTGGAGTACGCCTGATTTGATGGCCTTTATGGATCTGGTCCATGATGATGCCGAAGACATGTATGATGGTTTTCCGGGGCAATTCCTTGTCCGCTTTTACGAACAGATGCGGTTCTGGATGCAGAGGAACTCCAAAGCGCAGGCGCGTAAGAACATCAGCTATCACTACGATTTGGGCAATGATTTCTATAGCTTGTGGTTGGATGATACGATGACCTATTCATCGGCAAAATTCGACACCGGCCAGCAAAGTCTGGAGGCTGCGCAGATCGAAAAATACAAAAGTATGGTCGATCAGATGGGCGCAAAGCCCGGCGATCATGTGCTGGAAATCGGCTGCGGCTGGGGTGGATTTGCCGAATATGCAGCACGCGAACGTGGGCTGAATGTCACCGGGCTGACTATCAGCCGCGAACAACATGATTTCGCTGTCGACCGGATCGCGCGTGCTGGCCTGTCCGACAAGGTACAGATCAAGATGCAGGATTACCGCGATGAGACCGGCACATATGACGGGATCGCAAGCATAGAAATGTTCGAAGCGGTGGGCGAAAAATACTGGCCGGTCTATTTTGACACCCTGCGCGAACGGCTGAAACCGGGCAAACACGCAACACTTCAGATCATCACCGTCGCTGACCGGCGCTGGCAGGTTTACAAGCGCGGGGTCGATTTCATCCAGAAATATATCTTTCCGGGCGGTATGCTGCCAAGCCCGAGCATCCTGCGCCAAGAGGTTGAAAAGGCTGGATTAAAGGTGAAAACTTCAATTGAATTCGGCGAAAGTTACAGCCAGACGCTGCGTCGCTGGCATGAGACGTTCAATGACAAATGGGATGATGTGGCAGCGCACGGCTTTGACGATCGGTTCCGGCGCATGTGGAACTTTTATCTGACCTCTTGCGCGGGCAGTTTTCATAGCGGAAACTGCGACGTAACGCAGATTACCGTGACGCGGGCCGCCTGAAACGAGCCTGCGCGCGTCAACAAGAGGACGCAGTGACATGCCAACCGCAGGGCGGCTCGCCGGGGCCATTATCTTCGCATTGTTTTTCTGGTATATTGCCGGGCTGATGACGCCGTTCTTCCCTGAAGAACGACCGCCATCAATGTTGGTACCCGCATCGGTGGCCCTTGGTATCTTCTTGGGGTGGCGCATGGTGGGCGGCAGGGCCGGGCATGGTTATAATGCTGCCATCGGTATCGGTTTGACTGCTGGTGCATCTTATGCCTTTTGGATTTTGTTCGGCATGGCGTTCGACCAAATGTGGAAAAATGCTTGGCGCCGTCTTTATGACGGCCCGATGGAAGCCGTTGCGGATATATTCAGCCTGATGATCGAATATGGTCAGGATTTTGCCAGTTTCAACCTGATTGCCAATCTGTTGATTGGTGCTGTGATTTGTGCCTGGGTGACAGAGTATTTCGGTCAGAAGTACCCCTAAGCTTATGGATCTGTTCACCTACGGCACGTTGATGGCCCCGGAACTGATGCGCGCAGTGGCGGGCGCGGGCCCGCTTGATCCCGTGCCCGCGACGCTGCGCGACCATATCGTTCGCCCCGTCTCCCATGATGTTTTCCCCGTCATTACACCGCAAAAAGAGGCTGTGGTCGAAGGTATCCTGTGGCGTGGGCTGACATCTGATCAAATCGCACGCGTAGATCTTTATGAAACGCCGTTTGGGTACAGCCCGGAAGAGCTCGCTATAACCGTGAGTGGGGGCGATATCATGGCCCGCTGTTACATGCCTCTGTCGGAAAATCTGCCTAAAGAAGGTATCTGGTCGTTCGACGATTGGGCCGCCGCGCATTTGCAGCCGTCGATCTATGCCGCCCAAGAACTATACGCCCACCGTCCCTTGCCCGATCCGGGCGCGTTGCGCCGCATGTGGCCAATGATTGAATCGCGGGCGTGGTCGCGGCATCGGGCGACTGTCGCGCCAAGCGCGCTGCGTCACGATGCGGTGCCGGGTGATATGCGTATCGTCGCAGAGCGCCCGCCGCATGGGTCGTTCTTTCGGTTGCAGGGTGTGGATGTGACGCATCGGCGTTTTGATGGTCAACGCTCACATGTGCTGGTACGCGAGGTTTTTCTGGGCGTCGATGCGGTGATCCTGCTGCCCTATGACCCGGTCCGCGACAAGGTGCTGCTGGTCGAGCAGGTGCGCATGGGACCCGCGGCGCGCCGTGATCCGAACCCTTGGATGCTGGAACCGATTGCCGGGATCGTCGATGCCCGCGAAACACCCGAAGACGCGGCCCATCGCGAGGCGGCGGAAGAGGCAGAGCTGACCCTGCGCCATGTGGAAAAGGTGAGCGCATTTTATTGCTCGCCCGGATCATCGACCGATTATTTCTATACCTATGTCGGGCTTTGCGATTTGCCGGGCAGCACGGCCTATCTGGGTGGGCTGGAAGAAGAGGGCGAGGATATCCGCCTGCATCCGATCAGTTTTGATCGCGCGATGGAACTGGCCGATACCGGCGAGATTGCCACCGGCCCGCTGCTTTTCCTGCTCAACTGGCTTGCACGGCACCGTGACCGCCTGCGCGCGATGGCTTGATGTCCCGCAGGCGCAGTCCTACACAGGGGGCGATAGAATGAAAGGCCGCCCTGATGACGATCCGTAACGATCTTGCCGACGCTGTTGGAAATACCCCGCTGATCAAGCTGCGCGCCGCGTCCGATGCGACAGGCTGCACAATTCTGGGCAAGGCAGAGTTTTTGAACCCCGGCCAGTCGGTTAAGGATCGCGCGGCGCTTTACATCATCAAGGACGCCATCGCGCGGGGTGATTTGAAACCCGGCGGAACCATTGTTGAAGGGACGGCAGGCAATACAGGCATCGGTCTGGCGCTTGTCGGTGCCTCTATGGGGTTCAAGACGGTGATTGTCATTCCTGAAACCCAGAGTCAGGAAAAGAAGGACATGCTGCGCCTGGCAGGGGCGGAACTGGTCGAAGTGCCCGCCGCGCCATACCGCAATCCGAACAATTTCGTACGCTATTCCGAAAGGCTGGCGAACACGCTGAACGAGACTTTGCCGAACGGCGCGATCTGGGCGAACCAGTTTGACAATGTCGCCAACCGGCAGGCACATGTGGAAACCACCGGCCCCGAAATCTGGGAACAAACTAATGGCAAGGTCGATGGCTTTATCTGCGCTGTTGGCTCTGGCGGGACTTTGGCAGGTATCGCTACGGCGTTGCAGGACAAAGGTGTGAAGATCGGATTGGCCGATCCCGATGGTGCTGCGCTTTATTCGTTTTACACAACGGGCGAGTTGAAGTCAGAAGGCGGGTCAATCGCCGAAGGGATCGGGCAAGGCCGGATTACCAAGAACCTTGAAGGGCTCAAGCCGGATTATTGCTATAATATCAGCGATGAAGAGGCCGTTCCTATTGTTTTTGACCTGCTGCAAAACGAAGGTCTGTGCATGGGGGGGTCCACCGGTATTAACATCGCAGGTGCCATCCGCATGGCGCGCGATATGGGACCCGGTCATACGATTGTGACGATCCTGTGCGACTATGGCACGCGGTATCAGTCAAAGCTGTTCAACCCTGATTTCATGCGCGAAAAAGGTTTGCCGGTGCCAGATTGGCTGGAAAGTAAAACAGTACTTCCCGCCGTTTTCGAGGCCGAATGATCCGCAGTCTTTTACTTTGTCTGGGGCTGGTGACGCTGATTGCCGGTTGGCCTGCGCTGTCGGATGCGCAGGTACTGAATGAGCTGTTTGGCGGCGCCGCAGAAGATGCGGCAGCTGAGGAAACGCCGCCTGAAGCGACGACCGAAACTGAGACAACCCAATCGCCCGCCGCCGAGGCAGAGCCGCAGGAGGTGCCACCACCGCCGGATACGGAGTGGGAACGGCTTGCCAGCCGTGCCGAACGCATGGCGATGCGCGAAGATGTGTCGCGTTTTGCCTTGAACCGCCTGCGTGCTGAATTGGTGCAATGGCGGGATCGCTTTCTTTCGGAAACCTCTGTCAATGGGGGCCGTATTGCGACGGTGAATACGCAGATTGCCGCCCTTGGTCCCGCGCCTGACAGCGGGGAGGAAGCGGAGAGTGTCGCGAACCGCCGCGCGCAGTTGGTCGCCCAACGTCTTGAATTGATTGCACCGCGCCTGCTGGCGGAAGAGGCCTATGCCCGCGCCAACGGGCTAATCGGCGAATTGGATACGCAGTTATTGCAGCGGCAGACTGGCGAGTTGACAGCGCGCGGCGCGACACCGCTTGATCCCGAACATTTGCTGGGTGCAGCGACGGCGGTTTGGAGCACGGTCCATATTGTAACGACGGAAACGGCATCGCAAGCCCGACAGAGCATCGCCGGCGAGCAGCTTATGGCGAACCTGCCACGGGCGATTTTTCTTGTGGGGCTGGCCATTGTCTTGCTCGGCATTGGCCGCCGCTGGATCACGGCACGGCGCGCCGAATTTGCCGATGGCAACAGGCCGCTTTTACCACTGTGGCTGTTTATTCTGTCGCTCGCGCAGATGGCGGTGCCTGTGGCGGGGCTTTGGGCTTTGACCACTGGATTGCAGGCCCTGCCGATTTTCGGGGTGCGCGGCAGTGACGTGATTTCGGCCATTCCCCGGGCCGGATTTCTTGTGGTCTTTGCGTGGTGGCTGGGGCGGCAGCTGTTCCCGGTGGGCATGCGTCCCGGATATCTGGGATATTGCCCCGAAACGCGGGCGACGGTCCGCCGCTATGGGTTAAGCTTGGCTTGGGTGTTGGCGATTGGTTCGCTCTTTGACGCGGCATTGCGCACGATTGAGACGAGCGCCGGCACCCGCGCGGCCATTGAATGGCCCGTGCTTGTGATCCTAGGGCTGTTGTTGTGGCGCTTGGGTCGGGCGATCCGGCAGGCCCCCACGGCCGAGGAGGGCGAGCCAGTTTCGCCGGGCCGCACACGCGGGTTCATCGGGCGGCTTTGCATCATTGTCGCCATTGCGGCGCCAACCGTGGCTGCATTTGGCTATGTTGCTGCCGGGCGCGCGCTGATGATCCCATCAATTCTGTCGCTGTCGCTAATTGGCGTCGTGATGGTGTTGCAGCGGGTCATTGCAGAGCTGGGGGCGTTTTCCGAACCCACGGAACATGACGAGGGCGGCAAAGGTGTCTTTGCCTTGCTGCCTGTGCTGGTCAGTTTCGTGCTGTATGTTGCCAGCCTGCCGATCTTTGCATTGATCTGGGGCGCGCGCGTCGATGATCTGTTGGAGGTTTGGGCCCGCTTCCGGGAAGGTTTTGCCATTGGTGACACCCGGATTTCGCCCACCGATTTCCTGACGTTCGCACTGGTATTTGCGCTGGGTTTCTTGCTGACCCGTTTTATCCAAGGCACGTTGCGCAGGACCGTGATGCCGCGCACACGTCTTGATCTGGGCGGGCAGAATGCGGTTGTCGCCGGGTTCGGTTATGTGGGTGTCATTCTGGCCGCGATTATAGCAATCACCAGTGCCGGGATTGATCTGTCGAGCCTTGCTATTGTTGCCGGTGCGCTGTCGGTCGGTATTGGTTTTGGTCTGCAAAACATCGTCTCGAATTTCGTGTCAGGGATCATCCTGCTGATTGAACGGCCTGTCAGCGAAGGCGACTGGATCGAGGTGGGCGGGCAGATGGGCTATGTCCGGTCGATCTCTGTCCGGTCAACACGGATCGAGACGTTTGACCGCACTGACGTGATTGTGCCGAATGCCGATTTGGTTAGCGGGCAGGTGACAAACTGGACCCGTGGCAACCTGATCGGGCGGGTGATCGTGCCTGTCGGTGTGGCTTATGGCACTGATGTCGATAAGGTAACCGAAATCCTGAAAGGTATCGCCGAGGCGCATCCGATGGTGTTGCTGACACCGCCCCCTTCGGTGGTCTTTCAAGGCTTTGGCGCGGATTCACTGAATTTTGAAATCCGGGCTATCCTGCGTGATGTGAATTATGTGCTCTCGACAAAGTCAGAAATGAACCATGAAATCGCCAAGAAATTCGGCGAGGCAGGTATCGAAATTCCGTTTGCGCAGCGCGATATCTGGCTGCGTAACCCTGAGGTGCTGAAAGACAAGGACACATGACAGAGCTTTTGTACCGCAATGATGCCTACTGCCGCGAAGCGACGGGCGTGGTCACGGAGATCACCTCGGAAGGGGGGATCGTGCTGGACCGCTCTGTCTTTTATCCGACCTCTGGCGGGCAGCCGGGTGACAGCGGGACATTGTCGTGGAAGGGCGGTACGCTGGATATCGCGACCGCTGTCAAAGGGCAGGGGGATGATGTTGTCCTGCTACCAGCCGAACCCGCGCCACTGCCCGCGATCGGGCAAGAGGTTTCACAAAAGCTGAATTGGGACCGGCGCTACCGTCTGATGCGGGTGCATACGGCATTACACCTTTTGTCGGTCATCATTCCGCTGCCGGTCTCTGGCGGTGCCATTGCCACGGACAAGGGCAGGCTGGATTTCAACATGCCCGACGCGCCCGAAGATAAGGCGGCGTTGGAGGATGACCTCAACCGCCTGATCGCCTGCAATATGGATGTGTCAGAGGAATGGATCACCGATGCGGAGCTCGACGCGCAGCCTGATCTGGTCAAGACAATGTCCGTTCAGCCACCGCGCGGGAGTGGTCAAATCCGGCTGATCCGGATCGGCGTTGGTCCTGAAACCGCCGACTTGCAGCCATGTGGCGGTACACATGTGGCCAATACCGAAGAGATTGGCCGCGTCCGGCTAGGCAAGATTGAAAAGAAGGGGCGCCAGAACCGTCGCGTCTATCTGCATCTGGAGTAGTATCATGAAATCCGCCGTGGTTGTTTGTTTTGTCGTCTCGATTTTCGCCGCACCGGCGATGGCGCAGGTTTTTGAAGACTGCAACAAAGAGCAAGAGCTGACCCTTGACGCGGCCATGCGAAACGCCAAGGAATTGACCCTGAAAGCCGCCACTGCCGTCGGCGACACAGCGGAATACGACCGCTGGTTCGGCACCTATTCCGCCAGTAACGCCGAACAGGTCCGCGCCACGCTCAAATCAGTTGTATCTGCGATCCGGGGCGGCGGGGTGACGGCGCAATGCCACACGGTGGGCGAGGATGGCTGTAATGCAGGCGAATATGCTTGGGTCTATCCGCATGAACCGTTCTTGATGCATATCTGCCCGTCTTTCTTCAACCTGCCAGCGCTGACGACGCTTCAGCCGGGGACGCGCCGCAGCGACAACGGAACGCGCGAAGGGACGGTGGTGCACGAGCTATCGCATTTCTTGTCGGTCGCAAATACCGACGATCATTGCTATTCGCGCAGCGAATGTGCTGATATGGCAAGCTACAACCCGCGCCATGCCATTGAGAACGCAGACAGTTTTCAATATTTCACCGAAGACGTGACCTATTATGCGCGGCAGCCGGTCAGCGGCAAGCCCGCAGCGGCGGCCCCTGCACGCTGAATCGCGCCTTATTCTGATTGATCTGGGCGCAGCTCTTGTCCGAAAAGATCCCGGTCAATCGGTTGATTCAGCATTTTTTCGGACTCTGGCAGCCCTTCACGTGACAAAAGGATTGCAAAGGGCCGCAGGTTGGGCACATGGCTGCACACGACCAGCAGCATCACCATGATCGGCACCGACAGGAACATGCCCGGAACGCCCCAGACTGCCCCCCAGAAGGCCAGTGACAGGATGATCCCGAAAGACGACAGGCGCAGCGCGCGTCCCATTAGCATCGGATCAATTACGCTGCCGTTGATGAACTGGATCACGCCTGCAATCGCGAAGATTGCCAATGTCGTTGTCGGGTCGCCAATCTGTACATGGGCCACCAGCGCGATCAGTGCCGTCGCGACGATAGAGCCGATATTCGGGATGAAGTTCAGCACAAAGGTAATGATGCCGATAGAGGTCGCCAGTTCCAGCTGGAACGCCTTGGCCAGCACATAAATCATTGCCCCGGTGATCGCGCTGATCAGCGTTTTGACCAGCAGGTAATAGTTCACCCGGTGGATGATCGACTGGATAATCCTGCCAACCCGTTCCGCCTGATCCGCATCACCAAAGAAATTGTTCAGCTTGGTTTGAAACCAGATGCGCTCTGCAAAGAGAAAACCGACGAATAGAATCACCAGCACAGTGGCTTGGGTCAGGCCGCTGGCCTGGCTCGCGGCGCTGCGCAGATAGCCCGAGACTTCGATAGATTGCAGCGCGTTCAGGATCGCTCTTTGGCTATCCTCGCCCAGAAAACTGAAAAGTGACGCCACTGCAGAGGGGGCGCGTTCAGTATAGGACAACGTGGTGACCAGCACCGTGTTCACCTGCGCCAACAGGATCGAGGTCAGCGTAATCAATGCCAGCGCGATCAACAGCATCGCCGCGACGCTGGCCAGCGCATTCGGAATGCGAAACGGCCCGACCCGCTGCCGCGCGATGAAGCTGATCACATCGCTCGTCAGGCTGAAAAGGATGATGGCCGTCGCCAGCGAAATCAGGATGAACCGGGCTTGCACAAGCAGGAAAAGCACCACCGCAAAGGCGATGATGACAAGGGCCCCGGTCTGCAAACGATTTGTGTCACTGCGCTTGTCGGCGGCAGTGGCGGGTGATGGTTCATACAACATGGCGCGCCGGGCCCTCGGTTTTGTAGGTTCAGATATAGGGCAGGGCGCAGGGCAGGGCAAACAGGTGTCACAAACATCTGGATGGGGTCTTGCAAAAGGGGGGCGGATGCGGCTAAACCGCGCTCCACGGACAGGTGGCCGAGTGGTCGAAGGCGCACGCCTGGAAAGTGTGTAGGCGGGAGACCGTCTCCAGGGTTCGAATCCCTGTCTGTCCGCCAGATACCCCACATAAAGCATTGTTTTTAAACACAAATCCGCGTTAGCGCGATTTCTGTTCCCCCTTTTGCTCCCCGTTATGGAATCTGTGCTTTTGGTAGGTTCCCGGGTCTAGCGGGGGCGTCGCGGCTTGGTCGGGCGCGCGCTGATTCACCTCATGACAAAACCGACAATACTGACAAAACCCCGGTTTGGGGGAGTAATGTCAGTTTTGTCGGTTTTGTCGCCGGGGTCCGGTGCAGGTCTAGCGACCTGCTGTCTGGTGGATCGCGGGGTTGACGGCGAACATGCGCGAGGGTCGTCCGCCTTGTTGTCCGATGGTCGGCGCGATGGGCTGGATCACGTCGCCATCTTCCAGCAAGGTCAGCGCGGGATTGAGCTGGGC
>NZ_JBJMBF010000008.1:0-207460 GCF_046640325.1 Loktanella agnita | reverse complement strand
TTCCCGTGGTCAACGTGACCAATCGTACCAATGTTTACGTGCGGCTTGTTACGTTCAAACTTTGCCTTAGCCATTTTCAGCGGGCCCTTAATTTTTGAGGGGCCATAGCGGCCCGGTCCAACATCGCGGGCGATGTATTGGGAAACGCGCCGGAAATCAAGTAGCATACGGCATGCTGTGACGCATATGTGCGTCCCGGCGCAGGAAAAGGAGGTATCCGGTCATGGAACTCGGTGCATTTTCGATCAGCCTGAACGTCAAAGACGTGACTGCATCCAAGGCGTTCTACGAAAAGCTCGGCTTTACCCCGTTCGGCGGCGACGTGGCCCAAGGCTGGCTGATGCTGCGCAATGGGACCACTGTGATTGGTCTTTTCGGTGGTTTTCTTGAGCGCAACACGCTGACCTTCAATCCGGGCTGGGATCAGGAGGCGAAAGATCTCGATGCGTTCGACGATGTGCGCGCTATCCAGAAGCAATTAAAGACGCAGGGCGTGGCCTTTGTCAGCGAAGCAGACGAAGGCACCACCGGACCAGCCAGTTTTGTCATTATGGATCCGGACGGAAATCCGATTCTGGTGGACCAGCACCGGTAGCGCGGCATGACGTTTTCCGGCCGCCGTGGGCAAATACATGGGGCCGGGCAGGCCTGAACAGCCTGCCCGATCAATAGGTTAGCCAACCGGTTGGTTGTCGTCCCGCTTGACTGCGATGATCGAAGACCGTGGCAGCATCCCTTCTCCATCCGGGAAAGGTGCCGCCGGATGCTGGATGCCAACGAACATGGTGCGCTTGTCGGCGGACCATGTCAGGCCGGTCACCTCGGACCCTTTTGGACCTGTCAGGAAGCGTTCGATCTGGCCTGTCACCGGATTACCGGCCAACATCTGGTTGTTGCCCATTCCGGCAAAACCGTCTTCGTTACTGTCGTCGCCGTCTGTTTGAATCCAGAGCAACCCGGTGCTGTCGAACATCATCCCATCGGGTGAATTGAACAGGTTGCCTGCGTTCACATTGGCGGACCCTTTGTTCAGATCGTCATGCACGGTTGGGTTTCCTGCCATCACATAGAGATCCCATGTGAAATTGGTGCTCGCATGGTCGTCCTCTGCCGGCCACCAACGCACGATCTGGCCGTAATTATTGGCGTCGCGCGGGTTGGGGGAATTCGGCACGGCACTGGCGGGATCGCCACCGGCATTGGTAAATTCTGGCCCACGGCGCGAGTTATTGGTCAGCGCGCAATAGGCTTCGACGGCGATGGGGTTCACGGCGACCCATTCCGGGCGGTCCATCGTTGTTGCCCCTACGGCAGAGGCCGCTGTTCGTGTGAAGATCGCGATTTCCGCGGCCTCCATGCCTGTGGCTTCTGGCGTCAACGCGACCCATTCACCGGTTTGATCAGTGTCGAATTTGGCAACATAGAGCTGCCCATCATCCAACAGTGCGGAGGTCGGACCACCGGGGGTGTAAACGCCATGAGAGACATATTTATACAAGAATTCGCCCCGTTCATCATCGCCCATATAGACGACGACACGGCCATCGGGGGCCAGAACGGCGGCGGCGTTTTCATGTTTGAACCGGCCCAGCGCGGTGTGCTTGATCGGTGTTGACGTCGGATCGCTCGGGTCGATTTCTACAATATAACCACAGCGATGCGGTTCATTGGGGTTTTTCGAAATGTCAAAACGCGCATCGAATTTTTCGTAAGCGTAGCGACCTTCCAGACCGATACCGTAGCGGGCGTAACCTTCCGGCCGCTCGAAATTCTCATCGGTCGAGCCGAAGTAGCCGTTGAAGTTTTCTTCACAGGTCAGATAGGTGCCCCAAGGGGTTTTGCCTGCGCCGCAATTGTTCATCGTGCCCAGCACAGTGGTGCCTGCGGGGTCAGCGGATGTCTGTAGCAGCGGATGCCCGGCGGCGGGGCCGGTCAGGGTCATTGGGGTGTTCTGCGTGATGCGCCGGTTCAGATCGCTATCGACCACTATATTCCAGCCATCGGGGCCTTCGGCCACTTCCATCACGGTCACACCTTGCATGTTTTGCAGTGTGGTGACGGCGTCGGCGCTGGTGACCTCACCACCCGACTGAGGCAAGTTAGCGCGTGTGTTGACGTATTCATGGTTCACCGCGATCACCTGACGGCCATCAACGACAAAGGCTTCCATCCCGTCGGTGTTTTCGCCAAAGACGCGGTCAGAACTGTCGACGCTGATGCCGGTCTGCTGGCTCAGTTCACCCGCATCGGAAAACAGCTTTTCCCCCCATTTTGCAACAGGTTGCCAGCTATAGCCTTCGGGCACATGGATGGTGGAATCTGTCTGGGCAGCAATCGGGGTAAAGCCGATGCGGCTGGCCGTCTGCGCCTCGGCTGAGGTGCTGGACATCAGGCCTGCGCCCATCACGGCAGCGCCTGATCCAAAGGCGACGACACTGCCAAGAAAGCCACGGCGGGATATGGCGCTATCGACCACATCGTCGAAATCTATGCGAGCGGGTGCCGGGCGCTGCAGTTCGTCCCATTCGTCCCAAGACAGATCATATGTATCGTTATCATTCATCCCACTGGCTCCTTGCTGGCGTGTTTCGCGCGGACCCTAGGGTGGGTTCTTTGCAGCTTTGTGACAGATGCGGCGATGCGGCAATTTGCGCGAAACGGTGTTGCGTGCCCCCTACCGCGCGGTGGTCGGAACCGCTGCTGTCGAATCAGGGGTTAACGCCTTTGCTTGCAGGGCAATGGTAGGCCGAAAACGCGTCGGACATCTATCGGACTTAGGTCGGACTCCAGCGCCCCACAGGTGGGGTTAAACATGCGTGCGGTGGAGAGTGTTAAAACCTGTTAAGAATTTCCCACGCGACGCAATGTCAAAGGCAGGAGCCATTCTTGAAACATGCAAACCGCCCGCTTTTGGGCGCCTTACTTTTTACCGCCCTGACCCTGCCGCAGATGGCCTCTGCCCAGCCGTGCGGCGGTCGTTATGCCACTGCGTCTGAGATGCTGGATAGTACCTATGGGGACTATGGCACGCTTTATTCGGGCGGAGAGCATAGGCGCACCCTCGACAGTGTTGCCGCGACGATTGATCTTTATCGGTTGTGGGAGGGCGTGCCAGATTTGCGGTTTCGCGATGTGGAAGGGAATTATGGCCCCAAACCGGAGCTGCCCAAATACATCTTTGGCCGCAACGAATGGGATGCCCATGACGTGCTGTCCGCAGGTTTGCCCATCATTCAGAACGCGCAGGGCGATGTGCCAACAATCGAGCGCCGTCATAAGATTGCAGTCGCGGCTGACTTGGCCACAACGCTGGGCCCATCAGCTGGCTGGTGGATTGCAGAAGGGATCGACCATCGTCTGAGTGAAGGTGAAAAACGTACACGCGCGATGGCGCAGGAGAATGATTTCGTCGATTGGCTGCAAATGGTCCTAGCCGCGAGCGATACGCCTTGGGCCTATGGCTGGACCATTCAGGGGCGCAATACTGTCGTGGACCCGATGATTGGCGATATGGCGCGCCATAGCCGCAACCGCCCTGACACCCCCGCCTGGCGGGTCGCCACGGCGATGTTGGCAGAAGATGGGACCGAAATTCCCGAAGAGCTGACGACTGAGGTTGTGACCTGCGGCGCTTCACCAGCGGGTTACGCCGAATGGGCGGTCCTGCGGTTTGAAATATTGCGGCAAGGCGCGGCGTTACAGGATCGTGATCAGGCATTGCTGCCGCCGGCTCTGTATCGCGACTCGTTTATGCACAAGACGCGGGTCGCGATGGCGAGCGGTGGGCCGTTGGCAGAATTGGCAAATCTCCTGCCCGACGATCCCGACCTTGCCGCGTGGTTCAATGTCGCCCGCACCTACGCGGCAAGATTGTTAGACGCATTGGCCGCAATCCATGCCGGGGCGCGCTATGACCCCAAGAGCCTGCGCGCATTGAATGTGTTGTCGGTGGCGGACCTGCTAGAATTTGCCAATGCACCGGGGATACGTCCCGATTTACGCGCCCGCATTCATATTGTCGCCTTTTGTAGGCTAATCGCTTTGCAACGCTGGTCAGAAGCTGAAGGCCTGCTGCCGCAACTGCAAGACATGTTTCCCGACCACGCCCCGCAGATCGCCGCAATCACCACACGCCGCTGGCCGCGTGATGTGCGGATGGCGCTGATTGCGTCGGAACTGCCAGAGGCATCGGTCACACTGTATCACGTTGACGGACAGATGACGCGCAGTGGTGACTATGGCATTTGGCTAAGTGCGCAAGCAGGCTATAGCATGGATATGATGCAGTCCCTGCGCAGCGGCGCTTTTCTGCGCCGCGATCTGGAGGTCTGGATGCAGCTTCCGAACCGCTGGAGCAGCTATTTCACAACGAAAGGATATTCGGTTCCTTTCATGACCCGCGCCCATAGCCGTGTGACAGATAGACGCGACCAGCGACGTTTACGTCCGGTCTGGACCGGGCGAGTCACGCTGCCCGCTGATGGGATTCTATCGTTGCGTGCGTTGGATGAAATCCCGTTTCTTGGATCACAAACCGGGTTCACCCGCCAAATCAGCGAGTCCCTGATCCGCTGGGCGCAGGCAAGCCGTGATACTGCCCTGCTGCGCCGGTTTGAACCCCGCGAGACAATGGCAGATGGGCTGCGGCAGGTGGTGCTGATCGCCCGTCATCATGACGTCGGGCAGATCGGCGGCGTTCCCATGGCGCAGGCGGCATTTGCGCTATTGCACCGCAAATTCCCCGATAGTACGGCTGCTGCGCAGACCCAATATTGGCATCATTGTACCACGCGATGTGAACCGTAAGGTGGGTTTCAACCCACCCTACTGGTCCGGTCCTAGCTGAATTTGTTGTTTTTCGGGAAGCCGTAAGGTGCCCGTTTCCCAACGCCAGCGCGAGCGGCTTTCCATTCGGTCATATCCGGTTCGGTTCGGGTTTTACCGCCGCCCATTTGCCATGACAGCCCGTCCTCCCACTTGAAAGTCGTCAAATCGGCCAAGCCGCCGTCGAGTTCCAGCATCCCCTGCCGCCCGGTGGCTTTCTTGTATTTCTGAATGCGCACGCCTTTGCCCCGATTCATTTCCGGCAGTTCATCAACCGGGAAGACGAGGAATTTGGCGTTTTCGGACACAACGGCGATATGATCCCCCACCACCCGGTGGCAAATTTTGGCAATCGTGTCTTTGACGTTGAGCACCTGTTTACCGGTCCGGGTCTGGGCCAGAACTTCGGTTTCCGGCACGACAAAGCCGTTGCCTTCGGCCGAGGCCACGATCAGTTTTGCGCCCGGTTTGTGGATCAGGATATCAAGGATTTCCACATCATTTGGCAGGTCGATCATCAGCCGCAGGGGTTCGCCCATGCCGCGCCCGCCGGGCAGGTTGGCCGCGCCCACCGTGTAGAACCGCCCGTTGGCCCCAAAGACCAAAAGCTTGTCGGTGGTTTCCGCGTGAAAGATGAAGCGCGGGCTGTCGCCATCTTTGAATTTCAGCTCGCGGTTCAGGTCGATATGGCCGGTCATCGCCCGAATCCAGCCCATCTGCGAGCAGACAACGGTGATCGGTTCGCGTTCGATCATCGCTTCGAGCGGGACCTCAACTACCTCTGCCGCTTCGGCGAATTGCGTGCGCCGTTCGCCGCCGGGGCTGGATTTGCCAAAGATCTTGCGGGTTTCTTTGAGTTGCTCGGCAATCTTGCCCCATTGCAGATCATCGCTGGCCAGCAGCGCTTCGATCCCGGCGCGTTCTTCGCGCAGCGCGTCGCGTTCCTTGATCAGTTCGATCTCTTCCAGCCGCCGCAGGCTGCGCAGCCGCATGTTCAGGATCGCTTCGGCCTGTACTTCTGTCAGGGTGACTTCAGGGTTATCACCGCTGGGCGAGACGTAATCTTTTTCCGAGGTCGCGCGGGCATGGGGGTTGGCCCAATCCTCGGCCATCAAGGCCTGTTTTGGGTCGTCATCATAGCGGATGATGTCGATCACCCGGTCGAGGTTAAGGAAGGCGATGATGAACCCTTCGAGCACTTCGAGCCGGTGGTCGATCTTTTCCAGCCGGTAGTGGCTGCGCCGGATCAGCACGTCGCGCCGGTGGTCGAGGAAGGCGCGCAGCACTTCCTTGAGGCTGCAGACCTTGGGGGTCAGCCCGTCAATCAGCACGTTCATATTCAGGCTGAACCGCGTTTCCAGATCGGAGTTGCGGAACAGCATGCTCATCATCACTTCGGGGTCCACCGTTTTGGCCCTCGGTTCGAGCACGACGCGCACATCCTCGGCGCTTTCGTCGCGCACATCGGCCAGCAGCGGGACCTTTTTGGTCTGGATCACCTCTGCCAGTTTTTCGATCAGCTTGGATTTTTGCACCTGGTAAGGGATTTCGGTGACCACGACCTGCCATGTGCCACGGCCCATATCCTCTACCTCCCATTTGGCGCGCAGGCGGAAGGCGCCGCGCCCGGTGCGGTAGGCTTCGGCGATATTTTCCTGCGGTTCAACGATGGTCCCGCCCGTGGGGAAATCGGGGCCGGGGATGTAGTTGAGCAGCGTATCGTCGCGTGCGTCGGGCGTTTTGATCAGATGCAGGCAGGCGTCGATCAATTCGTGCAGGTTATGCGGCGGGATGTTGGTGGCCATACCCACGGCGATGCCAGTGGAGCCATTGGCCAGCAGGTTCGGGAAGGTGGCAGGCAGCACAGAAGGTTCGGTCAGCCGCCCGTCGTAATTGTCGCGGAAATCGACGGAGTCTTCGGACAGCCCTTCCAGCAGGGCCTCGGCGGCGGCGGTCATCCGCGCCTCTGTATACCGGCTGGCGGCGGGGTTATCGCCGTCGATGTTGCCAAAGTTCCCCTGCCCGTCGACCAGCGGGTAGCGCACGTTGAAATCCTGCGCGAGCCGCGCCATCGCGTCATAGATCGCGGCGTCGCCATGTGGGTGGAAATCACCCATCGTGTCGCCGCTGATCTTGGCCGATTTCAGGAAACCACCCGTGGGCGACAGCCGCAGCCGCGACATCGCATAGAGAATCCGCCGGTGCACCGGTTTCAAACCATCACGCGCATCGGGCAGCGCCCGGTTCATGATCGTGGACAGGGCATAGGTCAGATACCTGTTGCCGATGGCCTGGCGCAGGGGTTCGGTTACTTCGTTCAGGCCGGTTTCCGGCTCACTGCTCTTATCACTCATGGATTTGGTTTAGCCGTGTCCCGAACAGCCGTAAAGCCAGATTGGAACCAAACGCGCGTTCGGCGGTTGTAGGTACATAAACGGAACTATGATAAAATCGATTGGTAACGATCGGTTTGGGGATGTGGCCGATGCCAAAATATATGTATGTAAGCTGTCTTTTTCTTTTCTGGGCCTTCTACGAGATGTCCGGCGGCGCTGATTTCCAGCCCCCTGCCCGGCCCGAAATGGTGGCAGAGGTTGAACCCGAAGTCCCGGCAGCACCCCTGATCGTCATCACCGAGACCGCCGCCCCTCAGGAAGAAATCCTGACCGCATCAAGCGCGGATGAGGCAGACGCAACGTTGATCAACGCCGCGATTTCAGCCGGTGCCGAGAATTCGGCGGAAGTGCCCGAAACGCTGACTGCCGGAACCATCGCCACCGCTGAACCTACCCTGACCGAACCCGTGGCCGAGGTTGCTGCCGACCCGATTGATATGCGTCTGGTTGCCGCTGACTGGGTGAACATGCGTGATGGCCCAAGTACAACCTATGCCGTTCTGGATACACTGCCCAATGGCACCGCGGCAGAGGTGATCGAAGTCAACAGACGTGGCTGGGCGCGGGTGCGTCTTGCTGAAACCGGCCGGGTTGGCTGGATGGCTGAGCGGCTTCTCGCAGAGAAATAAGCATCGCTTGTCAGTGCAGCGTCATCCGGGCACAAGTGACGGATGACGCAGAAGACAATTCTTATCACAGGCTGTTCGTCCGGCATCGGCTATGGCACCGCACACGATCTGCGCGATGCGGGTTGGCGCGTTTTTGCAAGCTGCCGCAAACCTGACGATTGCGAGCGCCTGAAGGCCGAAGGGTTTGAAAGCCCGCTGATTGATTATGCCGATGCCAATAGCATCGTGAACGGATTGGCCGAAGTTTTAGAAGCCACGGATGGCACGCTGGATGCGCTGTATAATAACGGCGCATTTGCCTGCCCCGGCGCGGTGGAGGATCTGCCCGTTGCTGCCTTGCGTGCCATCTTTGAAACCAATGTGTTTGGCCTGCACGAGCTGACCCGGCTGGCGATCCCGGTGATGCGCGCGCAGGGGCATGGGCGGATCGTGAATTGTTCTTCGGTCTTGGGGTTGGTCCCGATGAAATGGCGGGGTGCCTATGTTGCCAGTAAATTCGCGCTGGAAGGGCTGACCGATGTGTTACGCATCGAGATGGCGAATACCCCGATCAAAGTAGTGTTGATCGAACCGGGGCCCGTTACTTCAAATATCCGCGTCAACTCGATCCCGCATTTCGAAAAATGGGTTGACTGGGAAAACTCCGCCCGCGCCGATGAATATCGCGATGTGCTGTCGCGGCTGTATGAAGAGAGCGGCCCTGACCGGTTTGAACTGCCCCCTGCCGCCGTATCAAAGAAACTGCTGCATGCGCTGACGTCGGCCCGGCCCAAGCCGCGCTATTATGTCACGACCCCCACTTATTTAATGGGTTTTCTACGCCGTATCCTGCCCACCCGCTGGCTGGATGCGCTGATTCTGCGCGCCTGAGGGTTTTCTTTGCCCCGGTAGCTGCTACATCGCGGGGAACAGAATTGAGAGGACCAGATCATGGCCGGAGATCCGCTATTTTGGCTTGTTGTTGTTGCCGTTTTGATCGTGCTGGGCATCCTGCTTTTGGGGGTTGGCAGCTTTGGCAAGGGCGGTGAGTTCAATCGCAAGAACGCGAATAAAATCATGCGCTGGCGGATCGGGGCGCAGTTCGTTGCGGTGCTGCTGATCCTCCTGTTTGTCTATCTGCGCGGGGGAAATTAAGCATGGTCGTTCTGAACAAGATCTACACCAAAACCGGCGATTCAGGCGAGACGGCGCTGGGCAATGGCAGCCGCGTCGCCAAGCATGCATTGCGCGTGAATGCCTATGGTACGGTGGATGAAACCAACGCGACCGTCGGTCTGGCCCGGCTGCATGCAAGCGGCGATATCGACGCGCAATTGGCAATGATCCAAAATGACCTGTTTGATCTGGGCGCTGATCTGTGCCGCCCGGATATGGACAAGGATGCCGAGGCTGAATATCCGCCGCTGCGCATGTCGCATGGGCAGGTAGATCGGCTAGAAGCCGAAATCGACGCTATAACCAAAAACGTGGAACCATTGCGCAGTTTTGTCTTGCCCGGCGGGTCGGCATTGTCCGCGCATCTGCATCTTTGCCGGACCGTATCGCGCCGGGCAGAGCGGCTGACGGTGGAACTGGCCGCGACGGAACAGGTGAATGCGGCGGCCGTGAAATACCT
Source organism: Loktanella agnita (assembly GCF_046640325.1). Classification (NCBI taxonomy): domain Bacteria; kingdom Pseudomonadati; phylum Pseudomonadota; class Alphaproteobacteria; order Rhodobacterales; family Roseobacteraceae; genus Loktanella; species Loktanella agnita. The sequence goes on along the minus strand of NZ_JBJMBF010000008.1, from coordinate 197,996 downwards.
GAACCGCTTGTCTGACTGGTTTTTTCAGGCGTCGCGCATTGCCAATGATAATGGCAAGGATGACGTCTTGTGGGTGCCGGGCGCGAACCGCTGACGCGGGCGCGGCCTGCGTGATCCGCTGGCGTGGGGAGACCCAGAATATTCAAATATTCTGATTAAAAATCTTCGAAGATTTTTACGGCCGCTGGCGCTGCGCGATTTGCGGTACGGCGGCGCCCCAGATTTTCGGGGCGTCTTTGGCGATCAACCTGTTTTGCATCTTGTCTAATGCCTGCAAGGCAAGTGCCGCATCGCCTGTCTGGGCAAGCGCCTTTTCATAAGCCTGCCGCACCGATCGCGCCGTCCAGGGCAGGCTGGCGGTTGCTACCCATGCGCGCAGTTGCGGCGGTAGCCGGTCGAATTCCTGCATGGGATTGCGCGCCCGGTTGCGACATCTCAAACTGGTTTTTCCGCGATTGCCGGCCATCGTGTTCCTCGCCCTTTGGTTCATGCCATGCGCTGAGCAGAAATAAGTTATGCTATAACATAACGTATCTGCAATCCCCGACATGCGCGTCATCAGTGACGCGCATCTCAAAAACGTGGCGTCGGTGGCCCTTAGCGTGTCGATTTAGCACTGTTTTCGACAGGCGACGCACGATAACAACGGCCTGAGAACAAAATATTTCAGATTCTTATGGGAGAGAAACGCCAATGAAGGTCCTTGTGCCGGTCAAACGCGTGATCGACTACAACGTGAAAGTTCGTGTGAAAGCGGATGGTACGGGTGTCGATCTCGCAAATGTAAAGATGTCGATGAACCCGTTTGACGAGATTGCCGTCGAAGAGGCGATCCGTCTGCGTGAGGCTGGCAAGGTCGAAGAGGTCGTTGCTGTCTCAATCGGTGTGAAACAGGCACAGGAAACGCTGCGCACGGCGCTGGCCATGGGTGCAGATCGCGCCATTCTGGTCGTCGCCTCCGATGATGTGCATCAGGATATCGAGCCGTTGTCCGTGGCCAAAATTCTGGCGGCCATTGTCAAGGAAGAAGACCCCGGCATGGTGATCTGCGGCAAACAGGCCATCGACAACGATATGAACGCCACGGGCCAGATGCTGTCTGCCCTGCTGGGCTGGAGCCAGGCCACATTTGCATCCGAGGTGAATGTCGATGGCGATCATGCGACCATCACCCGCGAGGTTGATGGCGGGCTGCAGACGATCAAGGTCAAGATGCCAACCATCGTGACCGTTGATTTGCGCCTGAACGAGCCGCGCTATGCATCCCTGCCCAACATCATGAAGGCCAAGAAAAAGCCTTTGGATGAAAAAACACCTGCCGATTACGGCGTGGACGTGACCCCGCGCCTAAGCGTGGTCAGCACCGCCGAGCCAGAGGCGCGCAAAGCCGGGATCATGGTCGGCTCTGTCGATGAGCTTGTGGCGAAACTCAAAGAAGTGGGGGCTGTCTGATGGCTGTTTTGTTGATTGGTGAAGTCACCGATGGCGCGCTGGCGCTGGATGCGACGGCCAAGGCTGTTGCGGCGGTCAAGACGCTGGGCGATGTGACGGTGCTTTGCGCCGGGGCGTCCGCAACTGCGGCGGCGGAAGAGGCTGCAAAGATTGATGGCGTGGCCAAGGTCCTGTGTGCCGAAGATGCCGCATTGGGTCACCGCCTTGCGGAACCCACGGCTGATCTGATCGTGTCGCTGGCGGGCGATTATGATCACATCGCCGCCCCGGGCACGACCGACGCCAAGAACGTGATGCCCCGCGTGGCAGCCCTGCTGGATGTGATGGTGATTTCGGAAGTGACGGGCATCGTGGATGCCGAAACGTTCGAGCGCCCGATCTATGCCGGCAATGCGATCCAGACGGTCAAATCCGCTGATGCCAAGAAGGTCATGACGATCCGGACGGCAGGCTTTGACGCGGCTGGCGCTGGTGGTTCTGCTGCGGTCGAAACCATAGGCACGGCTGGCGATCCCGGCCTGTCGGAATGGGTCGAGGATAAGGTCGCGGCGAGCGACCGGCCAGAGCTGACCTCGGCGGGCGTGGTTGTGTCCGGCGGGCGCGGTGTGGGGTCGGAAGATGACTTTGCCCTGATTGAAAAGCTGGCGGACAAGCTGAACGCGGCTGTGGGTGCGTCCCGCGCGGCGGTCGATTCGGGCTATGCCCCGAATGACTGGCAGGTTGGGCAGACTGGCAAGGTGGTGGCGCCTGATCTTTATGTGGCTGTCGGCATCTCTGGCGCGATCCAGCACTTGGCCGGGATGAAGGACAGCAAGGTGATCGTTGCGATCAACAAGGACGAAGACGCGCCGATTTTTCAGGTTGCTGATTTCGGGCTGGTTGCCGACCTGTTCACCGCTGTGCCTGAGCTGACTGAGAAGCTGTAAACGCGGGCGACCGCGACAGTTTCGAGAACATTGAAATGATTGCGCCCTTGCAGAAATCTGCGAGGGCGCAATCGTTTAGAGGGCCCGGCCGGCTATCGTCGCCGCTGTTTTAGCGCCCAAAAGATCACGCACCTTGCGGGTGCCTGTCATGCTGCGGTGCATCATCGCCAATGCGATACCAAGAAGGTTTTTCCCCAACAAACTCATGCGATTGGTTTTTCAGGCCAAGATCGTCGTCAAAGGCGTTCGCTGCAATTGGAAAGCTATCCTCGCTCGATAGTATTTCACCCAGCGAGGTGCCGCAGATTTTGCAGAAACAGCGGGCGTAAAAATACGGGGCGGAGGGCGCGAAAATCTGGACATACTCCCGCCCTGCAATCCATCTGAGATCGTCTTTTTTCACAAATGCAATCGTGCTAGCGCCGACTTTGCGGCACCGCGAGCAGTGACATGTGCCGACGAACGACGGCGCATTGATCACGCCGAACCGAACGGCCCCGCAGCAGCAGCTTCCCTTTATCATGGTCTTCCTCATCATTGTGTTCTCGGCCTTGCTCGCACGGATGTGGGGGCACATAAATATGGCATGCTGACAGCATTATGGCAGCATCGAACACGAGGAGCCCGATTTGCGGAAAGCCGAACGCCTATTTGAGATCATTCAGCTACTGCGGCTTGCCCGTGGGCCCATTTCGGCACAGCAGCTTGCGACTGAATTGGGGTCTTCGCAGCGTTCCGTATATCGCGATGTTGCCGCATTAATGGCACAGGGTGTTCCGGTGCGCGGTGAGGCCGGTGTTGGATATGTCTTGGAAAAGGGCTTTGACATGCCCCCGTTGATGTTAACCTCAGATGAGATCGACGCGGCGGTGTTGGGCGCGCATTGGGTCGCAAGCAGAGGCGAGCCAGATTTGGCCAACGCGGCTTTGCACCTGCTTGCGAAGATCAAAACGGTCGTACCAGACCGATTGCGCGGTCATGTGTTGGCCCCTGCGACAAGCGTGGCACCTGTTGCGCCTGCTGTGGAAAGCGTCAATTCATCCTTGCTCCGCCATGCGATCCGGACGCACCGGAAACTGGCGCTGGAGTATGAAAGCGCTTCTGGTGAGATCACGCAGCGTGTCATTTGGCGATCTTGCTGGGCTACCGGGATGCTGGTCGTATTCTTGCGGCATGGTGCGAGCATCGTGCCGAGTTTCGTTATTTCCGGACAGAGCGCATGATTTCTGCGGAAATTTTAGAGCAGCGCATCCCCGAAAACGCTGGGGCCTTGCGTGCGCAATGGCAATTGGCGATGGACGAGGAACGGGCAACCTATGAAACTAAGCCACGCTGAGCCCTGAGATAAACGACAATCCGCTGTGCCACGATGGGCACAGCGCTGGCGGACATCGTTTGAGACGGTCATCATCGAGCGGACAGCTTGTGGTTACGGGGCGTAGATCTGTTCGCGCAGGGCGGGGACCAGTGCTGCGCTTGCTTCTGCGTGGCAGGCGACGCCCAGCATTTCAGAGGCGATCCCGCTTTGGTTTTCAGAGAAATACATCCCGTCTGTTCCGCCAGCGAGCGCCTTTGCAGAGGGGTTGACCACGACGATATCCCGCACCAGCGGGCGCAGTTTTTCCACCATGCTACGCGTGATGAACAGCGGATCGGATTGCAGTTGATTGGGGCGTTCGGCCCATGGCGTATCGTCCAGCTTTTCATCCGAAAACCACAGCAGAATACTGCGCGGTCCGATGAGATTGAGCATTGTCCGCATCCGCGCGACCCACGCCTCTTGCAGTTCGTTTACCACAGTATCGAACCGTTCAGTCGATTTTTCATGCAGTGCACCAAGCATGTGACGGGTGAAGGAAAACTCTGAAAAATCCACGTCGTAATAGATCGCCTGCATCACGGTGGACGCCTTGAGAAAACGGTCATTGCGCCGTGGATGCACCGAATAAAACCGGTTCGACAGGTAGTTCGCCCCCATCACCTGCACCACCGTCATGTCGGCGTTGTTGCAGATATCCATGATTGTCGTGTCATTGACGAAGGCATCAATCCCGCCATTCACGCAGCCAAGGTTCAGGCAGGGCTGTCGCATGACCTTTTCCACAAGATCGGGAAAGGGTTTCTGGATGAATTTACCATAGGTTTCAGTGCCGCCGATACAAGCGATATAGGGCCGGTCCAGCCTGCGCCGCGGCCCCCGGAACAAAATGCGCGAACTGCCATAGCGGCAGGGCGAATATGAGAGCTCCCCATGGGTTATTGTTTCATATTTCATCATTCCCACCATTGATATGCGTATCAGCCGCATAAGATTCGCTGAAATGCTTTGCCAATTCGCTAATCACAAAATTTGAATCGATATTTCACGGGTGCCGCGCCTTGATGCGGGCCCATGCGCCAGCCTATTGTGCGCAAGAACAAGTCAGGGGATGAGCATGAAAATCGAACGGGTAGGCGTCGTTGGCGCCGGTCAGATGGGCAACGGGATTGCGCATGTTTTCGCACTGGCCGGTTACGAAGTGCTGATGACCGATGTCAGTGAGGATGCGCTACAGGCCGCTGTCAGCCTGATCGGCCGCAACCTTGACCGTCAGGTCGCCAAAGAGGTGATCACCGAAGAGACCAAAGCCGGGGCCATGGCCCGGATCGGGACCACCGCAGCCCTAAAAGATCTGGGCCAGACCGACCTGATCATCGAAGCCGCGACCGAGCGCGAGACGATCAAGACTGCCATTTTTGAGGATCTGGTTCCACATCTGAAACCGGACACGATCCTGACTTCAAACACATCGTCGATTTCGATCACCCGTCTGGCGTCCCGGACGGATCGCCCGGAAAAGTTCATGGGGTTCCATTTCATGAACCCCGTTCCGGTCATGCAGCTGGTCGAGTTGATCCGCGGTATTGCCACCGACGAGCCGACGTTCAAGGCCTGCCATGATGTCGTCGATCGTCTGGGCAAAACCGCCGCCACGGCAGAGGATTTCCCGGCCTTTATTGTGAACCGCATCCTGATGCCGATGATCAATGAAGCGATCTATACCCTGTATGAAGGCGTGGGGTCGGTGAAGTCGATCGACACCTCGTTGAAGCTGGGTGCGAACCATCCCATGGGCCCGCTGGAATTGGCTGATTTCATTGGGTTGGACACCTGTCTGGCGATTATGAACGTGCTGCATGACGGGCTGGCGGACACCAAGTACCGCCCCTGCCCGCTGCTGACCAAATATGTCGAGGCCGGTTGGCTGGGCCGCAAAACCAAGCGTGGGTTTTATGATTATCGCGGCGATGAGCCGGTACCGACCCGGTAAGACGCCCGGTCTATGCCAGCGCCCACCTTGCATCTGTTCTGCGGCAAAATCGCCGCCGGGAAGTCGACGCTGGCGGCCAAACTCGCGCAAGCGCCGCTAAGCGTTTTGATTGCGGAAGATGCGTGGTTACAGGCGCTTTTTGCGGAAGAGCTGAAGACCGGGCCGGATTACCTGCGCTGTGCTTTTAAGCTGCGCAGCGCGGTCGGTGATCATGTGGCCGAGTTGCTGGGTGCCGGGGTCTCTGTCGTGTTGGACTTTCAGGGCAATACGATTGAAAGCCGCGCGTGGATGCGCGGTATCATTGATCGGACCGGCGCGTCACATCAGCTTCATCTGCTGGCCCCGCCAGACGCGGTGTGTCTGGCCCGGATGCATGCGCGCAATGCGCAGGGTGACCACCCTTTTGCTGCTACAGAGGCCCAGTTTCACCGGTTTTCAAAACACTTCATTCCGCCCGCGCCAGAGGAAGGTTTCAATGTTGTGTCACACGATGATGTGGGCTGAGACTGTCCTTCGGGTCATGACAACCTGACTCTGTCAATTTTCCGTCACGTGTTAAATTTCCCTATATTTATATAATATGTGGGGATTTTGAGATGTCGAATTTATGGTGGCAGACCCATCGCATGATGATCCGTGGTGCCCGTGGGCCGGATGTTGTGCGTGCACAGAGCGCGCTCAATGATATGGGCGCATCGCCACAGCTAACGCCAGATGGCGCATTTGGTGAAAATACCGAGCGGGCTGTGCGTGAATTTCAAGACATGTTCAATCTGGAGCCGGATGGAAAGCTGGGACCGGTGACGCAATCGGTCCTATTCACCGGCAGCTACAGGGTTGAGCTGGTGCGGCCGCCGTTCGTCGCGCAGGGTAATCCGCACCGATGCTGGGCCGCCTGCCTTGAGGCTGTTCTTGGTGTGTCATGGATGGGGCGACCCCGACGCACGATGGCGCAGCTGGCGACAACATATGCCGCTCATATCGGTGCGCATGGTGATATCACGGTTGGCGGATTAACGGGCGTGGTGGCGACTGATTTCAACTTTGTTCCGATCTTTGTCGGGACAACGATCCGTGCTGAGGGGCTACTGCGTGCTTTGCGGGGCCGTAAGCCGATCCTGATCGTCGATAATTCAAGCGGCGCCATCATGCATGCTCGCATAATATATGGTGTCAAAATTCGCGCCGGAGCAATTGATGTACTGATGATGGATCCGATGGCAGGATATGTAGAGATACCAATTGGGGGTCTGCAAAGCCTGAGCCGGATCGGGCTGTTCGCGCCCCGAGAGGCCTCAATCTGACCGCTGCCCCAGTGCGAGCGTCTGTTCGCGCAGCCAGACCATAAAGGCCCGCGGGTCAGATAGGCGCTTTTTGATTTCGTCCTGATCAAAGGGGGCGCCGATCACCGGTTTTTGCGGTCGCCCGCAGGAATTGACAATCTCGTGGATCAGCAGGCTTTGCCGTAATGTAGGCGAGAGCTGGTTGGCGATTTGGTACCAGCGCGAATTGGCCCCCGGAAAGAAGCAAGGCACGACCTGCGCGCCGGATGTCCGGATCAGCTTGGCTGTGAACAGGTTCCAATCCGCCTCGACCACCGGGCCGAACATGCTGTCGGAGGCGGCCACGACGCCTGATGGGAAAAGCGCCACCAAGCCGTCATTTTTGAGATGATCCATCGCTTGCTTGCGCATATCGACCATCTTTGCCTGCGCGTTTTCCTCGTGCGGGAAGGGCACAGGGATCAGAAAGTTGCCGGCGTCTTGGTCGATATCGGTCAGAAAGGCGCGTGTGAGGATACGGTAGTCGGTGCGGACCCGGCCCAGTAGATCGGCGAGGATCATGCCGTCGACCATCCCGTGCGGATGGTTCGCCACGAGGATCACAGGCCCCTTCTTGGGAATAAGGTCCAGCTGTGCCTGCGGGGTGGTCAGGTCAATCCCCATTACATCAAGCGCCCCGCGCCAGAAGGCCTGACCGTGGTATTTGCCCCGTTGTTCGAATTTCCGGATCATCCGGATGACGTGGATTTTGCCGGTGAACCATTCAATCGTCTTGATGATATTGCGCCGGAGCGCACTGTCGAACGTGTTGGAGTATGTCAGGCTGCCGCGATCATAGACCCTGGGGGTGCTTTCCGACACGATCTGCGGTGCTGATATGTCCCGGCCTGTTTGCGTCACTCGATCTGCCCCACCCGGTTATAAAAAACCGCTAATCGCCTTCACCGAACTTGTCAGCCACGAGGTCCTTGATCGCCTGTTCCAGCGCTTCAGCCTCTGGCCCACGTGTTTCGACGTCAATATAGGTTCCGATGGAAGCTGCCAACATTAAAAGCCCCATAATACTGTCGCCGCTGGCGGTTTCGCCGTCCTTGCTGACGGTGGCTTCGGCATCGTATTTTTCGACCACTTCGACCAGTTTTGCGGATGCGCGCGCGTGCAGGCCTTTGATGTTCTCGATCTTCAATCGGCAGGTATTCATTCAGGCAGTCCCGCCGCTGTGGCTGTTGATATATTTGTGCGCGGCAGCGATGGCTGCGTCAACCGCCTCTGGCACGCTGCGCTGCCGCGATTTGGCCAGCTTGATCAGCATGGGCAGGTTTGCTCCATAAAGAATTCGCCGATTTTCAGGGCTACACGCCCGCAAAGACAGGTTAGAGGGGGAGCCGCCGAACATATCCGTGACGATCACAACGCCGTCCCCGATGTCCACCGCATCAGCCGCATCGCAGATTTCATTCTGCTTGGCTGCGCGGTCATCCTCTGGCCCGATGGCGATGCTTTTCATGCCCGGTTGCACGCCCACAACATGTTCGACCGCAGCAAGGTATTCCTGCGCCAATCGCCCATGTGCCACGATGACAATCCCGATCAATCCGGTTGTTCCTTGCTACGCGGCACGTGAAGATCATGCCGTTCCATTTCACGATGTCGTTTAGACACAGGCCACCCATCTTGCGCAAGTGCAGAAGCAAGTCTTTCTGCCACACAAACAGACCTGTGTTGCCCGCCGGTACACCCAAAGCCAATCGAAAGATGCGCTTTGCCTTCGTCCTGATGAGCCGGAAGCAACAGATCGGCCAGCGATTTTATTCTTTCAAAGAAGGGGTTAAAGCGCGGATCCTCTGACACATACGCCGCGACCGCCGCATCGCGCCCGTCGAGGCTGCGCAGCTCTTCCACCCAATGGGGATTGCGCAGGAACCGGCAATCCATGACGATATCCATCCCCCGTGGCAGCCCGCGTTTGTAGGAAAACGAATGGATTGTGACCCCAAGCTGCCGCCCCTCGGCTGTGCCGAACCATTGTTCAATTTCTGCCTTCAGATCATGCGGGGACAGGTCGGTTGTGTCGATCAGCACATCCGCCCGCGCCCTGATTGGCACCAGTAGTTCCCTTTCCCGTGCGATCCCCGCCATGGGTGATCCGGCAGGTGCCAGCGGGTGCCTGCGTCGGGTTTCGGAATAGCGTCGGACCAATGCGGCCTCTTCCGCGTCAAGATAGAGCACCTGCGCGTGCTGGTCGGTGCGCCCGGCAAGCTGGTCAATCGTTTCGATCAGGGCGTTGGTGCCGAAATCCCGGTTGCGCACGTCCAGCCCCAGCGCAAGCGGTCGACTGGGCGGTGGCCCGTCAAGAAGTCGCGGCAAAAGTGACAATGGCAGGTTATCAATGATCTCGTATCCCAGATCTTCGAGCGCGTTGATCGCTGTGGATCGGCCAGCCCCTGACGGCCCGGTGACGAGTACAATCGTCGGGGGTATCTGATCGGGGTTACGTGTGGCGTTGTTCATCGGTCGCTCCAGCCTGCTTTGACTATTTGCAGGATCGCCGCGGCAAAATGTGGACCGTGAATGGCGCGAATCAAGGCGATTTCACATCCCAATAGCGTGACCTTGCCACGTTTCGGCAGCCGTTCGTGTTCTGTTTCATTCAAATCCACGACAAGGGACAGTGTGGCCTGCACGGCGTGTGCGGCGTTGAGTATGCCAATGCCCCGCGCCTCGATCAGGCCGGCGATGGTCGTGGGGCAAGAGGCGATGACCGCATCATCCCGGCGTTCAAGCCGGACACGATCATCAGCGACCAGCATAAAGCCCAGTGCCATCAATTGCAGTGCGAGTGCGGATTTACCCTGCCCGGCCCGCCCGTTGATCAGAACCCCCTGCCCGTCCCAGGCGACACAGGTCGCATGAACGGTTTGCTGATCTGACATCGGACAATCCTAAACAGGCAGGCCCACGACAAAGCGGGCGCCCAGCGGTTCAGAGGTGACATCAGCATCGGTGGGCCGAATGTTTTCGGCCCAGATCACGCCGCCATGCGCCTCTATGATTTGTTTGGATATGGCGAGCCCCAAGCCGGAGTTATTCCCAAACTGACCTTCGGGCCGTTCGGAATAAAACCGCTGGAAAATCTTGCTAAGCGAATCATTGGGAATGCCCGGCCCGGTGTCTTCGACCACCACCAGCACCCGGTTTTGCCGTTTGCGCGCCCAGACCCGGATTGCATCCCCGTCTTCGCAGAAGGAAATCGCGTTGCTGATCAGATTAACGAAAACCTGTGCAAGCCGTCCCTCCAACCCCAATACGGTGATCGGCTCTTCCGGCATATCGGCAAAGAAATCGATCCCCTTGCTGGTCGCGTCTTTGCCCAGAAATTCGATGATATTGTCGAGCATGCGCAACAGATCGAAGGATTCCTCGTCATCTTTGACCAGCTCACTGTCGAGCCGAGAGGCGTTGGAGATATCGCTGACCAGACGGTCGAGCCGTTTCACGTCATGTTCAATGACCTCAAGCAGCTTTTCGCGCTGATCCTCTCGTTTGGCCACGCGCATTGTGCCCACAGCAGAGCGGAGCGAGGCGAGCGGGTTCTTGATTTCATGGGCCACATCGGCGGCAAATTGTTCGTTCCCCTCAATCCGTTCATAAAGCGCTGACACCATGGACCGAAGCGCGCCGGATAGCCGCCCGATTTCATCCGGGCGGGCGGTCAGATCGGGGATACGCACCTTGACGGGCGACATTTTGCGGGCGTTCTTGCTTTGGCTGATTTCAGCAGCCGCCGCCAGATCAGCCAGCGGGTTTGCGATGGTCGAAGCCAGCACAAGGCTCAGGCCGATACTGACCAGCATCCCCACCAGAAACAGGCGTAGCACCTGTTCGCGTTCGCGCCGCACAAGGCCGTCCACCTCACCCGCGGCTGTGGTGACGGCGATCACCCCCACAGGCAGCTCGTTGTGCAAGATCGGGGTTGTGACGATAAAACTGGTGGTGCCGCCAATGGTCGATGCCTCAAGCCGGGTCCCGTTTTCGATAGCATTGCGCACAAATTCCTTGGACAGGGCGATGCGCTGTTCCTCTACGGTCATGCCCTCACCGTCGAACGACAAAAGGCCGAGAAAACCGCCCCAAACCAATCCCAGAAAATCGGTCATGAAGGTGCCGCCGGTCTGCAATTCGAACTCTGACATTTGTTCGACGCTGAGTGTTCCGGTGGCTTGCGCAAGCAGTTTGGCATCAGGCGCGAAGACCGATACTTCTACCCCGCCGCGCAAATTTAGGCCAGCCAAGGTTGCGGTGGGATCAATCCCGTCCGCTGTCGCAAGGCTGACCGGGACCTGGTTTGGGAGTTGCGCTTCGAACACATCCGCAATCAGCTGCGCCTCGTTCAGCAGGCCTCGAGCACGCTGATAAGCCAGATTGTCCCGCGACGGGCTAAGATAGAGCACGCCTGCGATCAGCAGGATCATGGCGATCAGGTTGAAAGTGATGATCTTGCGTGCAATCGGAGAGCCGCGCAGCGAGAAGAGACCGCGTCGCGGCGCGTCTTCGTAGCCGTGATATTTGTCGCCCACGCCGGGCACCAGCCAGTCGTCCCCGAGCAGAAGATCGGGAGAGCGTGCGGCGGCGCGGACCGATTGCAGGTCCCGCACATCGATCTTTGGCGCGCCAGTCATGTTGTGGCGATCACTCCTCGTTGTAGCGGTAGCCTATGCCGTAAAGTGTTTCGATCGCGGAAAATTCGCCATCCGTGTTGCGCATTTTTTTGCGCAGCCGTTTGATATGACTGTCGATGGTACGGTCATCCACGTAGACTTGGTCATCATAGGCGACATCCATCAATTGATCACGGCTTTTCACAAAGCCCGGACGCTGGGCCAAGGCCTGTAGCAGCAGGAATTCTGTCACGGTCAGCGACACATCCTTGCCTTTCCATTTTACGGCGTGGCGCAGCGGGTCCATGACCAGCTCGCCCCGTACCATGACTTTGGTCTCTTCGGTTTCTTCGACTTCTTCGCCCGCGATCACGTCTTGGCGCCGCAGAAGCGCGCGAATACGTTCTACCAGAAGCCGTTGCGAGAAGGGTTTTTTGACGTAATCGTCAGCGCCCATGCGCAGGCCCAGAACCTCATCAATCTCATCGTCTTTGGAGGTAAGGAAAATAACCGGCATGGAGGTCTTTTGACGCAACCGTTGCAAGAGATCCATCCCGTCCATACGGGGCATCTTGATATCGAGCACAGCCATGTCGGGCATGCGTTTGTTAAATGCCTCTAACGCCGACTGTCCGTCGTTATACGTTTCAACTTCGAAGCCCTCTGCCTCGAGCGTCATGGACACCGAAGTAAGGATGTTCCTGTCATCGTCGACCAACGCAATTCTGGACATGGGCGTTCTCCCCCAATGGGTGTTTCAGTTGTGAGTGGCTTGCCACGGCAGTTTTCATCCTTTTGTTCAGACGAATCAATCCCAAACTGGCAGTTGCCACACCTATGCCATAGTTTGAGCGGGAATACCCCAGTCCGGATATTCCTGCAGTTGTCCTGACAACACGCATAAGGTGGTTGCGCTAACATGGAAATGGTTGCGCTAACTGTTGTTTCGCGGGCTATCCCCCCAATAATTCTTGGTGTTAATGGATTGTAGCGCATGCCATTCCGGCCAGACATAAAAGGAGCGAACCCATGGACCAAGGTATGGTCAACCCAAAGATGAAACTTGAGGATCAAGGCATCACAGGGCTGGGTTTTACATATTACAACCGCTCTGAAGCCGAATTACACGCCGCCGCAGTGTCCGCCGGTGAAGGTGTGACAGGCAAAGGCGGTACGTTGCTGGTCACAACCGGCAAGCATACGGGCCGGTCGCCGAAAGACAAATTTGTGGTCCGCACTGCCGATGTGGAAGACACGATCTGGTGGGAAAATAACCCGCCAATGGAGCCCGCAAAATTCGACGTGCTGCATGCGGATATGCTGGCCCATATGAAGGGCGGCAGCTACGAGGTACAGGATCTGTTCGGCGGGGCCGATCCGGCGCATCGGCTGGATGTGCGCGTGGTGACAGAGCTGCATTGGCATGGGCTCTTCATCCGGCACATGCTGCGCCGCCCGGACACATCCGCGCTGGAAAGCTTTGTCCCTGATTTCACGATCATCAACTGCCCATCCTTCAAGGCCGATCCGGCCAAACATGGCTGCCGGTCGGATACGGTGATTGCGCTGAATTTTGAGAAGAAGCTGATCCTGATTGGCGGGACCGAATATGCGGGCGAGAACAAGAAATCTGTGTTCACCTTGCTGAACTACCTGCTGCCCGAAAAAGGCATCATGCCGATGCATTGCTCGGCCAATCATGCGCCGCGCAATCCGGTCGATACGGCTGTGTTCTTTGGTCTGTCCGGCACCGGCAAGACAACACTGTCCGCCGATCCGGGCCGGGTGCTGATCGGCGATGATGAACATGGCTGGTCCGATCGCGGCACGTTCAATTTCGAAGGTGGTTGTTATGCCAAAACCATCGGGTTGGATGCTGAGGCAGAGCCCGATATCTACGCCACCTGCGCCATGCCGCATACGGTGATCGAGAATATGGTGTTCGATCCCGATACGCTGGAGCTGGATTTCGAGGATGACAGCCTGACCGCCAACATGCGCTGCGCCTATCCGCTGAATTATATCTCGAACGCGTCGGAGACAGCGCTTGGCGGCCATCCCAAGAATATCATTATGCTGACATGCGATGCGTTTGGCGTGCTGCCGCCGATTGCGCGACTGACCCCGGCGCAGGCAATGTATCACTTTTTATCCGGCTTCACGTCAAAAGTGGCTGGCACCGAACGGGGCGTGACAGAGCCAGAGCCGACATTCAGCACCTGTTTCGGTGCGCCCTTCATGCCCCGCCGCCCAGAGATTTACGGCAACCTGCTGCGCAGCAAGATCGCCAGCCATGGTGCAACCTGCTGGCTGGTGAATACCGGCTGGACCGGGGGTGCCTATGGTACCGGGTCCCGCATGCCGATCAAGGCCACCCGCGCCTTGTTGGCCGCTGCGCTGGACGGCACGTTGATCGAAAGCACGTTCCGCAAGGATCCCCATTTCGGGTTCGAAGTACCTGTCGCGGTCGATGGGGTCGATAACGGGCTGCTTGATCCGCGTGATACGTGGGCGGACAAGGCAGCATATGACGCGCAGGCGCAAAAGCTGGTGACGATGTTCAGCGACAATTTCGAGAAATACGTCCCGTTCATTGATGACGACGTCAAGGCCGCCGTGATTGGTTGAGACACGTAAGGTGGGTCTTGACCCACCTTACGACTTGGCATCTGACGCATCTCGACGGATGGGCCGGATCGGTTATGATGATCAGCATGAGACATATCATCGCCGCCTTCGTTATTGCCGCATGTGCGGGCCCCGCCCTTGCCGAAACCCCGCAAAAAACTGATCCGATTGCCAGTATTGAAGCCGGGGTGATTTGCGCGCCAGACGCGGTCGGCACAGCCCCTGCCCCCAATACGCTGGCGGGTGAGACACATATCATCGACATCAACCCGCCTTTTGTGTCGCATTCCCGCCGGGTGCCTGCGGTGCTGGGTATCGGCTTTGGGGTAAAAACGCTTGCCGCGCAGCCGGATGGGCTGGGCGAGGTGACGGTGATCGTCACCCACCCCCCGATGGGCGATGCGGCGGTAGAGCTGCAAAGTTTTGCCAGCAGTATTGGCGGCCTTGATCCGTCGCTGACATTCTACCAGTTCGATTACGCTTATGAACTGGTGCCCGGGACATGGGAGATGGCCGCAATGCGAGGGAGCGATGTGCTGTATAAGGTCAGCTTTGACGTATTGCCCCCCGCGTTGGTGCCCGAACTGGCAGCGGTCTGCGGTTATCTGGATCTACTGTCCTAACCCATCATCCCGCGTCGGATCAGGTTGACCCCGGCAATGACCAGCACCCAAAGCGTCACCCGCCGAAAACGGTCCTGATCGAACCGGTCGCCCAGTTTAAACCCCAGCCACATGCCCAGCAGTGCAGGTGCCAGCAGCGCCATGGAGAGCGGCAAGGTCTGACCGTTCAGCACGCCAGAGCGAAGATGCCCCAGAAACAGCATGACGGACCCCAGCCCGTAGATTACCCCCTGTATCGCCATCTGCCGGTCGCGCGGTGTGTTCAGCGCCAGAAGATACAGCACCGTCGGCGGCCCCCATGTCCCGGCCAGCCCACCCAGGGTGCCCGATAACAGCCCGGCCCCGATTTCAAAGGGGCGTCGCATTGCAGGGCCGATCCGTGGCCGCCAGCCTGCAAGCTGCACCGCGCAAAGCACCACCACAGGCACCCCCAGCACCACGAACATTGTGTCAGTGGGGATGCTGCGCAAAAACTGGGCAGAGATCATGATCATCACGCAGACCAGCGTAATATAACGCCAGTGTTCGCTCACAGCGTCGCGTGCCTTGCCCAGCCCGGCGCGTGCGACCTGTAGCCCGTTACTGACAAGGATCGGCAGGATGATCCCGGCGACCACCAGCTCTGGCTCTATCAGGATGCCCATGCCGGAAATCATCACCAGCGGCATGGCAAAGCCCACGGCCCCTTTTACAAAGCCACCCAGTAGCGTGACGGCAAAGGCAAAAGCAAAGAGTGCGGGGGATAGCAGTGTGAAAAAATCGTTCATGCGTTTTCTTACGCATTTGCAAATCCGGATAACACAACGAAATTCACCGCGATATTTTTGTTCTCTTCTGCAGCATATTGTGAATTATTATTGCGCTGCGACTGCAAAGCGATTATCTCTGCACCTGCACATCGAAGGGAGCCACCCAATGCCGCATGATGGACAAGACATGACCCCGACAGCCAGCCCGGTACTGCCGGATTTGACCGCCCTGACGGCGCAGGCCCTGCCTGCCGTGGATGACATTCTGTCCCGCGCCACTGCTGCCCTGCACGCCCTGACCACCGAGGGCGACCGCGTCTCTGCCCGCCTGATCGAGGAACACCAGACTGCTGCGCATGGCTTTGCATGGCTTGCCACCTATGTGCAGGCCCTGAACCAGATGCAGCATTGGGCGGAGCGCTTGCAGGCGGATGGCCGGTTCGGTGAGGTGGAACAGCTGATCCATCAAATCGCGTTCGGCGAATACCTTTGGCAGATTTACGGTGGCATCCAGATGAACCAGGGCGAAATCGTGCGGTTGCAGGATATAGGCCTGACCCAGGAGGATATGCGCGCCCTGATGCACCCTGCGGTGATGACGCTGACCCAACAAGGCAACACGCAGCCGGCCCGCGCCCGGTTGGTGGTGCTGATGCAGGATCAATCCGCCAATGCGACGGTCGGCGCATCCGGTCTGGATGACGAGCTGGAGATGATCCGCGAACAGTTCCGCCGCTTCAGCATGGAAAAGGTCGCCCCCCATGCCCATGACTGGCACCTGAAGGATGAGCTGATCCCGATGGAGATTGTCAGTGAGATGGCCGAGATGGGTGTGTTCGGCCTGACCATCCCCGAAGAATACGGTGGTTTTGGCCTGTCCAAGGCGTCGATGTGCGTCGTGTCCGAGGAACTTTCGCGCGGATATATCGGCGTCGGGTCGCTGGGCACCCGGTCCGAAATCGCGGCAGAGCTGATCCTGTGTGGCGGCACCGAAGCGCAGAAACAGCATTGGCTGCCGGGCATCGCCAGCGCCGAAATCCTGCCGACGGCGGTGTTCACCGAACCCAATACCGGGTCTGACCTTGGGTCGCTGCGCACCCGCGCAGTCAAGACCGGCGATGATTGGGAGATTACCGGTAATAAGACATGGATCACCCATGCGGCCCGGACCCAAGTGATGACATTGCTTGCGCGCACGGATCCCGACACCAGCGATTATCGCGGGCTGTCGATGTTTCTGGCGGAAAAGACCCCCGGCACAGATGCTGATCCCTTCCCCACCCCCGGCATGACCGGCGGTGAGATCGAAGTGCTGGGCTATCGCGGCATGAAGGAATACGAGCTGGCATTTGATGGGTTCAAGGTGACGGGTGAAAGCCTGCTCGGCGGCGAAACCGGCAAGGGGTTCAAGCAGTTGATGCAAACCTTCGAATCCGCCCGCATTCAGACCGCCGCCCGTGCCATCGGCGTGGCCCAATCGGCGCTGGATGAGGGGATGCAATATGCCCAAGACCGCAAGCAATTTGGCAAGGCGCTGATCAATTTCCCCCGCGTTGCAGGCAAGCTGGCGATGATGGCAGTGGAAATCATGGTCGCCCGGCAGTTGACCTATTTCAGCGCCAGCGAAAAAGACAATGACCGCCGCTGCGATCTGGAGGCAGGGATGGCCAAGCTTTTGGGCGCGCGGGTGGCCTGGGCCTGTGCCGATAACGCGCTGCAAATTCACGGCGGCAATGGCTTTGCCTTGGAATATAAAATCAGCCGGATTCTCTGCGATGCCCGCATTCTGAACATCTTTGAAGGGGCTGCCGAAATCCAAGCGCAGGTCATCGCACGCCGCCTGCTGGGCTGACACCTGCGCCAAACAATTCTGCAACACATCGGCGCGCCTGTCGCGATATCGCCCATCGGTGCTTACGCGTTCCCTGATGCCTGCGTTATCAAGTGAAAGTTGATACGCGACAAATCAGCTTGAAACGATACCTGGGGGGGGTTCACGTGCGGACTGTATTGCTGACCGGTGCATCCGGTTACATCGCAAAGCATATTGCGGTGTATTTACTGAATGCGGGATTTCATGTGCGGGGGACGGTCCGCGATCTTGCACGCGAGGCCGAGGTGACGGCCGCTGTGCGCCCGCATCTGGACGATGATGCCAATCTGGATGCGCGGCTGACATTTGTTGCGCTGGACCTGACCCGCGATGATGGCTGGGAGACGGCCATGGAAGGTGTTGATGTGCTGATGCATACGGCCTCTCCCTTTCCTATGACCCAACCTAAAGACGAAGATGCGCTGATCCGCCCGGCGGTTGAAGGTGCGTTGCGTGCCCTGCGTGCGGCAAAGGCTGTGGGTGTCACACGGGTAGTGATGACGTCCTCGACCGCTGCGATCACCGGCGCGCCATTGCCGCAAGGCGATGTGTCCTATGATGAAACCAATTGGACCGATCCGGATTCGACGGACATCACCGCCTACACCAAGTCAAAGACGCTGGCAGAGCTGGCGGCCTGGGATTACGTGCGCGACGAGGCCACAGACATCAAACTGACCATGATCAACCCCGGCTTTGTCGTGGGCGCACCGCTGGACAAGCAGTTTGGTACGTCGGTGGACGTCGTCCAACGTATCCTGCGCGCGAAGGACCCGATGTTGCCCCGCATTGGGTTTACCGCTGTTGATGTGCAAGACGTCGCGGAGATGCATGTGGTTGTCATCGACAAGCCCGAAACCCATGGGCAGCGCATCATGACCGTTGATCGGTTCATGTGGTTTGAGGATATCGCCAAGGCGATCAAGGCGGCCCACCCCAATCGTCGCACGGTCACCCGTGTCGCGCCGAATTTCATCATACGGTTTCTGGGGCTGTTCGATCCGGCGATCCGATCCATCGTGCCGATCCTCGGGCGGCATGAAAAGATGGATAACAGCCGTGCGATGAAAACGCTTGGGCGCGGTATGCGGCAAACCCCGAAAAGTGTGGTGACCACGGCCAACTATCTGATTGAACAGAAGATCGTTTAACCGGCCCGCGCGATAGTTTCGATCAAGCGTGCCCGTGCAGGTGGCATAGGCCGATCACCAAGGCTGTGGATCAGTCGGTTTTCAATAAAATGCCCTGTTGTGCCCAATGCGGTGACAATTTCGCTGTTCTCCGCATCGCCTTTCCCGGCAAGCACAGGCGGCAGCGGCAGCATCCGGTTGGCCCATTCGCCCGCCGCCTGCCGACTAACTGCGCGCCCCGACCTGGGCGAGACATAGATCAGCTCTTCGTTTACGCCGCGCACTGCGCAGGCGGACAGGTCCAGACCGAACCCCATTTCATCCAGCAAGGCCTGTTCCCACCTCAGATAGGCCAGTGGCCATACGTCGGATTGCCCCAAAAGGTCGAGCAGCGCGATAGTGCGGTCATAAAGCGCAGGGTGCCCTTCGCGTTCCGGAAGCACATGGGCCAGTAAAGCGCAGACCGCGTTCAGACCTGCAAGCGCCAGCCGATCCCCCATCGCCACCGCCGCGCGACTGCGCACGGGTTCTACGGCGAAAGACCCTAAATGGCTTTCTAGCCGCGCCTTCCATGTGACCGAAAGCTGGGCGCCGGGTTGCAGGACAGGCGCGACCTTGCGGCTGGTCCCGCCACGGACGACACCCGCATGACGGCCATGGGTCGCGCTGAACACCTCGATAATGACCGAGGTTTCGCCAAAGGGGCGCGTTGCCAGCAACGCGGCATCATCACGCCATTCGATCACTGCGATCCTCCACACATGGGGCAACTTGATGCAGTGGTGAGCGGGAATTGCAAGGGTATCGGGACAATCAGCGGTACGACGATTGGGGATGTACGGGCAAAACGGCCCGTTGCGGCCATTTTGCCCAACACCGTTACCACTCGCTACCTTCCGACGATATAGCTGCCGGATACTATTTATCAGCGTGCAAAGTAAGTATTAACAAAGCGTTACCAACGAGTCCAAAAACACCGATTTTCGAAGGTGACGTTTAGTCAAGCCCCGGTTCGTTCAGCAGATGGCGCCCCTGCCGGTCTTCAACCTCGATCACCCAAAGATCGGTGTCAAAGCTGCGCTGTCTAGTGATCGAGGCATCGACCGATGCCTCTTTCCCTTCGCTCAGGACCATCCACTGCCGCTCTCCGGTCATCAGGTCAAAACTGCGCTGGTAACAGCAAGCGTTTCCATCCAGCGTATTCAGCTTGACCAGCACGGCCCCGGCGGTGGCGTCGCCCCGGCTGACCACAAAGGCAGGGATATCAGCCAAACGCAGCCGGGTCAGATAGGCAGATACCCAGATATCTGCCGTCAGCCGCATGCGGGGCGGTGTCCCGGACGTGATCCGGGACCTCTTGGCGTTGATTCAGGTGTTACCATCTTTGAAATCGAGCCCCATTTCGGAATAGCGCTCTGACTCTTCCAGCCAGTTGGGCCGTACCTTGACCTGCATGAACAAATGCACGCGGCGACCAAGGAATTCTTCCAGCTCCAGCCGGGCGGCTTTGCTGACCGCTTTGATCGTCTCGCCGCCTTTGCCCAGCACGATCCCCTTGTGCCCGTCGCGTGCCACATAGATCAGCTGATCTATGCGGGCGGTGCCATCGGGGCGTTCTTCCCAGTTTTCGGTTTCCACCGTCAATTCATAGGGCAGTTCCTGATGCAGGCGCAGGGTCAGCTTTTCACGGGTCATTTCAGCCGCGATCATGCGCATCGGCAGATCGGCGATCTGATCTTCGGGATAAAGATATGGGCCTTCGGGCACTTGGGTCGCCAGCCAGTCGCGCAGAGTGTCGCAGCCGTGGCCCCGTTCGGCAGAGATCAAAAAGGTCTCGGCGAACGGATAAGCGTCGTTCATGTCCTTGGTCAGCGCCAACAGCACCTCGGACTTCACCTTGTCGATCTTGTTGATTGCAAGCGCGACCGGGCTGCTGCCCGCACGTTCCGACAGTGTTTCGATGATCGCCTTGACCCCATCGGTCATGCCGCGATGCGCCTCGATCATCAGGACAACCACATCAGCATCTGCAGCCCCGCCCCATGCGGCGGCGACCATCGCCCGATCCAATCTACGGCGCGGTTTGAACAGGCCGGGTGTGTCGACAAAGATCAACTGCGCGTTTTCGGCCATGGCCACGCCCCTGATCCGGGCGCGTGTGGTCTGCACCTTATGTGTCACAATCGACACTTTGGCACCGACCATACGGTTTAACAGCGTGGATTTTCCGGCATTTGGTTCGCCGATCAGGGCGACAAATCCGGCTTTGGTACTGGGCGCGTTCATTGGCTTACCTTTTTGAGCAGCGCTGTGGCTGCGGCCTGTTCGGCCTGCCGTTTGGACCCGGCGGACGCCTGTTCGACGGGGCCAGAGGCCAGTTGCACCTCGATGGTGAAAATGGGCTGATGATCGGGGCCTGTGCGCCCGATTTCTGTATACTGCGGTGGCACCTCACCCCGTGCCTGCGCCCATTCTTGCAAGGCGGTCTTGGCGTCGCGGGCATCGTCGGCCACGTTGTGGATACGGTCCCCCCAAAGACGCAGCACGGCGTTCTGTGCCGCCGCGAACCCGCCGTCGAGATAGATGGCTGCGATCACGGCCTCCATCGCGTCGGCGAGCAGGGCCTCTTTGCGGCGACCGCCGGATTTCATCTCGGACCTGCCAAGCTTCAGCACCGCACCCAGATCAATCTGTCGGGCCACATCGGCGCAGGTTTCGCGCCGCACCAACGCGTTGAAGCGTGGCGCAAGCAGCCCTTCGGCCGCGTTGGGATCAGCGCGAAGCAATGCATCAGCCATTACTAGCCCCAGCACCCGGTCGCCCAGAAACTCGAGCCGTTGATTGTCATCCCGGTGTGGGCTGACCATCGAGGAATGGGTGACAGCGCGCACCAGATACTCCGGCTTGCTGAATTTATAACCGAGCCGCCCGCAAAAGGCCGAGAGATCCGCCGAGAGTTTCAATCCAGTGCCTTGAAGAAACGGTCGCTGCGCCACGTCCAGAAAGCAAACATCGACCGGCCAGCAGAGGAGAACATGACCCTGTCGGCCCGCCCTACGATATCCTTGCGTTCGACAAAGCCGACACCGCCGCGGATTTGTGAAAAGCGGCTGTCGGTGGAATTGTCGCGATTGTCGCCCATGAAAAAGAAATGATCCTCTGGCACGGTGAACACGCCGGTATTGTCCTGCGGGCGCGATCCGATATCAAGGGTCGCGTAGCTGACACCATTCGGCAGGGTTTCGATCAGACGCTGTTTTTCACATGTTGCGCCATCACCTATCGGACCGTTGGAGCAAGACGGGCGCGAGGCCATCGGCCCCTGCGGCGCCATCGTTTCGGTGAAGGTGCCCCCATCTTCGGTCTGCACAGGGGTATCGTTGATATAAAGCCGCCCCTCTTTCATCTGGATCCGGTCGCCGGGCATCCCGATCAACCGTTTGATGAAATCCAGACCCGTGACCGGATGGCGAAAGACAACAATGTCGCCCCGCTCTGGTTCTGACCCGAACAGACGGTCGTCGTAATCCTCGGCAAAGCTACAGAAATCATCAGCCCCCAGATCCAGCCCGATCGGGGGCATCCGGACAGAAGGGCAAGACGCGTAGGAATAGCCATAGGCCATTTTGTTGACGAAAAGGAAATCGCCGATCAGCAGTGTATCTTTCATAGAACCTGACGGAATCCAGAATGGCTGGAAAAACACCGTGCGAAAGATACCGGCAATGACCAACGCCCAGAAAACTGTTTTTACGGTTTCTAACAGCCCGTGGACGACGCCTGTTTTTTCGGCCATTCCCTGATCCTTCATCTGGTTTGGAGCTACATGATCGCGCGCGCCTGCCCTGTCAAGCGATGGGCCGCGCCTCGATCACCACAAAGGCCTGCGCCCATGGGTGATCGTCGGTCAGGGTGACGTGAATGATGGCTTCGTGGCCGGGTGGCGTCATGGCATCAAGCCGATCCTTGGCCCAGCCGGTCACATGCATGACAGGCTGACCGCTACGCAGATTGGTGACCGACATATCTTTCCAGGCAATCCCCATAGCCAGCCCCGTTCCCAGCGCCTTGGAACAAGCCTCTTTCGCGGCCCAGCGTTTCGCATAGGTGCCGGCCACGTCTTTGCGCCGCTCCGCCTTGCTTTGCTCGATCTCTGTAAACACCCGGTTGCGGAAGCGGTCGCCAAACCGTTCCAGCGTGCCCGCAATCCGGTCGATATTTGCAAGATCGGTGCCGACGCCAAGGATCATCTCTAGTGCCGCCCGACCGCCTCATGCGCGCTGATCGCGCCGGTAGCCTGATTCACGGTAATGGAAAGTTCGACCGCGTTGGAAAATTCAAACTCAGGATCATAAAGCAGCCCAGGCACCGTCACAGTCAGTCCTGTCGCCGGATCATAACCTGCCCGCAAGTCGGCGAACACCATCTGCACCCAACCGACGCCCTCCCCCCGCGAGATCACTTTGCACTGCGGCTGCCCTTGTTCATCAAATGGCGGGCTAAGCACCATCATATATAGCGGCCCGGCCGCGGGTTCAGCCATATCGAGCACAGCTAATCGCACATCGCCATTGGAAAAGGTCTGGGTATTCTCTTCCCACGGTTCTGCGATGTTGCGGGCCGAATCCCACCCGTCGCAGTCCTGAACATCTTGGGCAATCACGGATGTGGCGGCCAAAAGCGGAAGGAGAAAGAGCAGCTTTTTCATACGTTTGTCCTTGGGTCAGTTTTCGATGTCATAGACCAAGATATTATCAGCGTCACCACCGCAGAGCGTCACAAGACGGGCACCCAGTGATTGGTGGCGGGGATCGGTTGCATATGTGGATAGTGCTGTTGCGTTGCTGAACTGGCAGATGAACCCATAAGGGAAACCGGGTGATTTCCCTTCGAAATCCCGATTTGGTCCGTGATCAAAACGTGCAAAACCGGGGATCACGCCAACCAGTTTGCCCAGTTCGGTCATGATCTGTGCCAGAGCATCGCCGTCATAATCGCCGCTGAGGCCGAGCATCACCACATGGCTGATCATTCCGCCGCACCGGGTGCGTAGATATGCGCGACCCGCTCTTCATACAGCCCGCCATACCAGTCAAACGCCCCGTCACAAGCGGCATGAAAATCGCGGATTGTCAGCTGCGGAAACCGGAAAAAGGCGCTGTCGCTGTTTTCCTGCTGCGCGGCAAAGATCACCCGGTCGATCCCGGCCCAGCGCATGGCGGACAGGCACATTTCGCAGGGCTGGCAAGAGGCGATCAGCGTGGCCCCTGACAGATCGCGCGTACCGCTCTGCTCTGCTGCTTGGGCCATCGCCACGACTTCGGCATGACGGCTGACATCATTGGTTTCTCCGACCTCGTTTTTCGCCTTGGCGATCACTGTGCCGTCTTTGACAATGACAGCCGTAAAAACGATATCCTTGCCTGCATCATGCAGGGCACAGGCGTGATCGGTGACATCGCGCATGGCGCGACGTTCCGTTTCAGTGATTGATTGCGCGCGCAACGTCATGGAGCGATACGCGTTGTCAGAATTTTCAATCCAGCCGCCCCAAAGAGCAGCGCAAACGCACCCTCGAACCAGCGGCGCAGACCGGTATAGCCCTGCACAATTTTCCCGGATGAGAAGAGAAACGCGTAGCTGATAAATACGAAAGCGCCGCCGGAATAAAGAAAGCAGAACATGAAGGCGAGGTCACCGCCGCTGGCCTGTGGCGGTAGCGTAATGGCGTAAATTGCCCCCCAGCTCAGCACTGCCTTGGGGTTGGTCAAATGTACCAAGACCCCCTTGGTGTAGATGCGCCAAGCTGTACCGACTTGTACCCTGCCGGTCAGCCTTGGTTTATCCGACAGCGCGGAACGCAAGGATTTGGCCGCGAGATACATCAGGTAGGCCGCGCCGACGTAGCGCAGGATCGTGAACACCCAGGCATTGGCCAGCATTGCAGCGCTCATACCCAGTGCTGCGGCAATGCCCCAGACGGCCCCACCCGTCAGGATGCCCAGCGCATAGAGAACCCCTGCGCGCCGTCCCAACGCCATAGAAGTGCTGGCAATCCCAAGTGTAGCAGGACCAGGGCTTGCGCCAGCGAGAACCCAGGCAAGCCAGATAGCCGTCAGTTCAAACCAGCTCACGCCGCGTCCCCGGCACGGGCCACATCCATGATCCGCCGCATTTTGGTGATAGCAGGGGTGAGCCCCCGAAAGATCGCTTCTCCAATCAGAAAATGGCCGATATTCAGTTCGGCTACCTGCGGCAGGGCGGCTATGGGGCTGACGCAATCGTAGGTCAGCCCGTGGCCTGCGTGCACCTCTAGCCCGAGATTGTCAGCAAATGCGGCCATCTCTGTCAGTTTGGCCAACTCTGCGTCGCGGGCTTCAAACCGGCCTTCGGCATGGGCGTCACAATATGCGCCCGTGTGCAGTTCGATCACCTCTGCCCCGATCCGGTGGGCGGCCTCAATCTGGCGCTGATCGGCGGCGATGAAGATCGACACGCGACAGCCTGCATCCCGCAGGGGTGCGATGAAATGGGCCAGCGCGTTTTCTTCGCGCGCGACTTCAAGCCCGCCTTCGGTGGTGCGTTCTTCGCGTTTTTCCGGGACAATACAGACCGCATGGGGTTTGTGGCGCAGTGCGATTTGCTGCATTTCCGCCGTCGCCGCCATTTCGAAATTCAGCGGACCATTCAGCGCCTCCATCAGACCTTCGATATCGGTGTCAGAAATATGCCGCCGGTCTTCGCGCAGGTGGGCGGTGATGCCGTCGGCGCCCGCCTCTTCGGCCATGATCGCGGCGCGGACCGGGTCAGGCACGGCCCCGCCACGCGCGTTCCGCACGGTGGCCACATGGTCGATATTCACACCCAACCGAAGTTTTGTCGTCATCTGCTGTCCTTCCCCTGCGGATTAATGCTCGCCATTGTTGGCAGAAGGGTCTTTTTTTGTAAGTTGGTCAAGCTTTGCCCGCAACGCTTTGCGGCGGCGGTTTTGGTAGGCGCTGATCAGCGGCACCGAAAGGTAATAGGCCAATGTACCACAGATCACTCCGGGGATGACCCCGCCGACGAGATAGGGGTAGAACACCTCGTAATAAAAATCGAACAGGCCGCGCCAGTCCGCCGTTTCCGGGGTGAAAATCGCCATGATATTATGGCGGATATCGGCAAAAGCGTTGCCGAAGCGGCAGCCAAGCGTGCAATAGTCGGGATCCGCGTCACGACCGATGCCGAACAGGTTGGTGTTGAACGGGTGCCCAAGTAGCCAGTGCCCGGTGCCCAGCGACGCAACACCAATGGGGATATAGGTCAGCGGGTTGCCAAAGAAGGTCGCCAGCAGGGCGGCAAAAATATTGCCGCGCAACGCGCTTGCACAAAGTGCAGCGACAACGAAATGCAGCCCGTAGAAGGGGGTGAAGGTGGTAAAAACGCCCGCCGCAATCCCACGTGCGATCTTTTCAGGGGTGTCAGGCAACCGCCGGACGCGGTGTTTGACGTATTGGGCGGCGCGGCTCCAGCCACCGCGGGGATAGAAAAAATCGACAACGATCCGCCAGATCGGTCGTCTATCCCTACGTTTGAAAACCAAAACCTACCATCCTTCGCACCCGGTCAACTGCGCGCAAGATTGGCCAGCTCCGGGTCTCGGTGCCGCGCAATCGACGACACGTTGCTTTCTGCTTCTAACGCGGTCATGACGCGGTGCAAATGCTCCGCGTCCCGCAGATCAACATTGATCAGTAACCTGAAGTAATCTGGTTTTCGATCAATGAATCTCAAGTCAGAGATATTCGCCTCTTGTTCGCCAATCAATGTGCAAATGCGCCCCAAAACGCCGGAATCATTTGCAATTGTTGCGTCGAGGGTGACGGTGTTGACCGCGCCGTGGTTGCCTTCTTGCCAATGCAGGTCGATCCAACGTTCTGGTTGGTCCTCGTAATTGGCCAGTGCCTGACAATCAATCGCGTGCACCACGACGCCCTGCCCCCGGAACGTGATACCCAGAATCCGTTCCCCCGGGACCGGCTGACAGCAGGGGCCGCGCTGTTGTACCTGATCGGGGCTCAGCCCGACGACCGCGCGCCGGTGGTCGACTTCGTCGCCGCGTTTTTCTTCCAGTTCGGGATAGATCGCGCGGACAACGTCACGCCCGGTAACCTCGGCGCTGCCCAGAAGCGCAAGAAGCTCGTCCACCGCTTCGATCCCCAGTGCCTTTGCGGCTGTCCTCAGCGCCTTATCCGTTGACCGTTTACCAACGTTTTCAAAGGCAACGCGCGCCAGTTCGCGCCCCAGCCGCACGAAACGTTCCCGGTCTTCTTCGCGCAGGGACCGCCGGATTGCTGTCTTAGCGCGGCCGGTCACCGCGATGTCGATCCAGGTGGCTTGTGGCGTCTGCCCCTCTGCCGTGATGATCTCGACCGATTGCCCATTCTTGAGCCGGGTCCAAAGTGGGACACGCAGCCCATCGACCTTGGCCCCGACGCAGGCCGCGCCGATCCGCGTGTGGATCGCATAGGCAAAATCAATCGGTGTCGCCCCGCGCGGCAGCTTGATCACGTCACCCTTTGGCGTGAAACAGAACACCTGGTCCTGGTACATTTCCAGTTTCACCGCTTCGAGGAACTCTGCGTGATCCTGATCGTCGTCGAACCGTTCCGTCAGCGAGGCGATCCAATGCACCGGGTCCACAGCAAAGCGGTTTTCGACCCGTTCACCGTTCTTATAGGACCAATGCGCGGCAACGCCCGTCTCGGCGACCTCGTGCATTTCGCGGGTGCGGATCTGAACCTCTACCCGTTTGCCATCGCGCCCGGACACAGTGGTATGGATTGAACGGTAACCATTGCTTTTGGGTTGGCTGATGTAGTCCTTAAACCGCCCCGGCACGGCGCGCCAGCGCTGGTGGATCGCGCCCAAGACGCGATAGCAATCTGCCTCTGTCGCTGTGATGATCCGGAAACCATAGATATCGGACAGGCGGCTGAACCCCTGATCCTTTTCCTGCATCTTGCGCCAGATCGAATAGGGCTTTTTGGCGCGGCCGACGACATCGGCCTGAATGTTTGCTTTTTCCAGCTCTACCCGCATGTCAGCCGTGATCTTTTGCACCACGTCGCCGGTTTCCCGCTGTAGCGTGATGAAGCGACGGATGATGGAATTGCGGCCTTCCGGGTTGAGAACGCGGAAAGACAGATCTTCCAGTTCCTCGCGCATCCACTGCATGCCCATGCGGCCAGCCAGCGGGGCGAAGATATCCATCGTCTCACGGGCCTTCTGGGCCTGCTTTTCGGGACGCATGGATTTGATTGTACGCATGTTGTGCAAACGGTCCGCCAGCTTGACCAGCGTTACCCGCAGATCGCGCGATGTGGCCATGAACAGTTTGCGAAAATTCTCGGCCTGCTTGGTTTCGGTCGAAGTCAGCTGCAGGTTGGTCAGCTTGGTGACGCCATCGACAAGATCGGCGATCTCGCGTCCGAACCGCTCTTCCACGTCTGTGAAAGAGGCTTTGGTATCCTCAATCGTATCGTGCAGCAGTGCTGTGATGACCGTCGCATCATCCATTTGCTGTTCGGCCAGTATGCTGGCGACGGCAACGGGATGCGTGAAATAGGGCTCCCCTGAATGACGAAATTGCCCTTCGTGCATTTCATCACCAAAGGCAAATGCATCACGCAGCGATGCTTCGTTTGTACGGGGGTTGTAAGAGCGGACCAGCGCGATCAGATCATCAGGCGTCGTCATCTGGTCCCGCGCTTGTCCTCTGCTGGCCGGTTAGCGGCCTTAACGCTGCCCCTGCGCTTCCATCAGCGCGCGCAGCAATTTTTCTTCGGACATATCGTCCTCGACTGGTTTGTCCTGTTCGGCACCCATCAGAAGTGACATGCTGTCTTCTTCTGGTTCGTCGACTTCGATCTGGCTTTGGTTGGCTTCGATCATCCGCTCGCGCAGATCGTCGGCTTGCTGGGTTTCTTCTGCAATTTCGCGCAGGGAGACAACAGGGTTTTTGTCGTTGTCGCGGTTCACGGTCAGCGCGGCACCAGACGAGATTTCGCGCGCCCGATGGGCTGCAAGCATCACCAGTTCAAACCGGTTGGGAACTTTATCGACGCAGTCTTCAACGGTCACGCGGGCCATGGACATACTCCAAAAGCAAGAGGTCAGGAAGGCGTCTGTCTAGAACGTCCAAAAGGGATTGACAAGCCCTGCGCGCCTTGCCTGAAAGTCTTTTTTTCAAGGCGGCCCATGGTCTGGCGCGTCCAGTCGGGTGATCGCGGCAAGATCTTCTGCCGGGCACTTGCGCAATAGGGCCGTCACAGATTCGCCCAGCACCGGATGCACCCAGTCCGGGGCAACATCGGCGAGCGGCACCAACACAAAGGCACGGTCCTGCAAGCGCGGATGCGGCAGGATCAATTGATCAGGTGCACGCTGTCGTTGTTCGGAAATCGACAGATCACGCCATGCGGCATACGTGGTCAAATCTGGAAACACGCTGTTTCCGACAGCAATCAGATCAAGGTCAAGCGTGCGCTGCCCCCAGCGATGTTTTCGCTCGCGCCTTGCTTCTGCCTCAATTGCGTGAAGTTTTGACAATATTTTTTCAGATGACGCATTTGTGTACAAGCCTATGACAGCATTCACAAAATCGGGACCTGCTTCTTTTGGGAACGCAGGGGTTTGATACAAATGACTTGAAATCACATCGCTTTCTGCGAAGCTTGTGATCACGTGCATCGCTTTTTTTATAGTTGTCGTTACGTCGCCCCAAATGGAATTTTGATTGCTGCCCAGCGCTATCAGCGTGAATTGGCCGAATTCGTTCATATTGGAGACTTGCCTCCGCATTCTGAAACCTTAATGTATGCTAGGTCTTGCATTACCAAAACCACTCAGGAGCGAACAACATCGCAAGACTGTTATTCGGAAGGACATTTAATGTTTTATCGGGACGAGCGATTGGCGCTCTTCATCGATGGCTCAAATCTATACGCAGCGGCTAAGTCTCTCGGATTTGACATCGATTACAAACTTCTTCGGCAAGAGTTTATGCGGCGTGGAAAGATGTTGCGCGCATTTTACTATACGGCCTTGCTGGAGAATGACGAATACTCACCTATTCGGCCGCTGGTGGACTGGCTCCATTATAACGGCTTCACCATGGTGACAAAGCCGGCCAAGGAATACACCGACAGTATGGGCCGGCGTAAGGTCAAGGGCAATATGGATATCGAACTTGCAGTCGATGCCATGGAATTGGCCCCCCATGTTGATCACGTCGTGCTATTCTCGGGTGACGGGGATTTCCGTCCACTGATCGAGGCGCTGCAGCGCAAAGGAGTGCGGGTCTCTGTCGTATCGACAATCCGCAGCCAGCCACCGATGATCGCAGATGAACTGCGCCGTCAGGCAGACAACTTTATCGAACTGGATGAATTACGTGACGTGGTGGGACGCCCGGCACGCGAACCCCGTCCGGAACCAGCCGCAGAAGTTTCGGAAGAAAGCTAATGCTGGGATGCGGCGGGGCAACCTGCCGCATCACCAAGGCGCATCATCCACTCATGGTGCGCCGTCCCGCCTCTGGACCTAATGCCTCAGAGCCCTTACCTCTGTACCAGTAACCGGAGGCCCCCATGACAAAACCCCCACTGACATTGTATCTTGCTGCGCCGCGCGGGTTTTGCGCCGGTGTGGACCGCGCCATCAAGATCGTCGAAATGGCTTTGGAAAAATGGGGCGCGCCCGTCTATGTCCGCCACGAGATCGTGCATAATAAATACGTCGTCGATGATCTGCGCGCCAAAGGAGCTGTGTTTGTCGAAGAGCTGGACGATTGCCCTGACGACCGCCCGGTGATCTTTTCGGCCCATGGTGTCGCGAAATCGGTGCCTGCCGCCGCGCAAGCCCGCGAGATGATCTATGTTGATGCCACCTGCCCGCTGGTCAGTAAGGTCCATATCGAGGCGCAACGCCATGCCGAGAATGGGTTGCAGATGATCATGATTGGCCATGCAGGCCACCCTGAAACCATCGGCACCATGGGTCAGTTGCCCGCAGGCGAAGTGCTTTTGGTAGAAACCCCCGCCGATGTCGCGAGGGTGCAGGTTCGCGATCCGTCAAAGCTTGCCTTTGTTACCCAGACCACACTGTCAGTCGATGACACAATTGATATTGTCGCCGCCCTGAAAGACCGGTTTCCCGCCATCGTTGGCCCACATAAAGAAGACATTTGCTACGCCACCACCAACCGGCAAGAGGCAGTCAAGGCAATGGCCCCGCAATGCGATGCGATGCTGGTCGTAGGGGCGCCTAATTCAAGCAACTCCAAACGGCTGGTCGAGGTCGGCGCGCGGGCGGGCTGCGCCTATGCCCAACTGGTCCAGCGTGCCACCGATATCGACTGGCGCGCGCTGGAAGGGATCGCATCCATGGGGATCACCGCTGGTGCATCAGCCCCAGAAGTGCTGATCAACGAGGTCGTTGACGCCTTCCGCGACCGCTATGATGTCACCGTCGAAATGGTCGTGACCGCTGAGGAAAACGTGGAATTCAAAGTGCCCCGCGTGCTGCGCGAACCAGCGTGAGCCAAAGGGCAATCTATCCACCCGGCCACGACGCGCGCAATATACCGCTGAGACTTTCACACAGTATAATATCAAACGGGCATCTGTTTCTGACCGGGATGACCGGCAGCGCGCCTGATGGCACCATGCCCGCCGATCCGGAAATGCAGTTTCGCGCCGCTTTTGATAAGATTGCAGCATCGCTCGCGGCTGCAGATAGCGATTTTGGGGCGGTCGTCGAAATGACAAGCTATCACATCGACATCGCAGCCCATTTTGAAACCTTTGAAGCAGTGCATGCTGCATACGTGCAACAGCCCTACCCGGCCTGGACCGCCGTCGAGGTGGCAGGGCTGCGTCGGGCCGGCGCATTGGTAGAAATCCGCGTGATTGCCAGGGCCGCCTGACCCGATATGCATGCGATCTAGGTCAAAAAGCTCTGCTGGAAATGGACTGGAGGCAGTAGAGATATTGCGGAGATCGCATCACCAAAGCGCTGCGCTATCATCGTCGCGGTGATCAATATGTGTATTTAAACCTCAACAGCGGTTTTCAGGCCCAGTTGACGGTGGACAGCGCGGGACGGGTCACCGATTATCCCGGTGTTTGCCGCATGGTGGAGCCGCACATATGATCAGTCTGCAATTTATCTTCACCGCATTGGTGGTTTGCATCGCGCCCGGCACGGGGGTGATCTACACGCTGGCGCTTGGGTTGGGACAGGGTCGCCGGGCCGCAATTGCAGCGGCTGTCGGCTGTACCTTCGGGATCGTGCCACATCTTGCAGCGGCCACGCTGGGTCTGGCGGCTCTGCTGCATACCAGCGCCCTGCTGTTTCAGGTCATAAAATTCGCCGGGGTCGCCTATCTGCTGTACCTTGCGTGGCAGGCGCTGCAATCCGACGGCGCGCTGGCAGTGCGGGCCGATAACGCAGGACAATCCAGCTTTGCCATTGCCCGGCGTGGGGCGCTGATCAATATTTTGAACCCCAAGCTGTCGATCTTTTTCCTCGCACTGCTACCGCCATTTCTGTCCGGCAATCCGGCAACCGCGACGGCCGAAATGGTCGGGCTTGGCGTGATCTTTATGGCGATGACGTTTGTGATCTTTGTCATCTACGGCGTTTTTGCCGCCTTTGCCCGCGATTGGGTCCTGCAAAGCGCGGCGATCATGCGCTGGCTGGGTCGCGCATTCGCCGGTATTTTTGCGGCCCTTGGCCTGCGTCTGGCACTGGAGAAAACATGACCCCGATTCCCCGCTCTGCCCTGATCCTTGGCCTTGCCGGGCTGATCCCGTTTCTTTGGGGCGCGATGACCGTGCTTTGGCCAGAGTTGGGCCTGTGGGGGCAATTGCGGATGGGCGGTCGCTTTGTCGGCCCCCATGTGCAACTTTTCTATGGCGCGGTGATCCTGTCGTTTATGTCGGGTGTGCTGTGGGGGTTTGGGACCAAGGCGACCGGACGGGCGGCCACTGCGGGGTATATTCTGTCGGTCATCCCTGCCCTTTGGGCGTTCCTGATGACCGGCGGTGGCCCGGTCACGGCAGCGATGAACCTGATCGTGGGTTTCCTTGCGCTGCTTCTGCTGGACTGGCATTTCTGGCGGTTGGCTTTGGCCCCGCCGTGGTGGATGCACCTGCGGGTGCTGCTGACCACAATCGTCGTTCTTACATTTCTTCCTGTGGTGCTCTGATGCCTGATGAAAAAACAATCGCGTGGTATAATGCCGCTGCGGAAAAATATGACCAACTGACCCGCACAGGCGCGCCAGGCGCGAACCTGCGCGCCTTTATGGCGCTGCTACCTGCCGGGGCAGAGGTGCTGGATCTTGGCTGTGGCCCGGCGCGGGCATCCGTGCACATGCGCGCGGCAGGGTTTCGGCCTGACCCGGTTGATGCATCACAGGGGCTTATTGATCTGGCGAATAACGCCCATGACATCGGTGCGCGCTATATGACCTTTGACGATCTGGATGCGACCGCCGCCTATGACGGCGTCTGGGCCAATTTCAGCCTGCTGCACGCCCCACATGCCGACCTGCCCCGGCATCTGCGCGCTATTGCCACCGCCCTGCGTTCCGAGGGTGTGTTTCATATCGGGATGAAAACCGGCACAGGCGAAGAACGTGATAGCTTGGACCGCAATTACACCTATGTCAGCGTCAACGAGCTTGAGCAGTTACTGCATGACGCGGGCTTCAAGGTTCTTGCGACGGAGGAAAGCGAAGAGCGCGGTGCCGCTGGCACGATGGACCCGATTGTGATTATCCGCGCCAAAAAACAAAGCTGAGCGTCCCCCACGGCGCGCTATTCGCGCTTGCGTTTCGGTGCCCAGCCGTGGAAACCCTCCGCAACTTATGTGACATGGGGAAACGAAAATGGCTGCACTTTTTGCCTATACCGATGGGGCCTGTTCGGGCAATCCCGGCCCCGGCGGCTGGGGTGCGCTGCTGATCGCCCGCGACGGGGATACCGTCGTTAAAGAGCGCGAGCTGAAAGGCGGTGAGCCGCAGACCACCAACAACCGCATGGAATTGCTGGCCGCGATCAACGCGCTAGAGACGCTTTCAAAATCAACCAAGCTGACCGTTGTGACTGACAGCTCTTATGTGAAAGACGGGATCACCAAATGGATTCACGGCTGGAAGAAAAAAGGCTGGAAGAAAAGCGGTGGACCGATCAAAAACCTTGAACTCTGGCAGCGGCTGGATGCGGCCAACGCGCGCCATGATGTGACTTGGGAATGGGTCAAAGGCCATGCGGGACACCCAGAAAACGAACGCGCTGACGCACTGGCGCGCGCGGGCATGGCGCCGTTCAAAAAATGACACTGCTCAGCCTGCTTGATTACGCCTCGGTCTTTGTTTTTGCTTTGTCGGGGGCATTGGTGGCCAGCCGGGCGCAGCTGGATATCTTTGGTTTTATCTTCATCGCGAGCCTGACGGCCGTCGGCGGCGGCACGCTGCGCGATATCATCCTGAACCGGGACACCGTGTTTTGGGTCGCCAATCCCGGCTATATCGGGCTTGCCGCCCTTGCAGCATTTTTGACCTTCTTCACGGCGCATCTGTTGGAAAGCCGCTATCGCGCGATCTTGTGGCTGGATGCCTGCGCGCTGGCCGTCGCGGTTCCGGCAGGTGTGGCCGTCGCACTGGCGATGGGGCAGCCACCGGCCATCGTTATCATCATGGGTATTGTCACCGGATGTTTCGGCGGTCTGATGCGGGATGTGGTCTGTAACGAGGTGCCGCTGGTCCTGCGCCAAGGCGAGCTTTATGTGACCTGCGCGCTGGCCGGGGCCTCTGTCACGCTGTTGGTCCTTTATACCGGTTTGCCCATGTCCGTGGCGCTGCTGGGCTGCGCGGCCACCACATTCGCCCTACGCGCGGGCAGTCTGCGCTTTGGCTGGCGGTTGCCCGTCTACAAGGCCTTTCCGCCGCGCCAATAGCCCGTCAGCTGACGCGCAGCACGATCTTTCCGATATGTTCGCTGCTCTCCATACGGGCATGGGCGGCGGCGGCATCGGTCAGGGCAAATTCCTGATCCATCACCGGCGCAACCCGTCCGGCATCAAGCAGCGGCCAGACATGACTGCGCAGCGCATCGGCGATCCGCGCTTTGGCCAGATCAGATTGCGGGCGCAGGGTTGATCCGGTCATTGTCAGACGCCGGGTCATCAGTTGGACCAAGCTCAGCTCTGCCTTGGGTCCTTGCAGGAAAGCGATCTGCACCAGCCGCCCATCATCCGCCAGCGCCTTGAGGTTCCGCTGAATATAGGACCCGCCAACCATATCGAGGATCACATCCGCGCCACCTTCGGCTTGCACTTTCGCGACGAAATCATCGGTTTTGTAATTGATTGCCAGATCCGCGCCCAAATCACTGCAGGCGGTGCATTTATCATCCGACCCCGCCGTCGCAAAAACCCGTGCGCCCATGACCCGCGCCAGTTGGATCGCCGTTGTGCCGATCCCGGAACTGCCACCATGGACAAGGAACCGCTCTCCCGCTTGCAGACCGCCACGCATGAATACATTCGACCAGACGGTGAAAAAGGTTTCGGGCAGGCAGGCTGCCTGTTTCAAGCTCAGACCGTCGGGGACTGGCAAGCAATGGGCGGCAGGGGTCGCCACATATTCCGCATAGCCGCCGCCGGGCAGTAGCGCGCAGACCTGATCGCCCGGTTGTGGCCATGTGACACCGGCACCGACCGATACGACCTCCCCGGCCGCTTCCAGCCCCGGCAAATCGCTGGCACCGGGGGGCGGGTTATAAAGCCCGGCCCGTTGCAGCGCGTCAGGCCGGTTCACCCCGGCATAGGCCACTTTGATTACCACCTGATCATAGGCAGGTTCGGGCATCGGGCGCTGGGTCAGGGTCAGAACCTCTGGCCCGCCCGGCTTGGAAATCTCGATTGCTTGCATGTCGGCCCCCTTCGGATGCTGTTTACACAGCTATGGAACAGGCGGGCCGGTTTGACAAACCCCTTGGGCGCTAGTTTGGATCGCGCCACACGCCGGGCAGATCGACCTCTGGGACCCGATTGGGGGCCTTGATCCCGGACAGCAGGCGCGACAGCGGGCCAGTGACAGGTTTCAGCAGTTGATTGTTGCGGACCTGCGCCTTGACCTGTTCAAACTGCATCACGTCGTCGATCCGCCGGTCGATAAAGGCATCGGTGGCCTGCGCGTCCAGACTGTCATCACCCAGCCAGTAAAGCACGACAGATGCATAGACACCCGACAATGTCAGCCGCTTTGTGTACCAGTTCACATCGCGCGAGGTATCGCCAAGCGCATCCCAGATCTTGTCGGCGGTGCCCCAGATGAGTTTTGACCCTTCAGGGGCCATATGTGGCAGGGCGAACAGGGCGGTGCCACGGCGGACGGCCTCTTTATCATCAATGGCGCGGACACGCAGGCGGATCGCATGGGCAACCTTGTCGCGGAACCGCATTTCGGACAGGTCAGCCTGCTTGAGGGCGGTCACCATCGCTGCATCGCCCCGTTCATGATAAGCGACGGCAAGGTCGATCGCGCCACGGGGGCATAGGGTGCGGGCATGGGCCGGGTCGATATCCACCTCGGCCACGGCGGCGTTAAAGGCGGATGGGGCCCAGCCCTCGAATGCGACGTGGGGCAATATGGCATCCAGCAGTTGATCTTTTGCAGGGTCGACAGGGGCGGTCATCATAGAGGCTCTCCTTCTTTGCGCAGGTACTAGACAAACTAGCCCGCCTTTGCTATCTGCCCACTTCCTGCAATTTTTGCAAATCCAACTTAGAGAGGTGGTGAAAACCACATGCAGGTTAGTGTTCGTGATAACAACGTCGATCAGGCGTTGCGTGCCCTGAAGAAAAAGCTTCAGCGCGAGGGCGTGTTCCGTGAAATGAAGCTCAAGCAGCATTTCGAAAAACCGTCCGTGCGCAAAGCACGCGAAAAAGCCGAAGCCATCCGCCGTCAGCGTAAGCTGGCGCGCAAGAAGCTGCAACGCGAAGGTCTGCTGTAAAGCAAACCCCGACGTGACAACGCGAACCCCGTCTGAGCAATCAGGCGGGGTTTTTTATGAAATTGCCGATGTATAGGGTCTTGGCGGGTCACAGTTCATAGCTAACGTCGCTTCAGCCAGCCGCTGGAACAATGGGCAGGGAGCGGTCTTTCGCTGCCAGTTACTCCAAGTTCTGCTTTGCGGATAGTGTTGAAAAAGTCCGTTGCTTGGTTGGTCTGCCGCTGATTCACTCTGTTTGAGAGTGGAGGTACGGCGATGATGGGACCAAGGCAGGTAGCGCAAGGCGCGCTGTTTTATGCGTTCTCGATTGAGGAGTTTGTGCCTGCTGATCATCCCTTGCGCGGCATAGATCGGTTTCTCGATTTATCTGACGTCCGCCCACTGCTGGCTTCATCCTATAACTCTCATGGACGTCCTTCGGTTGACCCTGAGTGATGATCCGGATGCTGCTGCATGGCTATTGCCAAGGCATCAGGTCTGAACGGCGGCTCTGTGAAGAGGTGCACGTCAACCTGGCGTACAGGTGGTTTTGCAAGCTCGACTTAACCGATCCGGTGCCTGACCATTCGACCTTTTCGAAGAACCGGCACGGCCGTTTCCGGCAGAGTGGCTTGTTCCACCACCTGTTTGAAACGGTGCGACAGCGATGCATCGATGAGGGCCTGGTCGGTGGCGAAAGCTTTGGCGTCGATGCAAGTCTGATCCCAGCGAATGCGAACCAAACACGCGGGATTGAAAGCAAGGAAGGTCTGCCCCCCGAACTGACCACTCGCGTGGTCGCTGAATATCTCGAAACGCTGGATGATGCGGCCTTTGGCGCGTCTACTAAAGTTGTGCCCAGATACATCTCACCAGTCGATCCCGACGCACGCTGGACAGGAGCAGATGGCGGGGCAACCTTCTTCGCATATTCCACCAACTATATGGTGGATTTGGACAATGCGGTGATCGTCGACATTGAACCGTTGGTTCCAATCAGAACTGCCGAGGCCTTTGCGGCACGCCGA
The DNA here is from genome assembly GCF_046640325.1 of Loktanella agnita. Classification (NCBI taxonomy): domain Bacteria; kingdom Pseudomonadati; phylum Pseudomonadota; class Alphaproteobacteria; order Rhodobacterales; family Roseobacteraceae; genus Loktanella; species Loktanella agnita. Next base: position 160,288 of record NZ_JBJMBF010000008.1, on the reverse strand, counting down.
ATGATCGACCGGATTACCGATCGCTTTGACATGACACCCGACAAGATGGTCGGCGATACAGGCTATAGATCAGCGGAGATGTTGGGCTGGTTGGTGGAAGAGCGCGGTATCGCTCCACACATTCCGGTCTGGGATAAATCCAAACGAACGGACGGCACGTTCTCGCGCGAAGACTTCGTCTACGACCCCGCGACCGACAGCTACACATGCCCAGGCAACAAAGAGTTGCGAACATATCGCCGGCACTTCTCCAAGCCGCGAAAGGCAAACGGCGGCAAAGACGGCTTCATCCGATACCGCGCCTCAAAGCACGACTGCGATGCCTGCCCGCTCAAACCGCAGTGTTGTCCTGGCGACCCTGGTCGACGCGTGATGCGATCCGTCCACGAAGCAGTCGTCCGGCATAGGCCTCGGACCGATGGCGGCCCAATGCCGGACCGTCGCTCGCGATATCAGCAAAACCGATGCCTACATGACCTCGTTCATTCAGAGGCGGAAAGTCGAGATGCTGTTTGCCCATCTGAAGCGATACATCGGCGTACCGATGATGCGACTTGGAGGACCCAAAGGCGCATACGAACAGTTCCAGCTCGCGGCCACGGCACAGAACCTCAGAAAACTCGCCAAGCTGGTCCCGCAAACAGAACCAACAGGCTGAGAGGAACGGCCCAGCTGTTTTGGGCTTCGCCCATCGGAGACTCAAACCCCGACTTCTTCAACACTATCTGGACTGAGCGGTCATTGATGTCAGGTAAGTCGAACGGCCGCCTTTAACACTTGGCTACATGGGCAGGCCCAACGGTAGGTTGCGCGGCAATAAACGATACGAAAATATCGCCTTTGGGCTCTGAGAGCGCTTCCCCGAAGCCGAGAAGCGCTCGTCTTTTTCAGTTTCCGCGAGCCCAATCAAGCCGAACTGACCGTCCGGTCTATTCTTCGGAGACTACAGGAGCTCCCCCAATGTGAATGCCCTTTTCAGCAGCATCCAGCATAAAGCGAGCGACGGCGCTACGGCGAATCATCATACTTGGCTTTGGTGTGGTTGCGGTTCCAACGATCAGGCTTTTTTCCTTGTCGCTGTTGGACAGACCCATGGCGCGCACCAGCGTCCAGGACGCATCAGAGACACGAAATGCCTGTTCTACGCTATCGTGATCGGCGTATGCGTAGCTCAGCTTAGTGCGCTTGATCATGAATCGCATGAACCATGGGGCAGTTTCAAAACTGTCTCAGTCACCTGCGGCCGACAGGAAGACGACGCGCTTTTTGCCAAGCGCGATGATATTTTCTGCGACCTTGGATAGTATCATTTCGGTGGTGATCGGCTTTAACCACGGCGCGTCAGAGGCGCGCGGATTGTTGAGTGCCACCAGAATGGCGTCAGTTCCTTGATCTGCGCTCGCAAGGTCAGCGGCATTGGTGCGCGTGCCTTTGAACAGTTTCAGGCCATCCTGCGCTGCAATGCTGTCAGGATTACGGACCAAGGCAGTGACTTGGTGGCCTCGCGACAGGGCTTGGTCGACGATATGTTGGCCGGTGCGCCCGCTGGCGCCGAGTACGAGAAGTTTCATGTTGAGTTCCATTCAAGTGGTCGGGATTAGCCAAATTTGTAATTTGACACGGTGATGCCGGTCATTTCGCTGGTGTGGTGATAAATGCGCTCGGCCGGTTCATCTTCTGCGGCCCCGAGCGCGACAAAGATCGGCACAAGGTGGTCCTCTTCTTCGTGGCAGATGCGCGCAGCGGGGGCGCTTTCCCAGTCAAGCATGGTTCGCCGTCTTTTGTCGGGTGCCGCCATCATTGCCTCAAACAGCCATGCGTCGAACTCTGCCGAAGGCCCTTTGCTGTCGCCGCGGGTCAGGCGCTGGTTGTGAAAGTTCAGGCCCGATCCGACGATCACGATGCCCTCGTCGCGCAAGGGCTTCAGCGCCCGACCAATCGCAAAGTGATCTGCGGGATCATAGGATTTCAGCATCGACACCTGAAAGATCGGCATGTCCGCGTTCGGGTACATGACCTCCATCGGGGCAAAAAGCCCGTGGTCGAACCTACGATCGGGGTCGATATGTGCCGCAATCCCTGCCAGCTGCAACAGTTCGAGCGCGCGGGCGGCGACGTCTGGCGCGCCGGGGGCATCATAGGTGATTTCATAAGTATGCGGCAGGAAGCCCGAATAGTCGTAGATGATCGGCGGCTTGGCGGCACCCATGATCGCCACCTCGTCCTCTTCCCAATGACCCGAGATCATCAGGATCGCTTTGGGTCGTTCGCCGTGGTCTGCGATCATCTGCTTGAGAGAGGCTTCAAGCGGGGCGAAGAAGTCTCGCATCGGGGGGACCCAAGAGCACGGGCACCGCCATGGGAGATAAAGTAGGTGGGGAGTGGATTGGACACGCTATTCTCACTCGATTTTTTAGGATTCAAACTGCGGTTTTCGGACGGTCAGAAGGGGCATTCGTCGCAAGATGCCCCATCCAAATTTGAATTTGATGAAGCGTTCTATAGAGACTTTGGAATTGGCTGGGGCAGGCTAGAGCGCCTGCCAATAGGACCACTGATCTACCTGTGCACGTGTGGCAATATCGTCCGAATACAGGGCCGCTTCAGGCTTTCTGCCTGCCAAATAGACCGTGATGGCGCGGCTTTCTCAAATGATCACACCGTCGTCTCCAAGTGCAGGGACTTTCCAGTTCGGATTGATCGTACGATAGTCATCGGACTTGTTTTCACCGCCCATGACATTGATTTCAACGGTCTCTGCATCAAGGCCAAGCTCCAAAGCAACGGCCCAAACACGCAGGGTATTGGCTGAGAAGCTTCCATTATAGATTTTCATGATCGGGCTTTCTTTTTGACGTGTTGGGCCTGGCTTGATGTCGAGGCATCAAAACTATCCGCGCGTGGCGATTGGGGGCTTTGCGGCCACGGCCCCACAACACGATCAAGGCCAACGCGATGTAGACAGCGTTCAAGGGCAGCACGTCGAATTCACCGCGCATCGCGTGAAACCCGATAGCAAGAACCTGCAGCAGCACACAGGCCGCGGCGGCAAGAACAGTCAGGCGTGGCATGGTCCGTGTCAGCGAGGGCAGCAACAGCCCAAGACCACCAGCAATATCGACTACGCCGATGAAGCGCACGAAGGTTTCAGAATACTCGTCCACCCAAGGCATCATCGCAGCAAGGTCGGGAACGGCGTGAAAAGCTTCATCGCGCCGGACATGAAGAACAGGGCCGCACCAATCACTTGGGCTGCCCAGAGTCCGATATTGGTGTCCTTGGATACGGGTGCCACGTTTAATGTTGTGCTGATCATTTTTGTATTCCTTTCAGATCCGGACGGGGCATTCCCCGCCTGAGCCAGAGATACGGACATCGCGAAAACTAAAAAATAGGGATATTTTAGAAAAACACGTTCAGATAATCTGAATTTTATGGATGCGATCACTCTGGACCAGTGCACCGTCTTCCTGAGCATTGTCGAGGAAGGCAGCTTTGCCGCCGCCGCGCGAAAGCTCGGGCGCGCGCAATCGGCCATCACCTATGCTATTCAAAAACTAGAGGACCAAACCGGTGTTTTGCTGTTTGACCGGCAAGCCTATCGGCCCACGCTCACGGAACAGGGCCGTGCCTTGCTCCCACGTGTGCGCCGAGTATTGGATGACGTAGGCGAATTTCGTGTGCAGGCGCAAAGCATGGCGCAGGGCGTCGAGGCGGAGTTGGCGCTGGTGGTCGAGACGTTCTTACCGCTTTCGTTGATCGCAACAGCGCTGCAAAAATTCCAGGAAAGATATCCCATGGTGCAGCTCAGGATCAACGCGGTGCCCCCGATGGATGCAGCCCGCCAGCTTTTGTAGCATGACGCCGATTTTGGCTTGTTCCTGCAATCACCAAAGCCCGAGCCTAATTTGGAAAGACTGCACGTCGCAGAGATGGATTTTGTAGCCGTCGCCACGTCGGACCATCCGCTCGCGAAACTCCCGCCTCATTTCCCGAATGAGGCGATGCGCGATCATCTTCAAGTCGTTGTCTCAGACCCCAAAGCTGTAGGCGACGGCGCCGTTTTCGGTGTGGTGGCTGTTAATCAATGGCGCGTTAGCGACGTTCGGTTGCGCTATGATCTGGTCAAGGACGGGATCGGCTGGGGCTCCATGCCGCGACCGTTGGTGCAAGATGATCTGACCCGCGGCGACCTCGTGGAATTAAGGTCCATGCAATGGGGGTCGTCCAACACGATGCCGCGTTTCAAAACTGTTGTGACAACGTACAAAGATAGGTCATTGGGACCAGCTGGCGCTTTCCTCATGCAGTTGATTGCACACGGCGATAGGACCTAGGTCCTGAGAGAGCGATATCGCCAGATATTCCGCGCGACAGCGGCCAATATCCGCACCACATCCCTAAGGCTTAACCCGCACCTCGTGACACTCGACACCTGATTAACACCCATTGCAACTGCACCTAAGGCTGCCTCCGATAGCTCCAGCTCACTGCCTTCTTTAGCGAAGTCATGCAACTGTTCGGTCATTACATCTGGGGTCTCGATGATTTAGCAGTACATACGAAAGCGCACTCTGAGATAGGGACGTAATGCAACGCCAACGCTGCCGAATGGGCTTCCAGCAGACCTTAAATGTCATCTGATTTTGGGCAGGCGCGCATCCGCCATACAGGTTAGCTATGGCGACATGCCGTGATTGTATTTTCCAAGTCCGCTGCCACCGATCATGATCCGGTTAGCACGGCGCGCATCTGTTGTGCGCGCCGCCGGACGGCCCGTTTGGCCCTCTTGTCGATCGGGATGCTCTTCATCTTTAAACCTGAACCGCTGCGCGAAGGCGTGGTGTGAACCCTTGCCGCGCAACCATCGCGGCCTCAAAACAGAAAGCCTATTCGCCCCATGAAACTAGCTGCAGTCACCAATGAAGTCGCACCGCTGACCGCCCCGGGAACACTTGATACGATCCTGAAAACCGCCGTTGATCACGGTATCACCATTTTTGAGGCCCGCACCGTCGAGGCCAAGCGCTTTCCCCTGCTAACTGGTCAGGCGTGGGACGTGCTGAAAGGCGCGCGGGACAAATATGGCATCACCTACTCGGCTGCCTCTGCTGGTAACTTCATCGGCATGGAGGTCGGCAGTGACATGGTTGAGCTGCACAAGGGGGGTCTGTGGACCATGAGCATGGACATGGCTGAAAAGCTGGGGACCAACACGCTGATCACTTTCGCGCCCCAACGCAGCGCCACCGCTGATAAAGCCGAATTTGACCAAGTTGTTGACCTGTTGGGTGAGGTCGTCGACAGCGCAGCGGCCCGCGGTATCAACGTCCAGCTGGAAAACCTGCCAGGCACTTGGGCTGACACAAGCGATGCCTGCCTTGCCCTGCTTGAGGCCGTGAACCGCGACAGCTTTGGCTATGTTTGGGATACGGGCAACCTGTATGAGGCCGAAAAAGAGACCTTTGAAGCCGGTTTTGAAAAGCTCAAACCCTTCATCCGCAACGTGCACCTGAAAGACGGCCAGTTCATCGACGGCAATATGACATGGCAGCACTACGGGACAGGCGTGACCAATGTGAAGGGCCAGATCGAAGCGTTGAAGACCATCGGATACGACGGCACGCTGGCCTTGGAAGCCGCACGAATTCCGCACATCGAAGGCGACTTCGAGGCCTCTTTGGGCTATCTGCGCACGATCCTCTAACGCGGAATGACAGCCCCGCTCCGAGGGGTCTGGAACCAATCAAAGTGGCAGGGGATCCTGCCTGCCACTTTTTTGTTGCCCGATGCGGATTCTGTCAAAAACGCAGCGCCACAGCACGGCGAAATGGCCCGAGGGTTTTCGCATAGCGCCTAGATTTTCAGCGACGGTGGCCCCCATCATAGCACCGCCTAGATCGCGACTACAAAATGCCAAACGCAGTTAGGCAATTGAAAACGTTACCTAATGCAGCCCTTCGCCAAGGCCACGTACGGCATTCAAAATTTGCACATTGCCTTTGACTATGTCGTCAGTTGGCTTTGCTATTATACAAATCCATCCGCCGCCCTGCACAGTGATCGCACAATAATTCGCACCCCGGCATCGACTGGTTCCGAAGAAAAACGACCACAAAACAGGGAACACTTATGACCTACACTTTCAAAACTTTAACCCGCCGCACTGGCAAGTCTGTGACAGCCGCAATGCTGGCCGGCACGATCCTCAGCTCCACCATGACAGGTGCGGCGCAGGCCCAAGAAACTGTCGTTGTCGCCGTCAGCCCGCTTGGCGCGGACTCGAACCTCTATTGGACCACGACAGGCGCTTTCATCCTGCCGTCGCTGCAAACGCTGGTCGGGCAGGACCCTGAAACGGGCAAGTATGACAACAGCCAGCTGGCCGAAAGCTGGGAGCACAACGAAGACTTCACCTCGTGGACATTCCGCCTGCACCCCGAAGCCAAGTTCAATGGCGACTGGGGCCCTGTAACATCTGCAGATGTGGTTCACAGCTTCAACCTGCACATCGGCGACGATGCCAAGCTCAGCGGCATCAGCGCCTTCCGCGAGATCGAAGTGACTGCTGTTGACGATCAGACCGTCCGGTTTGACCTGCCATCGCCTGAGCCGAACTTTCTCTTCTCCCACGCCGGTCGCGGCTCGCTGGCGATTTACAGCACGGCCCAGTTCGACGCCGAGGGCATCGAAGGATACGAGACCGCCCCCGCAGGCTCTGGTCCGTTCCAATACGAAGGCCGCGAAACCGGTCAATCGATCACATTCAGCACTATTCAGGACCACTGGAGCGGTGTCAGCGCCGACTATGACGCGATCGAATTCCGCTGGGTGAGCGAGCCGTCCACACGTCTTGCCATGCTCTCTGCCGGTGAGGCGCACGCCGTCACCCTGCCCCGCGATCTGCAAGACGATGCAGCCGAGGCCGGCCAGACCATTCTGGCGTCCAGCGAAGGCGCGATGCAGACAACGATGCTGTTCACCGGCCAGTTCCTGAACCCCGAAGCCGAAGAAAACCGCGACGCCCGCACCTATGCTTGGGCCGACGTGCGGGTTCGCGAAGCGATGAACCGCGCGCTGGACCGTGATGCCATCCTCGAGGCGCTTTATGGCCCCGAAGTGCGCAAACTGCCGGTCTACACCATGGACCCGCGTTTTGAAGGATACTCAGAAGACCTCGAAGCACGCTTCGACGACGCCTATGGCTACGATCCTGAACGAGTGGCGGAATTGCTGGAAGAAGCAGGCTACCCCGACGCCTTCGACAATCCGAAGATCCCGCTTGTGGTGACCAGCCTTGCAGGCAACCCCGAGTTCGCGCAGATGGCCGAACTTGTGCAGGCCTATTTCGACATCGCCGGTATCCAGACCGAGATGCGCGAACAGGACTGGGCGACGGGCAACACTGCGATCCGCGGCTTCTCGGCTGATTTCGTGACGCCAATGCGCAACGCACCGGTCCGTCCAAGCGCGCTTGGGGTTCAGATTTTCTTCACCTCGCAGGCCAGCCCGCACCTTGATGTCGGCGATCCTGAACTGAACGCCATGGGTGCCGCACTGGTCGAAGAAACCGATCCCGAACAGCGTGACGCGACCCTGAACGAGATGTTCACACGCATCTTTGACAGCTACGCCCACCTGCCGATGGCGACGGTGCCTGCCTCTGTGGCGGTGAACAGCGACCTTGTCGAAAGCTGGACCTTCCCGGGTTCGACATCCTCAGGCCTGAGCCATTTCGAATTGATCGACCTTTCGGATTGATCGACCTGACGTAACTCTCGTCGGCGCATCAGGACGGGGCGGATCCTCCCGGCCCCGTCCTGATTGCACGTAAGGAAACACATAATGCTGCGCTATGTCCTGCTCAGGGTCTCTTCGAGCCTCTTTGCACTTTTGATCATTACGATGATCGTCTTCTCTCTTTCACAGCTTTCGGGCAGTCCGGTGGATGCGCTTTTGCCGGATGACGCCACACAGGAACAGATCGACCTATTCATCAGCGAATGGGGTCTGGATCAGCCGTTGTGGAAACAATACGTCACATTCCTTGGCAACGCCGTTCAGGGCGATTTCGGGGTCTCCCTCAAATGGCCCGGTGAAAACGCTATGGGTTTTGTGATGGACCGTATGCCCGCGACCCTAAAGCTGGGCGGGCTGTCGATCCTGATTACGCTCGTCATTGCCCTGCCGTTGGGCATTGCCGCCGCAGTCTACAAAGGATCGCTGATCGACAAATTCGCGCAGGGCTTTGCGCTGATGGGGCAATCCATGCCGAACTTCTGGCTCGGCATCGTGCTGATCTGGGTTTTTTCAGTCTGGCTCGGCTGGTTGCCGACCTCTGGTATCGGGACGTTCGCACATCTGGTGCTTCCGGCGATTGCTATTGCGTGGTTCCAGATTTCAGCGCTGGCACGGTTGACCCGCTCTGCCATGCTCGAGGTGCTGGACGCCGAATATATCAAACTGGCCCGCGTCAAAGGGGCCTCCGAATGGGCGGTCGTGTTCAAGCACGCGCTGCGCAATGCGGCTGTAGTGCCGCTGACCTACTTCGGCATCCTTGCCGCATCGATCCTGACGGGTTCGGTCGTCATTGAATCAGTCTATTCCTACCCCGGCATGGGCTGGGTCGCGATCGAGGCGATCCGTGGCCGCGACTTCCCCGTCGTGCAGGCCGTGATCATCGCCTACGCCGTTATTTATATGCTCTCCAACCTTCTCGTCGACTTGCTCTACGTCGTCGTCAACCCGAGGATCCGACATGGTTGAGGTTACAACACCAACGCGCACAGGCCCCAGCATCTGGCGGCAGTTGCGTGAGCTTCCACTGCTGCCAATCATTGTATTGCTGACAGTGTTCATCATTCCGGCCTTCTTTGCCGATTTTATCGCCTTGCACGACCCCTACATCCCCAACTTGCATCGGCGTTTGCAACCGCCTGTCGGCTTCGGGGGCACATGGGACTACCCGTTCGGCACCGACCGTCTGGGCCGCGATATCTACAGCCGGATCGTGCATGGCGCATGGTATGTGCTCGCGGTTTCGATGATCGGGATTGCGGTCGGCGTGGTTATCGGCACGACACTAGGTCTGATCGCCGGATATGTGCGCGGCTGGTTTGACGGGCTGGTCATGCGTCTGGTCGATATTTCGCTAGCGCTGCCCGCGATGCTTCTGGCGCTGGCGTTGGCCGCAGCCATCGGTGCAAGCTTCTTGTCCGTGGTGATCGTGGTCGGTTTCGCACTCTGGGCCTATTTCGCACGGCAAGTGCGGGCCGAGGTGCTGTTGCTGCGCGATGCGGATTTCGTAGCACGGTCGCGCGTTGCGGGGTCATCGCACGCCCGTATCCTGTTCCGCCACATCCTGCCAAATGTCACCAACACCATCGTGGTGCTTGCTACATTGCAGGTCGGCATCGCGATCATGCTAGACGCATCGCTCAGCTTTCTGGGCATTGGTATCCCGCGTCCGACACCGACTTGGGGGCTGCTCGTTTCTGACGGGCGCGACTTCATCGCCACCGACTGGTGGATCGCCTTCTTCCCCGGCTTTGCCATCATGCTGACCGTGCTTTCGGTCAACATGATCGGTGACTGGCTTCGTGACATCCTCGACCCAAGACTAAAGCAGGTTTGATATGAACACCCAAGACACAGGCCCCCTGCTAAACGTCAGGAACCTAAAGGTTGAGCTTACCACCAAGGCCGGAAGCTTCTTTCCGGTTAACGATCACAGCTTTTCGGTTCAGGCCGGAGAGACGCTGGGCATTGTCGGAGAATCCGGCTCTGGCAAATCGATGACGGCCATGTCGCTGATGCGGCTGCTGCCCAAGCATGCGGCGAAAATCCGCGGCGGCAGCGTTAAACTGGACGGGCGCGAGCTGATGACCCTGAACGAAAAGGAAATGCGTCAGGTGCGCGGGGCGGATATCTCCATGATACTGCAAGACCCGCAAACCTCGCTCAATCCGGCGTTCACCGTTGGCAGCCAGATCGGCGAAGCCTTGAAGCTGCACAGCGACGCCCCCCGCAAGACCCTGCGCGAACGCACCATCGACGCGCTGCGACGGGTCAAGGTTGCCGCACCCGAACATCGGGTCGACAATTATCCCGGCGAAATGAGCGGCGGAATGCGGCAACGTGTTGTCGGCGCCATCGCTATTTCCTGCCGCCCCAAGGTCATCATCGCGGATGAGCCGACGACCTCGTTGGATGTGACGGTGCAGGCGCAATACCTACGGCTGCTTAAGCAGTTGCAGGATGACACCGGTATGGCGATCCTGTTCATCACCCATGACTTCGGCATTGTCGCGAACCTGTGTCACAACGTCATCGTGATGTATGCGGGCCGCATTGTTGAATCCGGTCCGGTGGCGAAAATCTTTGCCAATCCGGCGCACCCCTATACCGAAGCGCTGATTGCTGCCGTGCCCAGTTTGCACGGCCATCAAGGACGTCTGACCACCATTCCCGGTCAGCCCCCTGCCCCGACCGACAAGATCACCGGCTGCCCTTTCGCCCCGCGTTGCGCCTATGCCGATGACAAATGCCGCGCAGAAGCGCCGCCCACCGTCGCCGCAGATTCCGTCGGCGATCACACAACAAGCTGCTGGAGAGCCGTGCCCGCATGACCGATACACCCATTCTTGAGGCGCGCGACCTGTCAAAGCACTACGCCGTCAGCGCCGGTATGTTCACCACCGAAACCCGCACCGTGCGGGCTGTCGACAACCTGAATTTCCAGATCGCCAAGGGCGAGACCCTTGCGTTGGTCGGGGAATCCGGGTGCGGCAAAACCACGACCACACGCCTGTTGTTGCGCCTGCAAGACCCGACAAACGGCGCCGTCCGGTTCAACGGCGATGATATCAGCACACTGTCGGCAGGCGGATTGCGCCACTACCGCTCGAAGGTGCAGGCGGTGTTTCAGGATCCCTGGTCCTCGATCAACCCGCGGGTCCGTATCCGCGATTTCGTTGCCGAACCGCTGATCGTGAACGAAAAGCTGACCGCCGGAGAGGTGGACCGCCGCGTGCACGAAGCGCTTGATGCGGTCGGCATGGGCCCTGCCCACGCGCGCAAATATCCGCACGAGTTTTCTGGTGGCCAACGTCAGCGGATCGCCATCGCCAGCGCGATGGTGTCGCGCCCTGATCTGGTGGTGCTGGATGAACCTGTGTCGGGGTTGGATGTGTCGATCCGCTCGCAGATCATCAACCTGTTGAAAGACATGCAGGCCGAATACGGCGTCAGCTTTCTGCTGGTGGCGCATGATCTGGCGACAACGCGATACCTCGCAGATCGGGTCGCGGTGATGTATCTGGGATCAATCGTTGAGATGGGCGACACCGACGCCGTGTTCGACACCCCGAACCACCCCTATACAGAGGCGCTTTTGTCTGCGGCCCTGCCCAGCACACCTGGCACACGACGGGACGAGATCATCCTGGGCGGCGAAGTGCCCTCGCCCATGTCGCCCCCCGACGGCTGTACCTTCCACCCGCGCTGCCACCGCAAGATCGGTGAGATTTGCCAGACCGAAGCGCCCAAGCTGGCGGTGCAACCAGACGGCCGCTGTGTCGGGTGCCACCTGTATAGCTGACAGGGCTTTGCACATAGAACATCAGAAGGCGGGCCTGTCAGGCCCGCCTTTTTTTTGTCTCTTCCAATGTCTGACCACGCAATGCGCGCACAAAAAAGCGCCCAAAACTGCAAAGCAATTTCGGACGCCTCAGGTTGATGTCGTAGGGGGAGAGTTTACGACAGGTTCGCGACCGCCTCGGCGATTTTCGCACAAGCGGCCTCGATCACCTCCATCGAAGTTGCGGTGGAGATACGGAAATACGGCTCTAGCCCATAGGCGCCCCCGTGGACGGAGGCCACGCCAGCCTGTTCCAGCAGATAGAGAACGAAATCGAGGTCGTTCTCGATTGTGTCACCCTCTGGTGTGGTTTTGCCAATGACGCCCGCGCAGCTGGGGTAGAGGTAGAACGCGCCATCGGGCAACGTGCAGCTGAGGCCGTCAATCTCGTTGATCAACGCATAGGCGCGGTCGCGGCGCTCTTTATAGACCTCGACCGTTTTGCCAACAGCCTTTTGCGGCCCCAACAGCGCGGCGGCAGCGGCGGCCTGACTGATGGACGACGGGCAGGACGACATCTGCGATTGCAGCTTGTTGATCGCGTCGATCAGGAACTTCGGCCCGACCGCATAGCCGATCCGCCAGCCTGTCATCGCATAGGATTTGGACACGCCGTTCACCACAAGCGCCTGTTCGGCCAGGTCTGGAGCGACGCCCAGAATGCTTTCGGTTTTGAAGTTTGCGTACCAGATCCGGTCATAGATTTCGTCGCACATCACCAGCACATGGGGGTGGCGTTTCACCACCGCGGCCAAGGCGCGCAATTCGTCGCCGTTATAGGCCGTGCCCGTCGGATTGGACGGAGAGTTCAGGATTACCCAGCGGGTTTTGGGCGTGATCGCGGCCTCAAGCGCTTCTGGTGTCAGTTTGAAGCCTACATCTTCGCCGCACTCGACAATCACGGGTGTGCCGCCATTGGCGATGACCATATCGGGGTAGGAGACCCAATAGGGCGCAGGCACGATGACTTCGGTGTCTTCTTCGACCGTGGCCATCATCGCGACAAACAGGATCTGCTTGGCGCCGCCGCCCACGCAAATCTGGTCAAGCCCGCAGTCGATCCCCAGACGGGTGGAAAAGTCGTGCTGGACGCCCTTGCGCAGCTCTTCGGTGCCGTTGACGGCGGTATATTTGGTATCACCTTCGGTGATCGCTTGGATGCCGGCCTGTTTGATATCCTCGGGGGTGTCGAAATCAGGCTCGCCCACGGTCAGGTTCAGGATCTCGCGGCCCTGCGCCTTGAGGTCGCGCACCTTCTGTGCGGCGGCGACGCTCGGGGACACGCGGATCGAGGTTACGCGGTTGGCTAGTTTCTGGGTTGTCACGGTTATCTCTCCTGAGACGTCAGTATTAGTGTTTTAGGTGGCCCCGCCCGCCGATGCGGACAGGGCCAAGCGCGCGCAGGCGCTTATTTGTTTCCGGTCAGAATGACGTCGTCTCCGACGCGCTTGGCCGTGCGCAGACCGCCTGGCACCTGCAGGATCGGCAGCAGTTCGATCATGCCGATGTTGACGTATTTCGGCGTGCCGATGGCGTAATCCACGGCATCGGCAATGTCGGACACCTGTGGCATCTCGAAGCCTTCGAAGTATTTCGCCTTGGCCTCTTCGGGGCTAATCTTTTCGACATGTGCGAAGATATCGGTTTCGACCCGACCGGGGCTGATTTCAGTCACGCGGACGCGGCGGCCAAAGGCATCGACGCGCAGCTGGCGCGATACGGTGTGCATCGCCGCTTTGGTCGCGTGATAGGCGATGTGGCCACCAAATTCGTAGTGCGCCGCCATCGACGTGATGTTGAGGATGTGGCCGTTGTCGCGTTCCATCATGCCGGGCAACAACAGGCGTGCCAGATGCAGACAGGCGCGCAGGTTCACGTCGATCTGTTCATCGATGTCAAAGGCGTTTGACTGCAACAGGCTGCCCGGACGGGATACGCCAGCGCAGTTTACCAGAACGTCGATCTCAAGCGTTTCCAGCTCTTTGGTGACGGCGTCCAGATCGGTCACGTCAACGGCATGCGGCACGATGTTGTCATATTGCGCGGCCAGCTCATCCAGCTTTTCAGCGCTGCGGGCGAAGGCGTGAACCGTCAGGCCCTTTTGCGCAAGGCGTTCGGCAATGCCGCGCCCCATACCGCCAGAGGCACCGGTTACGAGGGCTGTTTTGTAGTCTGAGAAAGGCATTCTTTTGTTCCTGTCCTTTTGTCGTTCCAGCCCGACGGACGTGCCGGGACCATTGTTCTTGTTAAGAAGTGTGTTGCGCAGTCAGCGGAGTGATGTGCCCGCCGTTTGCTGTAATGTCGTGGCGGAGGCGCTGTGCCAGCGCCACAGCACCGGGCGTGTCCGAATGCACCAGAACCGATTGCACCGGCATCGCGATAACCTCGCCTGTAACGCAGGTCAGTTTCTGGTCGCGCAGCACGCCCATAACCCGCGCGACGACTTCGGCTTCGTCCTTGATCACGGCACCCGGCTCGCCGCGCGGGGCCAGTTGGCCGTTGGGCAGATATCCGCGGTCTGCCAGAAACAACCGTACCACCTTGCCGCCACGCTCCAGCGCTGCGGTTTCCAGCGCACTGCCAGGCAGCACGAGGAACGCAATCTCGGGGTCAAACGCCATCGTCGCTTTGGCCACGGCCTCGGCAATGGCGGGGTCGGCGCTTGCCAGATTTCCCAGTGCGCCGTGGGGGTTCATATGGGTGATGCGATGGCCTGCGCGGCTGGCAAAGGCCGCCAGCGCGCCGATCTGATACAGCACATGGGCTTCCAGTTCGGGCAGCGGAATGTCCATCTTGCGACGGCCAAATCCCATGCGGTCCGGAAAGCTGACATGGGCGCCAAGATCAACACCGTGATCCTTGGCCAAGCCGACAGTGCGATCCATGATAAGCGGATCGCCTGCGTGATACCCGCAGGCCACATTGGCCGAAGAGATCTGCGCCATTAGCGCCTCGTCATCGGCTAGCGTATAGGGGCCGAACCCCTCGCCCATGTCGGAATTGATATCGATTTTCATGCGTCCGCCTCCAGTTTGAACAGCGGGTCGCCATAACCGACAATCTGGCCCTGCTGCGGCCCGCCCCCGATCAAAACGCCGCCCTTGGGCGCGGATACCTGAACACGGGCACCGTCGAGTTCGACGTAGCCCAGCACTTGGCCCGCGCTGATGTGGTCACCCTCCGACACAGCAGCCAGCCCGTCATCTGCACCGCAGGCCGCAAAGCGACCTAACGCCGGACTTTTGACAATGATCGAAGCGGCCTTTTGGACAGGTGCGGCGGTCACGGATTGCGCAGCGAGTGCTACGCCAAGTGTCATAACATCCGCGCCACATTCCACGTCGAGCCGCGTTGTGCCTGTGCGGCGCATCGCCTCGATCAGGCGCGATCTATCTGTGTCGCTAAACATCTCAACTCCACGTTTGTTGAAGGTGGCGGGATTGGGCGATGGCGCGGCGCGCCTCGTCCAGCATCGCGATTTCTGCAGTTTCGGCGTCGCGGGCCTGTTTCATATCCACGCGGACAAACCGCAAAGTATCGCCCGGCCGCGCCTGCGCGATGCGCCACAGGTCCGGCTCGATCACACAGGCGATCTTGGGATAGCCGCCCATGGTCGCGGAATCAGCAAGCTGAATAATAGGCTGGCCGCCGCCGGGAACCTGAACGATGCCCGGCGCAATCCCGTGCGAGCGTAATTCGCCCGTCTCTTTGCGCTGCAACTCTGGCCCCTCAAGCCGGAACCCCTGACGGTTGCTGGCCGGTGTGACCGTGTAAGGCTGGTCAAAGAAGGCCTTGATCGACGCCTCGGAAAACTCACCTGTTTCGCTTGAGGGCAGAACCCGCAGCGTGATATCTGCGGCCCCTTCTTCGCGCAGCGCAGGCAATGCGTAGCTGATCGAGGCCATGCGCGCGCATGGCGCAGCGCCTGACAGGGTATCACCTGCCGCAAGCACGCGGCCTTGGTATCCGCCGAAGCCTTCGCGCAACTGCGTGCTGCGCGATCCCAACATCTCGGGCACATCAATGCCGCCGGGCAGGCCAAGATAGACCCGCGATCCGTCCCGCATGGCACCAAGGGACAAGTCTTGTCCGGCCTTGGCCGACCCCGCCCAACAGCGCGGCAGCGCCACGCCGTCCAGCGTCGCACCGCAGGCCGCGCCGGCCAGTGAAAACACCGTATCTTGTGCAAAGACAAAACCTGCAGGCGTTAGCGGGATTTCAAGCGCGGCGGCGCCTTCAATGTTCCCAAGCAGCAAGTTTGCCACTCGCAACGCCAGCGGGTCCATCGCACCGGCACGGCCAAGACCCTGCCGCCAATGGCCAACACGACCCAGATCCTGCACCGTCGCCAGCGGCGGTATCGACACAACCTCGATCATGCGATCACCTCCGTCGGGACAAACCGGATGGCATCACCCGGTTCCAGCAGGGCCGCTGGCTCTTTGAAGGGGTCGAAAAAGCTGACATCCGCGCAGGCCACGGTGTTCCATCCGCTTGGCCCCGCCGAGGCCGATATCCCCGTCTGCAGCCCCGCAACCGACAGCGATCCGCCGGGCAGGCTTTGCAAAGGCACCTTGCGGCGCGGGGTTTCGAGCCGTGGATCAAGGCCGCCAAGGTAGCAATATCCGGCATGGCTGCCGACGGCGAAAACGGTGTAATCGGGGGCTGTGTGCAGGCGAACGACTTCGTCCACACTCAGGCCCGTCAGCTCGCAGACCTCATGCAGATGCGGCCCGCCTGCCCCGCCATAGACAATATCAATCTCAAGGATTTTGCCGGTCAGGTCCTTTTGACGGCCTTCCGCCCACAGGGCGTCCAGCTGGCGCGTTAAATCGTCGAGATCGGTTGGCACACGGTCGAACCGCAAGGTCAGATTTGTCATGCCGGGCACGGCTTCGGCCACGTCATCGCGTTGGTTTGCGGCCTCGGCCAACGCCCAGAAGCGCCGCTGGTTATCCAGATCGAAGGGGCAATCGGCCTGATAGATGAAAGACCGGCTGCCGATGGGGAAAAGACCTGCTTCAGGCATCTGCAGCCTCCTTTTTGGAAAGCCATTGTTCGAAGTGGTGAATGGAAATGCCACCTGCGACAAAGCCCGGATCGTCCAGCAAGGCGCTGTGCAACGGCGCGTTGGATTTCACGCCCTCGATCCGCAGTTCCGCCAGCGCGGTTTGTGCCCGTGCTAAAGCCTCGTCACGGGTTGCGCCATAGGTGATGACCTTGGCAATCATGGAATCGTAATGCGCAGAGACTTCGGCGCCCGCGACCATATGCGTATCGACGCGCACGCCCGGACCGCCAGGCATATGAAGTGCTGTCACACGTCCGGGGCTGGGGGCGAAAGTGTCAGGGTCTTCGGCGTTGATCCGGCATTCAATCGCATGGCCGGTGGTGGTGATCTGGTCCTGCGTCACGGGCAGTTTCGCACCACGTGCCATATCGATCTGAAGGGCGACAATATCCAGCCCTGTCACCAGTTCGGTCACAGGATGTTCCACCTGAATACGGGTGTTCATTTCGATGAAATAAAACTGGCCGTCCTCATACAGAAACTCGAACGTGCCTGCGCCCACATAGCCGATTTCGCGGCAAGATGCGGCACAGCGTTCACCGACTTCAGCGATCAGCGCACGATCGATGCTTGGAGCCGGAGCCTCTTCGATCAGCTTCTGGTGCCGCCGCTGCATCGAGCAATCACGATCCCCCAGCCAGATCGCCTGCCCATGGGCGTCGGCGATAATCTGGATTTCCACATGGCGCGGTTTTTGCAGGAACTTTTCCATATAAATGTCGGGGTTGCCGAAGAAGCGCGCGGCCTCTTGCGCGGTCAGCATACTGGCCTCAGCCAGATCCTCTGGGGCGCGCACAATCCGCATACCGCGCCCGCCACCGCCACCGGCGGCCTTCAGGATCACGGGATACCCGATATCTTCGGCGATAGCTTTGACGGCCTCGGGGTCTTTGGGAAGGGTGCTGTCAGGGCCAGGCACACAGGGCACACCGGCGGCGATCATGGCCGCCTTGGCTTCTACCTTGTCGCCCATGCGGCGCATGACGTCGGCGTTCGGTCCGATCAAAACCATGCCCGCATTGGCCACGGCCTCTGCGAAGGCGGCATTTTCGGACAGGAACCCGTACCCGGGATGCACAAGATCGGCGCCTAACAGCTGTGCGGCCTGAATGACCGCAGGGATATTGAGATAGCTTTTCGCTGCCGCCGCAGGGCCAATGCAGATCGCGTCATCCGCCAGATCCAGATAGGGCGCGCCACGATCCGCTTCGGAAAAACCGCAGACCACGCGCAAGCCCAACCTGCGACTGGCGCGAATGATCCGCAGTGCGATTTCACCACGGTTGGCGATAAAAACAGTTTGTACAGGGTGTTGATCGCTCATGTGCGCACCTTAACAAGTATTGCATCAGCCTCGACCGAGGCGCCGTCTTCGACACAGATTTCAGTCACTGTACCGTCCTGATCGGCGACGATGGCGGTCACGACCTTCATCGCCTCGATCACGCAGACTGTCTGACCTTTGGTGACCTGCACCCCCACAGAAACGAAGGGTGCGGCATCGGGCGATTCCGCCAGATGGCAAAGACCGGAAAGAGGGGCTGTAATCGTCGAAAAATCTGTCGCTTCGGTCGGTTTGGCGGCAGCTGGCGCAATCGGCGCAACCGCATCAATCGCGGCGACAGCGCCCTGCACGGCGGCCGTGCCACGCTGCAATGTGATGCGGTGCCCGTTTTCGACATAAGTGTATTCCGTCAACGCGTTACGCGCCGCCCACTCCATGCAGGACATCAGGGATTCGACTGTTATCGACATCTGCGAACCGGTTCCTTTTGCTGAGATCGACTGTGTTGGGTCGAGGTTAGCATCGGTCCGCATTAATGATGTCAGAGCGGTTTCAAATGACCCGCCCTCAGGTGCATATCAATCTGCAATCATGTCAGACCCAACCGATGTTATCCGCCGTCTGACCACCTTGTTATCCTGCGCGCATCCGGGCCTCGGCCCTGCCAGAGATGCCAAAGGAGCATAGAGAAATTGCCTAATATCATCACCAAGTTCGAACGGGCCAAGCCTGAAGACGTCGCCGCCCTCGCCAAATTCGGCAGCGCGACCGTGCACGAAGCCCAAGGGCGTCTGGGTGCGCTTAGCCCCCGCCTGAAACCGATCGACCGGAGCATGAAATTGTGCGGCCCCGCCTTTACAGTTCTGGGCGCCCCGCGCGACAACCTGATGTTGCAGTTGGCCATTGAATATGCCCAAGAGGGTGACGTTATCATCATGTCCGCAGGCGAATATGAGGATGCCGGATGTTTCGGTGACGTGCTGGGCAATGCCTGCGTCGCCAAGGGGATCGCCGGTGTGATCGTGGACACAGGCGTGCGCGACACTGAAATGCTGATCGAACTGGGGCTGCCCGTGTTCTCGCTGAGCGTTTGCATTAAGGGCACGGTCAAGGAAACGCTGGGACAGACCGGCGTTGATATCGTGATCGGCGGCGAAGTGATCCACCCCGGCGATGTGCTGTGCGGCGATGCGGACGGCCTGGTTGTTGTGCGCAAAGAGGACGCCGCCGAGGTGGCGCGCCTGTCGCAAGAGCGCGAAGATATCGAGACGGACCTGATTGCGAAATACAAAGCCGGTCGCACGGTCATCGACCTTTGCGGGCTGGAGCCTGTGCTGAAAGCCAAAGGCCTGACCACCGACCTGTAAAAGACAAACGCCCCACGTTTCGCGTGGGGCGGATACGCAATAAAAGAAGCCCGAACCGGTCCATCCGGTTCGGGCTTCTTAACGTCTTGCGGTGGAAGGGGGTTGCCCACCTCCCCTAACCCAACAACAGGTCAGGCATGATAGTCACGATCTGCGGGAAGACGGCGAGCAGGATCACAAACATGATCATGATCAGCAGGAACGGGAACGTCACCCGTGCGATATAGCCGGTGCTGCGTCCGGTAATGTTTTGGATCACCGCAAAGTTGAATGCCACAGGCGGTGTGATCTGCGCCATTTCAACGACCAGCACCATGAAGATACCGAACCAGACTTTGTCAAAGCCCGCCGCCTCGACCAATGGTAGGACCACGGGCAACGTCGTTGCGATCATGGAAAAGCCTTCCAATGCTGTGCCAAGCACAAGATACAGGCCGATCAACGCAAGGATCAGCACAATTGGCGCAAGGTCCAGAGAGGTCACAAAATCGGCGACAGCAGCAGGGATGCCAAGGGTTGTCGTGACATTGCCCAGAACCGACGCGCCCAGAATGATGATCCCCATCACCGAACAGGTCTGCACCGCGCCCAGCACCACATCGCGCAAAACTTTCAGCGACAGACACCGCTGATGCAAAGAGACCAGAAACGCCCCAAGCACACCAAGGGCCGCGGCCTCTGACGGGGTGGCAAGACCACCATACATCGACCCCAGAACACACAGGATCAGGAACAACGCCGGTGCCAGATCGCGCAGGGCCGCAAACCGTTCGCGCAGGGGCATATGGCGCAGGGCCCGTTCGCTTTCTGGGATCAGGTCAGGCTTCATCGCGCTGCGGATCATGATGTAGGTGCCAAAGCTGGCGGCCAGCAGCAAACCGGGCAGGAACCCTGCGGTGAACAGGCGCAGCACGGACTCATTGGCCAACACACCATACATGATCATCACGGTCGAGGGCGGGATCAGAAAGCCCAACGTGCCTGCCCCGGCAAGACCGCCAATCGCAAGCTCGGGCGAGTAGCCACGCGACAGCAATTCCTTTAACGTCATACGTCCAACCACCTGCGTGGTCGCCGCCGAAGACCCTGAAATCGCCGCAAAGATCGAACAGCCGACGATGTTGACGTGCAGCAAACGACCCGGAAGCAGACCCGCCCAAGGGGCAAGTCCGGTGAACAACGCTTGCGAAATCTTGGTGCGGAACAGGAATTCACCCATCAGGATGAACAGCGGCAAAGCGACCAGATCAGGCGTGGTCAGGATATTGAAGACATATTGCGGGAACAGCTTGTCGATCGGGATATGCGTGAACATCACCGTCAGACCGATAGCCGTTGTCAGCAGTGCAATGCCGATCCAAGCGCCAGCCGCCAGAGTTCCGAAAAGCAGCCCGAACAGGCTGGAAACGATCGCTCCCATGAAAGGTGTCCTTATTGTTTTGGCCGGTTGAGGCGCATTATTCGATGGCGCTGGCAGCACCAAGCGTTGGATTATCAAGAGTGTGTCCGGCCAAAGCGCTGACAAGGCGCGCCACCATCTGGAAGGCAAGAACGGCCGCGCCCAGCGTCAAGACGGCTTGCGGTATCCACAAAGGCGTAAAGCTTTCTTGCGACACCTCGCCATAGCCATAGGTCCGCAGGGTAAAGTTGAACAGCCAGACGGCCATAGCAACACTGACTGCCGATCCCAGCGAGGCCGAGAAGATTTCGAGCACGCGCACCAGAATGCGACGCTGCGACGACATCACAAGTTCAACCCGCAACTGCAAACCGGCCCGCAGGGTCATCCCCGCCCCGAGTAGAAAAGCCGCCCCCATCAGGTAGGCACTGTATTCCCAACCCACACCCGTGCCCGAGGGCACGAAATGAAAGAAGCCGCTGAAGAAGGCGAGCAGAATGTCGGTCAGAACAAGAAGCGTCAGCGCCACGATGCATAGGCCCGCGATCCATGCCCCGAGCAACGAAACGACGTCGGCGGCCCGTTGAAAGGCCGCAACCGGTCCGCGAAACGACGGCCCGTGGGCCGTCGCTGTGTCCTGCGTGGTGTCCTGCACCTTAGTCATTGGCGCGGGACTGAAGATAAGCCTCGGCAATCGGCAAGGCGGCTGGCACGCGTTCAAAGAACTCGTCCTGCACGGCTGTCGCGCGTTCGCCGATCTCTGCCATCAGCTCGTCGGACAGGGGCACGAGGGTCATGCCCTCGGCTTCCATTGTGGTCACACTTGCCACATCTGCGGCGCGGGAGACCTCCCAGAAATCAGGCTCCAGATCGGCGGCAACCTCTTCGATCGCGGCGCGATCCTCTTCAGAGATGCTGTTCCAGACATCCATGTTGATCGTCACGGCGTTGGAACCCCATGTGTGGTTCGTCGCGTAAATGTAATCGAGGAATTCCCAGAACCGACCGTCAACACCGGATGTTGCAGAGGTTGCAACACCTTCGACACGGCCAGACGCCAGAGCCGGCAGCAATTCACCCCATGGCATCACAACGCCGTCCATGCCGATGCTGCTGATGATGTCGACGGTGTTCTTGTCTGCACCGCGCACCGGAATGCCTTCGAAGTCGTCAATGCTGTCGACCATTTCGTTCAAGTACACATACTGCGCGGGGGATGGCACCATATAGAGCAGTTTCTGGTTGTGCTGCTCGAACAGAGCCTCGATCTCGGGGCGCAGGAAAGCGTGGTAGGCCTTCAGATCGTCCATAGAGTTTACGAGGAACGGGACGCCTTCGGCACCGAAAAGCGGGTTGCTGCCAACCTGCTGGCTGATGTTGATGTCTGCCATATCGACCAGACCGTCACGGACTGCACCCAGCTGATCAGGGCCTTTGAAACCCAGCGACCCTGCGGCGCTCACAGTGATGGTCACTTCGTCGTCCGTCGCCTCGGCGACGGCATCCGCAAAGGTGCGGGCGTTTTCGACCATGAAGTTCCCTTCAGGCAGAACGTCTGACAGACGCAGATTAGTTTCAGCGGCAACAGCCCCGACAGAGGCCACGGCTGTAGCCGTTCCCAGAATGAACGCTTTAAAGACAGACATGCTATTCTCCCGATGTGGTTGGCCCCTAGGCGCCGAAGGCCGGCTATCAGTGAGACCCGTTATTTCTTGTGCTTGCGTCTGACATGCTAGGGTGATTGCCGAATTTGCGGAAACACAGGTTCGTTCTGACGTGATCGCAGAATCCTATGCTTCAGCCGACATCCACTACGTTGGGTTCAGTTTGGATTTGGGGCGTGGCTTATCCTCTATAGAGGGTTTAATAAAGCCGGATGGACATTCGAAAGCTACATTCCTTCGTCAAGATTATCGACATCGGAAGCATCACCCGCGCCTCTGCCATCTTGCACATTGCTCAACCTGCGCTGAGCCAGCAGGTTGCAGGGCTTGAATCGCACTACGGCAAGCCGCTGCTGGTGCGGTCAAAACGCGGCGTAGTGCCGACCGAAGCCGGCAAGGTGCTGTATCGTCATGCCCAGATGATCCTGCGTCAGATGGAAGAGGTCGAACTGGATATTCAGACCGCCTCCGAGGACATCCGCGGGACTGTGCGTGTCGGACTTGCCCCGCTAGGGCTTGGGTCCTTGCTTGCTGCACAGTTGATCGAAAAGTTGCGCGCGGATTATCCGGGGATCATGCTTTATATTAACGAAAACGTTGGTGGCGGCGCGATGAGCGAGCTGATCATGACCGGCAAAATGGACGTCGCGCTCATCTTCTATCCCGGTGCAATCCCTAGCCTCGCATTCGAGAAGATTTCGACAGAAGAGTTGCACCTTGTCACCACATCGGAAGACTTCGACCAAACCGACGCAATTGTGTTTGCTGACGCAGTCGCCCGTCGCTTGATCTTACCGAGCAAGATTCACACGTTGCGGCAAGTCATCGACACATCATTGGCGCGCACAGGAACAACGGCCCATATCGTTGCCCAGACTGAATCCATTTCGGTCCTATCCAGCGCATTGAGTGAAGGTTTGGCCGACACGATTTTGCCGCTATCGGCGGCAAAAGCTGTGCAGCGACGCGTGCCAGAGGCGAAGATTTCCCCGATCCGGCAACCCAACATGCGCAGCAATATGGCTGTCTGCTGGTCCGCGCAGCTCCCGCTGAGCGAGGCGACTCTGGCGGTGCAAAAATGCCTGATCGACCTGTCCCGGCAAATGACACAGTGAACCGGGGCTTTGCTGCACATCGCTTTGCAGCGCCGTTTCCTAAGACGACATAGTTTCCCTTCGCGCAAACCTGAGATGATTGGTGTGGGCGGACTTGGGCCTGTACCGCCGAATTAAGAAACGCGCGGTGGTCCCAGAATGGAGCCATTCAAAGGAAAAGGACCCCTAACCATCTGGTCGGGGCCCTTCAAGGATTTGACGGTATTACTTGGACGCTTCGAGGATCGCGTTCACAAGTTCGTCGCCGTTTGCTTCGATGAAAGCTTCCCAGACAGGCTTTACCGCTTCTTGAAAGGCCGCGCCGTCGACATCGCGGTTGACGGTCATGCCGTCGGCTTCAAGCGCTGCGATCATCTCGTCTTCTTTTTCGATGCTCAGCTCACGCTGCATGGCGACAGCTTCGGCAGCAACTTCGAGGATGATCGCCTGTTCGTCTTCGCTCAGGCCTTCGAATGTGTCGCTGTTCATCGCCAGCGCCAGAGGCGCGTAGGCGTGCTGGGTGATGCTCAGGTAGTCCTGCACTTCGTAGAACTTGAACGACAGGGTGACGCCGATCGGGTGATCCTGCGCGTCGACCACTCCTGTTTCCAGCGCGGTGTACAGCTCGGCCACGGGGATCTGCTGCGGGTTGGCGCCAAGGGCTGCGAACATGTTGTTCAGCGCGATGGAGTTGTTCACCCGCATTTGCAGACCTTCGACATCCGCAGGCACACGGATCGGGCCACGGTTGTTGGTCATGTTGCGGTAGCCGTTTTCAGGAAAACCGAGACCTTTGAGGCCGAATTCGCCCATCTGGTCCAAAACGCCCTGCCCCACAGGACCATCAAGAACCTGATAGGCCGCTTCGCGTGTCGGGAACATGAACGGCAGGGTGAAGGCGGCGGATTCCGGCATCAGGCCGGAGTAGTTGTTCAGGCCGACCATAGCGATGTCGATGATGCCCGAGCGCGCGCCGTCGATCATCTGCGCGTCGTTGCCCAACTGGCCCGAGGGAAACAGGTTTACCGTAACATTGCCGTCTGTGCGGGCCTCGACCTGTTCTTTGAAGAACAGGGACATGGTCTGCTGCAGATCGGATTCCGGCGCGGCATGTGCCAGTTTCAGCGTTGTCTCAGCCGAGGCAAAGGTCGCGCCAAGGATCATCGCACCCGCAAGTGCCATTGGTTTCATGTAAGATTTCATTCGGTTTCTCCTCCAGTTTAGTGATTAGCCAATGATGATGTTCATTGGGACGATGATGATGTCCGGGAAGGCGATGAAGAGCCCCAAGAGCACCAGATAGGCCAGTATGAAGGGGAACACCCCTCGCACAGCCTTGGACATTGGCACGCGGCCAACGCCACAAACGACGTTCAAAACATTGCCGACGGGCGGCGTGATCAGACCGATGGAACAGTTGATTACAAACATCAGGCCGAAATAGACCGGATCAATGCCGGCCAGTTTCACCACAGGCATCAGTAGCGGCACGAGGATCAGAACCGTCGGCGCCAGATCCATGACCATGCCCACAGCCAGCACCAGCAGCATGATGACCAGCATCAAGGTGCGCGGGCTGTCGATCAGCGGTTCCAGCAGTCCGGCCAGTTGCTGTGGCAGTTGGGCAATGGTGATAAGCCATGCGGCCACCATGGCGCAGCCCACAAGGAACATGACCATCGCCGTGGCGCGCCCCGCGTTCGTCAACACGGCGTAGAGTTTGGCCCATGTCAGTTCACGGTAAATGAAGGTTGAAACGAGCAGCGCATACACAGCCGCCACGACGGCGGCCTCGGTAGGGGTGAACACGCCAAAGCGGATACCCCCAATGATAATGACCGGCAGCATCAGCGCCCAGAACCCTTCGCGCAGCGCCGAGATTTTGGCGACGGCACTCGCCTTCGGGGCCACCGGCAGGTCTTCGTTTCGGATCAGCATGGACCAGACAACGATCAGGGTAATCCCCATCAAAAGGCCGGGAACGATGCCGCCCAAGAACAGGTCTTTGATCGAAATGCCGCCCGCGACGCCGACCAGGATCAAGGGCAATGACGGCGGAATGACCGGCGCAATAATGCCGCCAGACGCCAACAGCCCCATGGAACGGCCTTCGGGGTAGTTTGCCTGTTTCATCATCGGGTAAAGAATACTGACCAAAGCCGCAGCATCGGCCACAGCAGATCCTGACAGACCGGCCAACAAGACAGATGTGAAAATCGCGACATAGCCCAGCCCGCCTTTGCGGTGCCCGACAAAGGTGGTCGCCATGCGGACGATACGGCTCGACAAGCCGCCCACCGACATGACCTCGCCCGCGATCAGAAAGAACGGGATCGCCAACAGGGGGAAACTGTTCACGCCGTTGATCAACGATTGCGCCAGAATATCAACACTGAAGCTGTCCATATAAAGCATCAAGGCAATCGACGACAGCAACAGGGCAAAGGCCACCGGCAGGCGCAACATGATTGCGATCAGCAATACACCCAGAAAAATAGCGAGGGTCATCAGGAATCCTTATTGTCGGGATGAAACGCATCGGCGTTGATGATCCGCACGGCGGCGACAAAGGCCATCAAGGCTCCGGAAATCACCCCTGCGAGGTAGAACAGTCCCGACGGCAGGCCTGTCAGCTGCGAGATGTTGTTCCAGTTCGACATCATCTGCCGGAACGCGCCCCAGAACAGCATGCCAACCGCGAACAGGATTACCATGTAGCCGATTCGGCGCAGTATAGGCACGGCGCGGGGAAACAGAGCGTCGGAAATTTCAGTGACTGCAAGGTGTTCTTCGCGGCGCAAAACCACCACGGCCCCCAGCATCACGACCCAGACCAGCCCCATACGCGACAGTTCAACGGACGGGCGCAGACTCGACGAGAACCCATAGCGCAGGACCACATTGGTAAAGACCAGCCCGATCATGACCACCATCAAAAGCGCGACAATGGCCTCGATGGAATTCCACAGTTTTTCAGCAAGTCCCTTCATGCGCTCCTCCCAAAGCCAGTCACGGTGCGGACAGTGTGGCGATGGTGCACGCCCCCTACCCTGTCTGTTCTCCAAGCACCGGACGACATCCTCCGCATGCGGCAACTCGAATAATGTTATCGATAACAATTAAGGTTTCGAGTGGCAACACTTTTTGCCGCTTTTTGACGCCCAAATTTACGGCGTTCTGACAGGCCGTTTATGACGTTGGGGAAAGCAGATTGCTTCGCGCGGCCGGACCCGCCCAAACGGCTCGTCTTAGGTCTGCCGCGAGCGGCAGCCTTTAGGACAATGTGGATTGAGCCGGCTTCAAGACGGGCGTGATCATCCGGTTGCGCGCGGTGTCTGGCGACTTCAGCAACTCAAGCACCAAATCTGCGGTGCCTTCGCCGATCTCTAGCGGTTTGGGGTCAATCGTTGTCATCGCGGGCACGCAGACCTCCGAGATGTCGTAGGCCCCGAACCCTGCAAGCGCGATCTGATCGGGCACTTTGATGCCGCGCCGCTGACATTCCGACAAGGCACCGAAGCCCACCAGATCCGACACGCAAATCACCGCGTCTGTGTCGGGAAACTGTTCCAGCAATGTGCCCATAGCGACGACGCCCTTGCCCATGGGATCCTGCGGAGCGCCCGATCCAACCAAGCGGTTGGCCTGCAGTCTGTGACCCTGCATTGCCGCAAGGAACCCGCTGCGGCGGTCTTGGCCCCGACTGTCGCTTTCGGAATCACCGCCCATAAAGGCAATGCGTTTGCGCCCTTGCGCGACAAGATGATCGACCAGCAATTGCATGGTATCGGCGTTGGAAAAGCCGACCACATGACCGATCGGGTCTGGCGGGTTGTCCCATGTTTCAATCACCGGAACCCCTGCCCCCGACAACATCGCGCGGGCGCGGTCGGTGTGGCGTCCGCCTGTGACGATAATCGCCTCGGGGCGGCGGCGCAGAAATTGCGCGATCAACTGCTCTTCGCGTTCCATGTCGTAGTTGGAGTGGCCCAGCAGCACCTGATAGCCCTCTTGGCTCAGCTTGTTGGTCAACGCCACAACGGTGGCCGCAAAGTTCGCATTGTTAAGGGATGGAATGGTCACGGCGATAAAGTCGCTGCGCTGGGTGCGCAGGTTGGCGGCGGTTGAATCGAAGACGTAGCCCAGTTTCTCGGCCGTGCGCTGGATATTTTCCCGCGTATCCTTGCCGACAGACGCGTCTTCCTTGAAGGCGCGACTGACGGTCATAACAGAAACTCCCGCTGCCCGAGCAACGTCTTTCATCGTGGGGCCGCGCTTCATTCTTCGTCCTTAGTTGTGATCGTTATCACTGTTGCAGATTTAAACCGGCACGCGCAACTGCACATTAACCAATGTCCCGCGCGTGACCGGACAGGCCACATCGGGCGGCTATTCCGGCAGCGCCGCGGGGCCCGCAAAATACTCCATCAACGCGGCCTGATCCTCACCGCCCAAGCCTGCGGCGGTGAGCAGGCGGTGAACCTCGGCGCAGATCGCTGTCATTGGCATGGCCGTATCGGTGCGCCGTGCTAGATCCTGCGCGCCGTTCAAATCCTTCACCATGTTGTCGATGCGACCCGTGCGGCGGTAATCCTTTTCGACATAGCGCGGCATGTATTCCTGCAAGATCGCGCTGTCAGCACGTCCGCCCTTCAGCGCCGTTGGGATCTTCGCAGCATCCACACCGGCATCCAGCGCCAGTTGCGTGGCTTCGGCCACGGCAAGGAAATTCAAACCGCATAGAACCTGATTGATCAGTTTGGTCGTCTGGCCCGCGCCGACCGACCCCATATGGGTGTAGTTGGTGGCGACGTGCTGCAAGACGTTATGGGCATCGGCGACATCTTCGGCTGTACCGCCTGCCATCAAGGTCAACTCGCCGATCAGGGCCTTGGGCGCGCCACCGGAAAGCGGGCTGTCGACCCAGCGCAGATCCTTTTCAGCCGCGCGCGCGGCCAGATCTTTCGTCGCCTCGGGATCGATAGACGACATATCAATGATCAACGTGCCAGGCTTTGCGCCTTCGGCCACGCCGCCCTCACCGAACACCGCCAGATCGACAATCCGCGGGGCGTTCAGGCTGGTGATGACATAATCGCTCGCCGCTGCGGCCTCGGCGGCAGAACTGGCCGCAATCGCGCCGTGCCCTACCAGTTCGGCGACTTTTCCAGCGTCAAGATCGAACACCATCAACTGGTTTCCCGTCTTCGCCAGCCGCTGACCAATCGCCCCGCCCATTGCGCCCGCGCCAATCAATGCAACCTTCTGCGTCATATCGTCTCCTCCCTAAAATGTGCGATCAGTTCGGCCACAATCGCCTCTGGGGCCTGATCGATATCAACGCGTGTGCCGACCTCGTCCGCGCCAAGCGGTTCCAGCGTAGCGAACTGGCTGTCCAGCAAAGTCGTTGGCATAAAGTGGTCCTGCCGCGAGGCCATGCGCCGCGCGATAACAGCCTGCGCCCCGTCCAGATGCAAATGCGCAACCGGAGCCGCCGCCGTTTTGCGAATGATGTCGCGGTAGCTGCGTTTAAGCGCGGAACAAGCAATGACCAAAGGCCCGTCAGATTGCGCAAAGCTGCGCCCGACAATCTCAAGCCACGGCTTGCGATCTTCATCTGTCAGCGGGATGCCTGCGGCCATCTTGTCGATGTTGCTTTGCGGATGCAGATCATCGGCATCCACAAAGCGCGCACCCGTTTGCGCCGCAAACGCCGCGCCGATAGATGATTTTCCACAGCCCGACACGCCCATGACCACAAAGCAATCCATCATAGCGACGCGGTGATGCCGCCATCTACAAAGATCGTCGTGCCGTTCACGAAGGACGACGCATCCGAGCTGAGGAAAATACAGGTCCCGACCAGCTCTTCGACATTGCCCCAGCGTCCCGCAGGGGTGCGATTGGCCAGCCATGCCGAGAAGTCCGGATCATTGACCAATGCCTCGTTCAAAGGCGTATCGAAATAACCCGGCGCCAGTGCGTTACACTGCAACCCATGCTGCGCCCAATCTGTCGCCATCCCTTTCGTCAGGTTCGCAACCGCGCCCTTGGTGGCCGTGTAGGGCGCAATGCCCGGACGGGCCAAGGCGGTCTGGACGCTGGCGATGTTGACAATCTTGCCTTTGCCGCGCCCGATCATGTGGCGCGCGCAGGCTTGGCCCACGTGGAAGACAGAGGCGACGTTGGTCTGCAACAAACGCTCGAACGCGTCCGCGGGGAAATCTTCCAACGGCATGCGGTGCTGCATGCCTGCGTTGTTCACAAGAATATCGATCGGGCCCCTCGCCTCTTCGAACCCATCGACGGCGGCACGGACGCCCGCGTGGTCGGTCGCATCAAAGCACAAAACCTCAACGTCGGCGCCTTCATCGGTGAGGGTTTTCGCCGCCGCCTGCGCCTTGGCTTCGTCGCGTCCGTTGATGATCACCAACGCCCCCGCAGCAGCCAGACCACGCGCCAGCGCAAAGCCGATGCCTTGAGACGATCCGGTTATCAGGGCACGTTTTCCTGTAAGATCAAATAAATTCAGGCTCATAACGCGGGCTCCTCGGTTGGTGGAATTTCAAAAGATTTCCCGCCTTATGTTATCGATAACAAAACATGTCAATGCAAGAGGTGAATTTGCAAGATACGGCTGGACGGCCCCAAGGTGTTCACATATGTTATCGATAACAAATTACCCAAGTTGCAGGAGCCTACGATGACAAAGCCGGACATTCTACAGGTCGGATATTACCCCGAATGGGACCAGGAACCACTGGATGCAGCCTTTAATATGCACAAGTTTTTCAAGGCCGAGGACAAAGACGCATTTCTGGCGCAGGTCGGCCCCAGCATCAAGGGAATCGCCACGCGCGGCGAACTTGGCACGACACAGGCGATGCTGGATGCCTGCCCGAACCTCGAAGTCGTCTCTGTTTACGGCGTTGGCTACGATGCGGTGGATGTTGCGGCCTGCACGGCTCGCGGCATTGCTGTCACCAATACGCCGGACGTTCTGACAAACGATGTGGCCGACCTTGGCGTGGCGATGATGCTGGCGCAGTCGCGCGGCATGATTGGTGCGTCGCAATGGGTCCGTGACGGATCGTGGGAGGCCAAGGGCCTTTACCCACTGCAATCGCGCGTTTGGGGCAAAAAGGTCGGTGTTCTCGGGCTGGGACGGATCGGGTTCGAGGTTGCCAAGCGTTTGGCAGGGTTCGATCTGGATATCGCCTATAGCGATGTCAGCGCCAAAGACTACGCGCCTGACTGGACCTTTATCAAAGATCCGGTCGCACTGGCGGAGCATGCAGACTTCTTGTTCGTCACCCTCGCCGCCTCTGCCGAGACCCGTCATATCGTAAACAAAGACGTGCTCGATGCCCTTGGCCCTGACGGCATGGTCATCAATATCTCGCGTGCCAGCAACATCGACGAGGCCGCCCTGCTCGATGCGCTTGAGGCGAAAACCGTCGGCGCTGCGGCACTGGACGTGTTCGAGGGCGAACCGGCGCTGAACCCGCGTTTTCTGGCGCTGGACAACGTGATGGTGCAGCCGCACCACGCGTCGGGCACCTATGAGACACGCAAAGCGATGGGCAAACAGGTCTACGACAACCTTGTCGCCCAATTCGCGGGCAAACCGCTTTTGACGAAGGTGAACTAGAATGAAGGCCCTTGTTATTCATGCCCCCAAAGACCTGCGGATCGAAGACCGTGACGTGACTCCGCCGCAGGCGGGTGAGGTCCAGATCACCATGGCCACGGGCGGCATTTGCGGCACCGACTTGCACTACTACAACCACGGCGGCTTTGGCGCGATCAAGCTGCGCGAGCCGATGATCTTGGGCCATGAGGTGGCAGGCCACGTCACCGCATTGGGTGACGGCGTTGATAGCCTGACGGTCGGACAGCTGGTGGCCGTGTCGCCCTCGCGCCCGTGTAACAGCTGCAAGTTCTGTCTTGAAGGCAAGCAGAACCAATGTCTGAACATGCGGTTCTATGGCTCTGCGATGCCAATGCCCCATATTCAGGGCGCGTTTCGCCAAATGTTGAACGTCAACGCCAGCCAATGTGCGGTGGCCGACGGGATCACATCGGGCGAGGCCGCGATTGCCGAGCCACTGGCCGTGACGCTTCACGCGACACGGCGGGCAGGCAACCTTGTGGGCAGATCCGTTCTGGTGACAGGCTGTGGCCCCATTGGCATCCTGTCGATCATGTGCGCGCGGCGCGCGGGGGCTGATTTGATTGTGGCGACGGACCTGTCAGACTTCACCCTCGAAATGGCACGCAATGCTGGCGCGGATGAGGTCATCAACATGGCAACGACGCCCGACGGGTTGGACAAGTTCACCCCCGACAAAGGCACCTTTGATGTGCTTTACGAATGCACTGGTGCCGTGCCTGCCCTGACCGCTGGCATCCATGCCATGCGGCCCGGCGGGACGATCATGCAGCTTGGCCTTGGCGGCGACATGTCCCTGCCTATGATGGCGATCACCGCGAAAGAGCTGTCGCTGAAGGGCTCGTTCCGGTTCCACGACGAGTTCCATACTGGCGTCAGCCTGATGCAAAAAGGCCTGATCGACGTGAAACCCCTGATCACGCATACCGTGTCGATTGACGATGCCGTGTCAGGGTTCGAACTGGCACTGGATCGCACCAAAGCCATGAAAGCCCAGATTACGTTTTCTTAAGGGCAAGCCATTCATAATAGGCGGCGTGATCCTTCTCGCCGCCTTTATGCACCTCTACAAAATCGCGAAAGCCCGCTGTGACCGTTTCCGACAACGGCAGGGACAATCCGGCCCCTTTGGCCAATGCCATCGCATTATCCAGATCTTTCAGTTGCGCCACAGACCGCCCGCCGGGGGTGAAGTTCCCCTCGACCATTCGCGCGCCGTGCAGATCAAGGATGCGGCTGTCGGCAAAGCCCCCCATCAGCGCCTGTCGCAAGGCTGCTGGATCGCAGCCCCCCGATTGCGCCAACCGAAAGGCTTCGGCGACAGCGCCAATGGTGGTAGCGACAATCAGCTGGTTCGCCAGTTTCGCCACCTGCCCAGCCCCGGCAGTGCCCAGCAGCGTGGCCCGCCCCACGGGGGCAAACACCGGCGCTGCATGGTCAAAATCGGCCTGCGCCCCGCCCACCAGAATGGCCAATGTGCCCGCCTGCGCGCCCGCAACACCGCCCGACACCGGGGCATCCAGATAGGACAGCCCGTGGCGGCCCGCGTGATCGGCCATGGCGCGGTCAACTTCGGGTTCGATGGACCCCATGTTGATGATCAATCCACCCTGCCCCACGGCGGCAAACAGTGCCTCCGTCAGAACCGCGCGCACAGCGGCACCGTCCATCAGCATCAGGACAACGACCTGCGCGCCCGCCACGGCCTGCTGCGGTGTGGCGGCAACGGTGCAGACATCCGCCAAGGCCTCTGCCTTCTCTGCAGTGCGGTTCCAGACCGTAACATCGTGGCTTTGCGCCATACGCCGCGCCATGGGCCCGCCCATCAGGCCTGTTCCAAGAACTGTGATTTTCATAGCGGTGCTCCGATTGCGGCCAATGCCGCCTGCGCCACGTCGATATCCTGCGCACCTGTGCCCGAACCCACGCCGATGCCCCCGACAAGCACACCGTCTACAATAATCGGCAACCCACCCGGCAAAACGGTGACAGCACCGCCGGTCGCCGCCCCAATGGCAGGGCGCACGGCGTCGGGAGCATCTGCCGACGGCACCCCAAGTGACGCCGCCGTCAGCGCCTTGGACTTGGCCGACTTGCGGCTTAAGAACTTGGCACCGGTCATGCGGATTTCCGCGATCAACTGGCCGCTTGCCTCGACGATGACGATGCACTGCGGCTGTCCGCTTTTCTCGGCCGCCTCAACCGCAGCCTGCAACATGCGCTTCGCGCCGTGGTGGGTCAGGGCTGTGGTCTGGATAGTCGCGTCCATTTAGGTGTCCTTCCGGTTTGACGTCACCAATAGTTATCGATAACATCTCCCGCAATAGGAGAGCTAGATCAAATGCCCTTCTTCGACGACATCGTACTATCCATATCGTGTTGCAGCCTGCGTGCCGCAACACGTCGCCTGCGTTTTGCAGGGTATGACAGGATCAGGTGTTCGGTCCCGGCATCTTGTGGATCGGATTTAGGATGAATCGCTCTGGCTCTGAAGTCCAGATTTTGCATGTGTATTCGTAAGGCGTGAGACCGCTAAGCGTCTTGAGCCGACGAGCGAAGTTATAGGCGTCCAGGACGCCGCTGAGATGGCTGCGGAACTGTTCGTGGCTGTCGTAGTGATACCTTGTGACTGTCGCATCCTTGATGGTGCGGTTCATCCGCTTGACTTGACCGTTCCTCGGTCCTGACCTCGGCGATATCAATGTGGAAATAGCCGATTGGATATCGTTTGAACTTCTGCCGCTTCGGTTTGTCGCCTGCGACATCGGGCAGTCGGGATATTCCATGCCACTGCAGGCATCGATGCAAGAAAGAGCGCGTCAGGTGCGGGATGGACGGCTGCAACGTATAAAGACAGTCGTCCAGCGGCAGTAGGGTACGCCGCCGGAACGCGATGGCCATAGCTTCCTCGTCTTCGCTGAGACCGGTTGAGCGCGGTTCCTTCGGGCGGGTCTTTTGATCTTCAACAGCCTTGCGCTTACGCCACTTCACAACCGTCTTGGGATTGATCCCCAGTTCTCGGCTCAGCTCAGCGATCGAAGATTGCGATCGCTGTATTGCCGTTCTGACGGCGTGCGTGCCCTCTCATGGTTTGCGCGTAAACCACTGCCGGGTAACAGTACGCCGCGCTCCCATATTGAAGGTATTGAATGCCCGGTAAGGGCTGATCGTGGCAGTTGATGCCTCGTTTTATGCCAACTTGGCAAACGCCTTTACCTGCGCACCACCACTCCTGCCAGTACAGAACCACGCGCTTTCGCGTGGCTCCCTTAATGCTGCTCCGGCACCAGAATTTCGCGTTTGCCAACGTGGTTGGCTGCGCTCACCACGCCTTCTTCTTCCATCTGCTCCACCAGACGCGCGGCCTTGTTATAGCCGATCGCCAGTTTGCGCTGGATATAGGAGGTGGAGCATTTGCGGTCCTTGATCACAATCGCCACTGCCGTATCGTAAAGCGCGTCTTCCCCATCGGAATTCCCGCCAAGCCCCAGCACCATGTCGATGTCACTGGATTTTTCGTCATCGGGCCCTTCGACCACGCCGGACATATAAGCGGGCGGGCCGAAGCTCTTGAGATGGTTGACGATTTCCTCAACTTCCTCGTCGCTGACAAATGGCCCATGCACACGGGTGATCCGGCTGCCGCCCGCCATATAAAGCATATCGCCCATGCCCAGCAGCTGTTCGGCCCCCATTTCGCCAAGGATCGTGCGGCTGTCGATTTTTGAGGTCACCTGAAAGGAAATCCGTGTGGGGAAGTTCGCTTTGATCGTGCCGGTGATCACATCGACCGAAGGCCGCTGCGTGGCCATGATCAGGTGAATCCCTGACGCCCGCGCCATCTGCGCCAGACGCTGAATGCAAGCCTCGATCTCTTTGCCTGCGACCATCATCAGATCGGCCATCTCGTCCACGACGACAACGATATAGGGCATCGCTTCGGGCGCGAATTCCTCTGTCTCGAAGATTGGATCGCCGGTTTCTTCGTCAAAGCCGGTCTGAACGGTACGGCTGAACATTTCGCCCTTGGCAAGCGCGTCTTTGACCCGGCCGTTATAGCCATCAATGTTCCGCACGCCCATTTTGGACATCTTGCGATACCGCTCTTCCATTTCGCCCACGACCCATTTCAAGGCCACAACCGCCTTTTTCGGGTCGGTCACAACCGGGGACAGCAGATGCGGAATACCGTCATAGACGGAGAGTTCCAGCATTTTCGGGTCGATCATGATCATCCGGCATTCCGCTGGGGTCAGCTTGTACAGCAACGACAGAATCATCGTGTTGATCGCCACGGATTTACCCGACCCTGTGGTCCCTGCGATCAGCAGGTGCGGCATCTTGGCGAGGTTCGCCACGATGGGTTCGCCGCCAATATCCTTGCCCAGCGCAAGCGGCAGTTTCTGGTTGCCGTCGCCGAAATCACGGTGCGAAAGGATTTCGCGCAAAACCACCTTTTCGCGATTTTCATTCGGCAATTCGATCCCGATCACGCTGCGCCCCGGCACGGTCGAGACACGGGCAGACAAAGCGGACATCGACCGGGCGATATCGTCGGCCAGTCCGATCACGCGGGACGCCTTTAGCCCCGGCGCGGGTTCAAGTTCGTACATCGTGACCACAGGACCGGGGCGCACGCTGACGATTTCGCCTTTCACGCCGTAATCATCCAGCACGCTTTCCAGCATCCGGGCGTTTTCGCTTAAGGCGTCATCGCTCAGATGGTGCCGCTGGATTTCGACCGGGTTGGTCAGCAGCGCCAGTGGCGGATGTTCATAATCGGCGTGCTTGTCTTCGAACTTCAACGCGGGCTGCGCCTCTGCCCGCGCCTGGCGTGAAGGCTGCGGCGCCTTTTTCGGCGCGTGCTGCACCACATTGCTCGGCTCTGCGACCAGCGGCGGCAGGGATGTGGGCACTTCGGGGGCGCGCGGTATGATCATCGGGCCTGTATCGGCCATTGTGTCCTGATCATCGGCAATGCCGTGATCGTCCAACACCACATCTTCCACCGGCTCGAAAACCAGTGGTTTCGGGCCGCGACCGGCGGTCAACGCGGGTTCAATTCGGATGCCTGCGGGGGGCGCGGGTGGCACGGCGCGATTTTTGATCGCGTCGGCGATCCGCGCGTTCACACGATCTGTGTCCTGTGCCGGGGCCTCTGCAGCTGTGGGTTCGCGGGTCACCAGTTCCGGTTCCGGCATCGGATCATTGCGCTTGAGAAGACCTGACAGAAAGCCGCCACCTTGCTGCGCTTCCGGCGCGCGGGCGGGTGCGCTGAGCGTTGGGGCTGGTGGCATCTTACGCGCTGTCAGTGGTGGTTCTGCCGGTGTTGAGCGCACAACAGCGGTGCGGGGCGCGGCAACAGGGGCGGTCCGGCGCGGGGCCGTGTCTTCAAACACGTCCATGTCATCACGCAGCGCGCGGGTCTCTGCCACACGCGCCCGGCGTTCGGCCAGTGTACTGGACATGCCTTGTGCGGCACCCGCGGACAGGGCTGCCCCCTTGCCGATCACCCGCAGCAAACCTGCATAAAGCAACACCGTTCCCAGAAACAGAAAACGCCCGCCGGTGCGCAATTCGGGCCGGGTGAAGCCCAGCACAAACGCCATCAACGCCAGAAGCGCGACGCCTGAAAGAAGCGAGGCGAACTTAATCCCGAAAATCGTCCCAAACGGCAGTATCGTCAGGAAAATCGCAAGGATCGTATCCCCAAAAATCCCGCCCGCGCCAAAATTCGCAGGCCAGTCTGCCCCCGGCGTCAAAGTCGCGGCGTAGAGCGATCCCACAGCGATGGAAAACGGTGCAAAGATCAATCGCTCAATCGCCCGGTCCTGCCCGTTATGCAGCACGAAACGCAGTCCCCAGGTGATCAAAACGACAGGCAGCGCCCAAATGCCCAGCCCGATCACCATCATCACCGGCGCGGCAACCGACGCCCCGAAATGGCCCAGCCAGTTTTGCACCGGCGCATCGGTTGCGGAAATCCAACTGGGATCATCGGGCGTATAGCTGATCGTCATCGCGGCCACGGCCAGACCCACGATAATCAGACCCAGCCCCAGCAATTCCTTGCCGCGTTTTTCGACCATCGCCTGTGTCGCACTGTCCAGAAGCGGATCGCGCTGCCGTGTCTGATATGATGCCATTTTTACTTTCCTCAACCGTACAGACAGTCGCGGATCAAGGTGATCCCGCGCTGCATTTCTTCTTCTGGGGCCACCATGGCGACCCGAATATAGGTTTTGCCGGGGTTCCCGGCTGCCGTGTCTCGGCTTAGATACGCGCCGGGCAGGACCCGCACGCCGGTTTCCTGCCAAAGCTTCACCGCCGCCGCTTCGCCGTCTGCGACGGGCAGCCACAGGAAAAACCCGGCCTGCGGTGACTGGTAGCCGGGGATATGGTCCAGTATTTCATCGGCGATCTTGTATTTCCGGTGATAGAGCGCGCGGTTTGCGACCACGTGCTCTTCGTCATTCCAGACGGCTGCGGCCACGGCCTGCAGCGGCTCTGGCAGCGGCGCACCGGCAAAGGCGCGCAGGGCACGGATACGCCGCATACTCTCTGGCCCGCCTGCGCAGAAACCGGATCGCAACCCCGGCAGGTTCGACCGTTTCGACAGGGAATGGAAAATCACAACCCGTTCAGGATGCGCCCCCATTTCAGTAGCGATCTGCAACGCGCCGGGGGGCGGTGTGTCGCGATAAATCTCGGAATAGCACTCATCCGCGAAGATGATGAAATCATGCTTTTCAGCCAGCGTGATCAGGTCGCGCCAGTAATCTTCGTCAGCCACAGCACCCTGCGGATTGGCGGGCGAGCAGATATAGGCGATGGCGGTGCGGTCCAGCACATCGGCAGGCAGCCCCTGAAAATCAGGCAGATGCCCGGTTTCAGCCGTGGCGGGTACGTAGACAGGCTCTGCCCCGACCGACAGCGCCGCGACGGCATAGACCTGATAGAAAGGGTTGGGCGTCAGGATCACCGGCGTCTTGCCGTGTTTGGTTTCGGGGCAAAGCGCCATGGCCGCGTTATACAGCCCTTCGCGTGTGCCGTTCAGCGTCAGGATCTGTTCAGGCGACACATCCAGCCCATAGCGGCGGTTCAGAAAGCCGCCAATCGCGCCCATCAGATCGGCGACCCCATTGTTATCAGGGTATTTTGCAAAGCCCTGCACATTGGCCGCAAGAAGGTCGCCCACAAAAGCAGGAAACGCATGGCGTGGCTCGCCGATCGTCATGTTGATCACGTCATTCGCCCGGCTTGGCACGTCAAGTAACGCGCGCAAACGTGGCCACGTCGCAACCGGGAGGTTCGAAAACCGCTCGGGAAAGTCCATAACTGCCTCAATATGCGGGATCATTTTCGCCCCGCTTTGAGCCTAAGCTACCCTGAAGGCGGCCAGCCTGTCCAGAATCAAGGTGCCCGCAGGCAACATAATGTTGCTTTTTCGCAAATGGATGCGACTACCATGTGATCCCACCCGTCTCGGCCACCCAGCGGTCAAGCCTGCCGCCATAGGATGGCATCCGGTTGGGCAGGGCCATGAAATCATTCAGGGCGAACAAGTCCCAACGCTGGCCTTCATCCCCGAACACGATGTCATTGCTGGCCGCGACAGGCAGGCGCGCCACGAAGAAACCCACCCATTTTTGTGGATCGCTGTAGCCAGGAAACGGGTTTTGCCACAGCACCGCCTCTTGCGGCAGATGCAGGCCAAGTTCTTCGTTCAATTCCCGCGCCATGGTTTCGAACGGGGTTTCATCGCCTTCGCGCCCGCCGCCGGGCAAGTCCCACAGGTTCGGATAGGGAATATCAGGCCGGTCATCGCGCAGGATGCTGATTAAACAGTCGCCCAGAAACAAGGCCACCTTCGCCCCATCATGTTGCCCTGTTGTTCTCATGACAGACCCTCTATCATAGGGCCATGCCCGCCCTTTGCCGCGATTGCCTGAGTACATTTGACAGCGAAACCCGCTGCCCGCAATGCCGCAGCCCACGGGTTACGCGGCACCCGGAACTGTGCGATTTGACCATCGCC
Organism: Loktanella agnita; assembly: GCF_046640325.1. NCBI lineage: Bacteria > Pseudomonadati > Pseudomonadota > Alphaproteobacteria > Rhodobacterales > Roseobacteraceae > Loktanella > Loktanella agnita. Next base: position 121,060 of record NZ_JBJMBF010000008.1, on the reverse strand, counting down.
CATATGGATTGCGATGCCTTTTACGCCAGCGTCGAAAAGCGTGACAATCCTGAACTTGCGGACAAGCCAGTGATCATCGGCGGCGGCAAACGCGGGGTAGTGTCCACCGCCTGCTATGTGGCGCGGATCAAGGGCGTGCGCTCTGCCATGCCGATGTTTCAGGCGCTCAAACTTTGCCCCGAAGCGGTGGTCGTCCGGCCCCGGTTTGACGCCTATGTCGAAGCCTCGCGCGCGATCCGCGCGATGATGGACGCGCTGACCCCGGTGGTTGAACCGCTGTCACTGGATGAGGCGTTTCTGGATATGACCGGCACCGCCCGCCTGCATGGTGCGCCCCCTGCGGTGATGCTGGCTCAGCTGGTCAAACGAATGAAGGACGAACTGGGGCTGACCGGCTCTATCGGTCTGTCGCACAACAAGTTTCTGGCCAAAGTTGCGTCCGATCTGGACAAGCCACGCGGATTTTCGATCATCGGGAAGGAAGAGACGACGGCGTTCCTGCGCCCCAAACCGGTGCGGCTGATCTGGGGGATTGGCCCCGCGGCGCAGGCGAGCCTTGAACGGGCGGGCATTCGGACATTCGACGATCTTTTGCGCTGGGACCGCCGCGATCTGCATGACCGTTTCGGCGGCATGGGCGAGCGGCTATATGGTCTGGCGCGTGGTGAAGATGGTCGCCGGATCAGCGCGCGCAATCCGGTCAAATCAATCTCAAACGAAACCACATTTAATGAAGATACCAGCGACGCGGATATCCTTGACGGACATATCTGGCGCATGGCGGAAAAGGTCAGCGCGCGGGCCAAGGCCAAGGATAAGGCGGGTCGGGTCGTCACGCTGAAGCTGAAAACCCATGATTTCAAGGGGATCACGCGCCGGATCAGCCTGCGCCACCCGACCCAGATCGCCGACACGATCTATCGCACAGCGCGCGGCTTGTTCGATCAGGTGGGACATACGGGACCATATCGGCTGCTCGGCGTGGGGCTGTCCGAAATCACCAGCGCCGATGATGCGGATCGTGAAGGCGACCTGCTCGACCCGGATGCGGGCAAACGGGCGCAGGCGGAAAAAGCGGCGGATTTGATCCGACAGAAGTTCGGCGCGGATGCCATCATCAAAGGGCGGGCGTTGCGATGATGTAAGGTGGGTCTTGACCCACCGCCCCTTTTAAAAATACCGTTCTCATCAATGGTCACGCAAACAACGGAGGGCACGCGCTGAACATGCGGATTATTCGCCGACTTCAGCATGGTCCCCGCCACGCCCTGCAAATCCGTTTGCAGGGCTGATCCGGGAATACGAATGCGTTAAGCGAAAAACCTGAACAAGCTAACGCTGTCACCCAAGGGTCTGCCTCAAGCCGCGCTGCGGCGACATTTTCTATTGATCAGAGACCCTTATGACAATTCTTAACCTCAATGCTCTGGGCGTGACCGTGGGCGAAACACTGTTTTCCGACCTGAACCTGACGATTTCCAAGGGCGACCGCATCGGGTTGGTGGCTGCGAACGGGCGCGGGAAATCCACGCTGATGGGCTGCATTGCTGGCACCTATGAGCCAACCACAGGCGAAATCACCCGCGCGCGCGGGTTGCGCATGGGTCATGTGGCGCAATATGTGCCCGACGATGCGAGGGATAAAACGCTTTACGATTATGTGCTTGCCGCGCTTCCGCCGGAACAGGCAGATTATGAAAGCTGGCGTGTGGATGTGCTGCTCGACGAACTGAGCGTCCCTTATGATTTGCGACAAAAACCGCTGCGCGACCTCAGCGGCGGCTGGCAGCGCACGGCATTGCTGGCGGCGACCTGGATCACCGAACCTGACCTCTTGCTGCTGGACGAGCCGACGAACCATCTGGACCTGCACCGGATCGGTTTGCTGCAAGATTGGCTGGCCGCCCTGCCCCGTGATTTGCCAGTGATCGTGATCAGCCATGACCGTGCATTTTTGGATGCAGTGACGAATAAAACATTGTTTTTGCGACAAGAAAATAGCCGTCACTTCGCATTGCCCTTTACGGCCGCCCGTGCCGCAATGGAAGAGGCGGACGCCGCCGATGAACGCCGTTTTGCCAATGATCTGAACAAGGCCAGCCAGCTGCGACGACAGGCGGCCAAGCTGAAGAATATCGGGATCAACTCTGGCTCTGACCTGCTGGTCAACAAGACCAAACAACTGACCGAGCGCGCGGCAAAGATCGAGGCGGCGGCGAAGCCTGCCCATCAGGAACGTGGCGCGGGTGATATCCGGCTGAGCCATGGCGGCACTCATGCCAAGGCGCTGATCACGCTCGAAGATATCCCGGTCACAACGCCTGACGGGCGGGTCCTCTATACGACCGGCAAAAAGTGGATCAGCCCCGGCGATCGCGTGGTTCTGCTTGGGTCCAATGGCACCGGCAAGACACGGCTGGTCCGGTTGATCGATCAGGCCATCAACGGTGATATGCCGGGGATCAGAGCCGCCCCGACCCTGTCAGAAGGCTATTCCGATCAACATCTTAGCCAATTGATGGATGATGATACGCCGATGGGCGCTGTCACCGGAAATTTCGACGTGGGCGACCAACGCGCGCGGGGATTGCTGGCGGGGGCTGGGGTCAATATCCAGATGCAGCAGACGAAAATAGCGGCGCTTTCCGGTGGTCAGAAAGCCCGGCTGGCCATGCTGATCCTGCGTCTGCAGCAGCCGAATTTTTACTTGCTGGACGAGCCTACGAACCATCTGGATATCGAAGGGCAAGAGGCGCTGGAGGCTGAGCTGATCGCGGATCAGATCGCCTGTTTGCTCGTCAGCCATGATCGCAGCTTTCTGCGTAATGTGGGCAACCGGTTCTGGGAAATTCGCGGCAAGCGTCTGGTCGAGGTTGATGATCCGGAGGCATTTCTTGCGACCGAAATCGCGGGCTGAGGCAACGCGCGGTGGGGGTATCTGCCACCCACCGTGCGGTCACTGCGAATCGTCATGTTAATGACCGCTTTTCCGGCCAAATCTGCGATCGGAATTGCATCGGACAAGCGTCGGACTTTGGCACCGAAATCGCGTGGTTAATCCTGCGCACGATAAAAAGGTAACTGCGGCGTTAAGGTTTTGCCAATCCTGCCTGCTGGCGTCTCGCCCGCGCCGATGGCAAAGAGACGCAGGACACCACGCGGAAGGCGCAAGATGCGAGATCAAAATGGGGCGGCGCCACTGCCCATCGCCGCTATTCAGCACCCGTTTCAGATGGCTATCGCCCTGTCATTCGGCGCGGCGATAGCGCTGGGGCTGTCGCGCTTTTCCTATGGGTTGCTGCTGCCGCCGATGCGCGCGGATCTGGAGTGGTCCTATCTGCTGGCGGGCGGGCTGAACACGGCCAATGCGGTGGGCTATCTGCTGGGCGTGCTTTTGACCCCGCGCACCCTGCGCGCTGTCGGCACACGGGGGCTGCTGATCTGGGGCGCGGCCTTGTCGTGCCTGTTCATGTTCCTGCCCGGCATCACGGTGCACCCGCATGTGTTGCTGGTGCTGCGATTGCTGTCCGGCATCGCGAGCGCTTTTGTTTTTATTGCAGGTGGCATTCTGGCCGCGCGGCTTGCGTCATTGCACGGCAAGAACTCCGGTCTGATCTTGGGTATTTATTATGGCGGGACGGGGATCGGCATTATGCTTTCTGCCCTGCTGATCCCACTGGCGATGGGCTGGGCAGATGCGCAGGGCCACATGCATAGCTGGCAGATCGCATGGTGGGTTTTGGCGCTGGCCTGCCTGATCGCGGCAGTGATCGCCGCCTTGCCCAGCCGCCGCATCGGTGAGCCGGATATCGCAACAGAAGAAGATGGCAAATTCGCGCTGCGCGATTTTACCTTTGGGCTGGCGGGATACCTGATGTTCGGGGTCGGCTACATTGGCTATATGACCTTTGTCGCCGCCTTGTTGAAAGAACAAGGCCTGTCGGATGTCACGGTCAATGCGTTCTATTTCATGCTGGGGACTGCGGTGCTCGTGTCCTCCCGGATCTGGGCGGGCTTGCTTGACCGCTACAAGGGCGGGCAACCGCTGGCGGTGCTGAACGCGATCCTGGGATGCGCTTGCATTCTGCCTGTCGTGACCACCAATCTGATATTGATCTTTGTGTCGGGTCTGGTGTTTGGCGGGGTGTTTTTGTCTGTGGTCACATCCACCACCGCGCTGGTCCGCCACAACCTGCCGCAATCGGCGTGGTCCGCTGCGATCAGCGCTTTTACCGGTGCGTTTGCCTTGGGGCAGATCATCGGCCCGGCGGCTGTGGGCGGCATCGCGGATACGCCTGCGGGATTGGAGCTGGGGCTAGCGCTGTCGGCGGCCACGTTGTTCATTGGCGCGTTGCTTGCCTGGCGGCAGAAGGAGCTTGTTGCTTCGCCTGTCCTTTCACGACAGCGCGCGTGACTCGGCATCACCTCTTGCAATCGTGGCACGTTTGTGGCAGAGGTAGCCGTGCTACTAGCGATCTTCCGACTTTCTGTTTTCCTTTACTGGCTCACAGCACTCGACTGAAGTTGTGACTGGCCGGGCTGCCACATGTTGTGGGCAGCATTCACAAAAGGAAAATTCACATGGCCAACGGCACAGTGAAATGGTTCAACGCAACCAAAGGTTTCGGCTTTATCGCTCCTGAGAGCGGCGGCAAAGACGTCTTTCTGCACATCTCTGCACTGGAGCGTTCCGGTCTGAGCACTGTTGCAGACGATCAAAAAGTGACTTTCGACGTTGAGTCCGGTCGCGACGGGCGTGAAAGCGCAACGAATGTGGCGCTCGCCTGAGCTGCCTGCGGGCGCCCTTTCTGGGCGTCCCACCCCCCGGCCTGCGTCGTCTGAGATCAGAGCGCGCCGCATCCCCTAACATTTTATCGCTTGCCCACCCTGCTGCGTTTGCATGCGGGGTTTTTATTCTGCATTGATGCTGTTCACATATTGCAGCCCAAGGATCGCAGCCCCGACCAAACCGGGCTCTACCGGGCACCCAGCCTGTACGATCAGTGGCCGATCAAAGCGCCGCAGACATTGCGCCCGCACGGCCCGATCCAGCGCCGTGATCAAGCCGGGCGCGTTTGACAACCCGCCGCCCACGGCGATGATCCCCGCACCCAGCATGTTTTCCATCACCGCCAGCGGCCCTGCCAGAAGCCCGATCCAGATGTCGATAGTGCGCGTGGCGTTTTTATCCCCGGCCATCCAATCCGCCACGATGCCGCGGCTGTCGCGCGGCACCCCGTGCAGATGCGTATGCAGCCGTTCCATTCCCCGCGCAGAGCAAACCGCATCAAGGCAACCGGACAGACCGCACCCGCAGGGGAAGGCGGGCAAGCTGATGCTGGGCTCTGTCAGAATGCGTTGCGCAATCGGCCCGTGCCCGATTTCCCCCGCAAAGCCACCGTCCCGGTTGATCAGTTCGCCGCGCACCACCACGCCGCCGCCGACGCCGGTCCCAAGGATCAGCCCGAACACCACGTCATGGCCGCGCCCGACGCCCACCGTCGCCTCGGCCAGTGCAAAGCAATCGGCGTCATTGCCGAGCACGACCGGCAGCCCAAGACGCGCGGCGAGTTCCGATTGCAATTTGCGCCCGGTCAGACAGGGGATGTTGGCCATAGTGCCGACCCCAGTGTCCGGGTCCAGCACGCCGGCCAGCGACACAGCGATGGCGGCGGGTGGCGTGCTGGCGGCGGTGATCTGGTCGCGCATCACGCCGACGAAAGCGTCAAAATCATCCGTAGGGGTGTTGATCCGCCCTTTGGGGGTGACCTGATCGGCGCTAGATGCCTCGGCCATCTTGATGGCGGTGCCGCCGATGTCAAAGCACAGGATCATGCGCCACCTGTGATCTGTTGTCCGCCGATCCATGTGCCTGCCGCCCTGATGTCAGGGGTCAGGCAGAAGAAATCCGCATGTGCGCCGGGGTGCAAATGCCCCCGGTCGCTGATGCCCAGCGCCTGTGCGGGGGCGGTGCTGGCCAGTTGCAGTGCGGTTTCCAGCGGCAGCCCAAGCGACTGGTGCACATAGCGCAGCGCGTCGATTAGCACGATATCGGCCCCGGCAAGCGTGCCGTCGGCCAGGGTCAGCCGCCCCTCTGCCCGGAAAATCTGGCGTCCGTTCAGGGTGAATTCGGTGAGGTCACTGCCAATCGTGGACATGGCATCAGAGACAAGAAAGATCCCCCCCGGCCCCGCCTTGCCCCGCAGCGCCACGCGCAAGGCCGCGTCGGCCACGTGATACCCATCGGCGATCAGCCCGGCCCACAGCCGTCCGTCATCCAGCGCCGCCCCGACCAACCCCGGCGCGCGGTGCTGCATTTGTCCCATGGCGTTGAACAGATGGGTGACCATCGTCGCCCCGGCATCCGCATAGGCAAGCGCTGTGTCATAGCTGCAATCGGTGTGCCCAAGGCTGACGGTGATCCCGGCGGCGGCGAGCGCTTGCACCTGATCGGTGCTGACGGTTTCTGCCCCCACGGTGCAGATCATATGGTCGAAATGGGTTTTCGCGGCGATCAGGTTCGCCTGATCTGCATGCGTCATCTTTCGGATCAGGGCCGGGTCGTGGGTGCCTTTGCGCGCCAGCGACAGGTGCGGCCCTTCGAGGTGGATGCCAAGCATGCCGGGTGTACCGACAGCCGCCTGCGCGGAGGCGATCGCGCGGGCGGTGGTGTCGGGCGTGTCGGTAATCAGCGTGATCATGACCGATGTGGTGCCGAATGCGGCATGCGCCTTGCAAATCGTGCCGATGGCTGCGGCGCTGGGGTCGTTGTTCCACAGCACCCCGCCGCCGCCATTCACTTGCAAATCAATCAGGCCCGGCACGATGGCCTCCGGCAAGGGGCGCGCATCCGGCGCTTTGGCGGCGGGCACGATAGCGGCCACGCGCCCGCCTTGCACCAGCAAGACCGCATCGTCATGCCAGTCTGTACCGTCGAAAATCCGCGCGGCGCGAAATGCTGTTTTATCCATCATGGCGCGACCTTAGAGCATTTCGATTTATACCTGAATCACCAATCGCTGCCTTTCGCCTGCGGCTCAAACGCAATTGGTGATCCGTGATGTCTCAGGTTAAAACCGAAACGCTTTAGCAGACAGTTTGCCGCGCAACCACGGGGGCGGATCGGCAGCGTACGAGCTCTGGTGCAGCCCGGTTTCGGATTGGAGGCATTCGTGAGGCGGGTCAGGAAACGGTCCGGGGGACCGTTTGCCCGCAGAACGGGAAGCGCAACTCGATATTGGGGCCTGACGACGTATGTACGCCGCCGAACGGGTGAGGGGCGGCTCGGAAACAGTCCGGGGGACGGTTTTAGCCCCGAACGGGCGGAGCCCCGGTCGCCTCCCACACCTTGACCCCTGCGTCATTGGTCGCAAAGACAGGCCGCCCGATATGGTCGGTCCGCACATAGTAGAGCGCGCCGTTTTCGACCACGGCGACGATCATCCCGTCCGCCCAGATATATTCGCGGATCAGCGTGCTGGTTAGGGTGCTTTCGTCATAGAGGTACTCGGCAATCCGGTTCCCCGCCGCGTCATGCAGCGAGTGGATTGTCTGCTGCTCTTGTGTGAGCCGCCGCTTCGCCGGGGCTCCGCCCGTTCAGCGCTGAGCCAGGTCCACTGGACCCGCCTCAGAGGCGCGCTTCACCCTGCCGGCCAAGGGCGTTGTATTCGTATTCGGACTGGATGACCCCGTTGATCGCAAAGGAGGACATGCGCCCGGCGGCATCGTAGTTATAGCCATAGCCCGGCCCGTTGCGGTTGTCGGCGCCGTCGTCGCGCTCGTCCCGTGCGGGCCGTGGTTTATCGGCGGAAAGGCAGAAATACCGCGTATGTATTGCATACAGAACCCGTGTACCGTGCGTACTTACGGGTTGGTAAGCGGGCCGTATTGATTGTTGTGGTTCATGCAGTCATCACTGGAAAAACTTCGACAGCATATTGGGCTGCTAAAGTGGTGCGCATGAACGCGCACTCTACGCTTGCTGGCTTGCTGATTACATTCGCAAATAGCGCGAGCAAGAATCTGGGGCGTTTGCAATCCGAGCGCCCGATAAGTGCAATCTCTTACACCAATAACAGCTTCTGAAGTACGGTCAAATCCTGACATATCTTGGACTTTTGGTCAGGCTTTGGATGGTAATCTTCCCCTACAATTTCAACAGCCGCCATCGCATCCTTAATATCTCGGCATCCATCGAAAATCGTCCGAAGCTCATGTTCACTAAGATCGTACCACCATTCTTTGTGTGCCAGAAGGATATCTAAAACCCGCGCACAGAATTGCTCGAAAGACAGCTTTTCCTCTAACTTGCAATCCATCTCACACCGGACCACCATTTTCCATTCATTTCCGATAAAGAAATCGCCCGATCGTTGTAGAAAACGATGCATTGGTGGAAGGTCGAATAATCGTGTTGCTACGATGGAATAGCGTTTACCCGCAGCGTCAAACAAGACATCGTCATCGCCTTCTCCATTTGCATAAAATTCCCGAGCCGCAAAGTCGAAGCGATGGCTGCTTTTTATGCGTTCCACTCCAGTTTGGCTGATGGCCAGTATCGGGTAGCGCAACTGTCTGATTTCAGATATTTCAATCGACAATTTCTGCGATCCCTCCCGCCGTCAAACTACCGCCAGCAACAATAGACCATTCCGGTGCATAACGAATGCTATAGTCGATTCGTTGTATGCCTGTAAATTTTTCTGATCTTCCCCATCTTCCCTCAAAACGACGATTTATTGATCTGGGCGTTGCTCGAAGGTTCATCGGGTGATGTCGCTATGATAGCCCCCTAACCCGAAACCCACTCAGATTTCTCGCTGGCACAAGTGCATGACCTACCTCTACATTGAGGCCTCTCAAACCATATGCCTTTCTAAACTTACTGCGTGCAGCCGCATCCGTCATTTGCCTAAATACCGGTAAGCCTTTCGCAGCGTGCCCAATAAGTCCACCTGTGAAAGCCCCAGCTGCAGCCCACAGACCAACTTCCATCCAATTCACGCAGCGAAAATCTCCACCATTCATATACAGTTGGTAGCTTAGATTTGCCCCTCCAAACAAGGCTGCACCTGCAATGGCGGGCAGCCAAATAGCCTCTCCCTTCGGATCCACATACCGCCCCGGGTTCTGCAACGCATACCCATACACGCTCGCCCCATCGACCAGTCCCAGCGGGTCGGCCTGGAGGTAGCGGCCCAGCGTCGGATCATAGTCGCGCATCCAGTTCTGGTGCAGCCCGGTCTCGGACTGGAACCATTTGTCGAGGCGGATCAGGAACCGGTCCGGGGGACGGTTTGCCCGCAGAACGGGAAGCGCAGGTTATGTTTGGTGAGATTACCCAGCCTACGCGTGTTGGCGATTACGAGATTATTCCTGTTGCGCTTGTCCGCTACTCTGCTGCGACCTGCCTTTCCATCGGGCGTCCGATGTCTGTGATCTCGGCGATGACGCCGTTGAGCAGGCTTTTGAAGGCGTCGAAATTATCGTTTGGCTTCAGCCGCTTTTCATCCATGTAGAGCGCCCGGTCGATTTCGACCTGCACGGCGTGTTGCCGCTTTGCTGGCCGTCCGTAGTGTTGCGTGATGAAGGCCCCAGCGAAGGGCATGTTACGTGCCACACGCAGGCCGGCGCGGATGAAGGCGGTCTCGATCGCCTCGACAATCGCGGGCGCGGCGGTGGCGCCGAAACGGTCGCCCAGAACGACATCCGGGCGCGGGGTGCCGGAGGGGCCGAGGTTTTCAAGCGCCTCATGCGGCATGGAGTGGCAGTCGACCAGGATCGCCTCGCCAAAGCTGTTGGCCGCCTCGTCCAGCAGCGTTTGCAGCTTGTCATGATAGGGGCGCCAGCAGCTGGCGATGCGGTAATGCGCCTCTTCCAGGGTCAGCTTGCCGTGATAGATCGCGCGCCCATTGGCCACGACGCGGGGCACCACCCCCAACCCGCTGGCGATGCGCGGATTATGGGGGGCGCGGCGAACTCCGGCAATCAGCGCCGGGTCCAATTCATCCGGTCCCCGATTCAGATCCAGATAGGCACGCGGCGCACAGGCTGTCAGCAACGGCGCGCCATGATCGGGGGCGCTGGCATAAAGCTGATCCACGAAGGCATCTTCGGACGACCGGATTTCATTGGCGTCAAGCTGTGCACGGTGCAGGAAAGACGCAGGGTAATCCCGCCCGCTGTGCGGCGACGCGAAAACGATGCTTGTCGTGCGGGCCTGTGGCCGGGCAAGGTGATACGGGTGTTCCAGCAAAAATCGCTCCTCCATCGTCCTAACATAGCCCTTTTTTCTAATTTGCCAAAAGCCCTTGATCCCCGTTCCGACTCCTTTTATAGACCGCTCACCTGACGTGGGCTTTGCTCGCGTCCTATTTCTTTATAGGGCGGGCGGCGTCGCGGCAGACATGGATGATTAGCTCAGCGGTAGAGCACTTCGTTGACATCGAAGGGGTCACTGGTTCGATCCCAGTATCGTCCACCATGAATTCACAGGCCTTCGGGCCGCATTGTAACCCAAGGCGCAATCCGCGCGCCGCGACATGAAGGAACGGACCTATGAAGGTACGGAACTCCCTCCGCTCGCTCAAGCAGCGCCACCGCGATTGCCGCATCGTGCGCCGCAAGGGCCGCGTCTATGTGATCAACAAGACGCAACGTCGGTTCAAAGCCCGTCAGGGCTGAACCTGCGCTACAGAGCAGATTAAAAAAGGTCGGACCGCTGGTCCGGCCTTTTTTATTGCGCGCCGTATGATGGGCGCCCTACCCCACACTTGCGAAAACCCGCGCGCAGGTCATGAATACCCCCATTGTCTGATCTTCACGCTGGCCATCCGTTTCCCAATCCGGTTAGGTTCTGCCCCGGTGGTGGATAAAAATTATAAAGGGATTTTGCCCATGACGATTTGGCGTACGACAACACTGGCAGCGGCCGCATTCGGGCTGGCCGCGCCTGCTTTTGCCCAGGACTATTGCGGTGGCATGGGCAATGACGGGATTTGGATCGGCGGCGATGAAGCGGGCTCCGATATCACCACGACCGACACTTATCAGGAACAGATGGCGCTGGTGCTGGGCGGCAATGAATATATGTCCCTGTTCACCCTGAGCGACCCTGCCGATATCCGGGTAGAGGCCGCGGGCCGTGGTGCGGGCGATCCGGTGATTGACCTGCTGAATGCCTCTGGTGGTGTGGTGCTGTCAGATGATGATTCCGGCGGGAATGCCGCATCGCGTGGCGAAACCGGGTTGGACGCCGGGACGTACTGTCTGTCCGTCCGCTCTTACGATGGTGGCCCGATGACGGCCTTTGTGCGTGTCGGCCGCCAAGAGCATGAGCCACTGACCGAGGGTGTGTCAGACACGTCTGGCGGCGCGCCAAATGGCAGCTGTGATGAGGCCACCCCGATTGGCGCACTGGGTTCACCCGTCGCGGCCTCCGTGAACGAGACCCCCTATTGGAGCTTTACGCTGGATGCCCCGACCCCCGTCAGCATCACCGCCGAGAATGAAAACGCTGATCCGGTGATCACCCTTTATGGTCCGGGTGAGATTTATCTGGATGAAAACGATGATTGGGACGGGCTGAATTCCCGTATCAACATGACAGAGCCGCTGGCGGCGGGCACCTATTGCATCGGCATGGAGGCGCTAAGCGATGACACGGCACCGATCACAGTGACTGTCAGTGAATATGATGCCGCCACGGCCCTGCTGGACCTTTATGCACGGGGCGACGCGGCCCCGCCGCTGGATGGGAGCATCCCGGTCACTGATCTGGGCGTGCTGCAATCGCGTGTGCGGCAAGATGTGCAATCATCGTCGGATACGGCGTGGTACAGCATTGATATTGAGGAAGGCAGCCTGCTGGTGGTCGAGGCCATCGCCAGTGCAAACAGTGATCCCTGGTTGGTGATCTATGATGATCTGGGCCGCGAAATTGGTCAGAACGATGATTACGGCGACGGGCTCGACAGCCTTGTCATGGCCCGCGTTGATCGCGGCACCTATATTATAGGCGTGAAGGAATTCAGCAGTGGTACCGGATTTATCCGGCTGCTGGCCGAACGCTATGTGCGCGCGCAGTAATCAGGCGCAACCATGATTAAGAAGCCCTGCCGGTTCGCTGGCGGGGCTTTTTTATTGCGTGACAGTACAGGGGCCCTACTGTGAGCGCATGCCTGCGTCACACTTTCTTTTTTGACTTACAGCGTTGCTGGCAACTCTGTGGGGTGGCAATGTATTTCTGTCCATTGTTGTACATGCCCATTACCATCCGATGCTTGCAAAAGGCGATCTGCTTTATCCAGTTCGGCTGTTCATGGGGCTTGTTCCATTCCTGACGATGCTGCTGGTTTTGGGATTGTGGCTGTGGCGCAGGCCGCTTGCACCCCGCACGAAATTCCCTGACAGTACCACCCCTACAATGGTGCTGAGGAACCGGGTGGAAAATATTTTCTGGTCAGAGTTGTACTGCCTGATCTTGCGCCGGCTTATCTTGATCAGCGAAACGCTGTCATCATCGGCAAACCCGTTGATTTCGACTATGGACGTGGCGGTTCCACGCCTCAAGAAACATGTCAGAAACAAGGATCACATCTGAGTTGTAAATGGCTACAGGGGGATTTCGTCTATATTCCCTCGGAGAAACCGAATGATATACAACGCGATATATCCGCTTTGCTTACGCAGGTACCCGACTTGCTGGACAGCTTTGCACAGGCCACGGTGGATTAGCTCTTTTCCTGACCTTGAGCTTATGAGAGCGCCAAAACCCATTTCGTCCTTTGTATTCCTGCAAAGTCGTCAATGATTTCAACTACGGGCGGCCGTGAGTGTTTGGCCGTCAGCCCACACTGTTCCGCAGAACGCCCCCACATCACGAATATGAGAGCACACTAGACGACCGGTCTAATATTTCTTAACTGACCCTCATGACAGAGCCAAAGAAATCAGATCTTACACGACAGCGCATCATCGCGGCGGGGCGCGCGCTGTTTTTGCGCCATGGTTTTTCCGGCGTCGGACTGTCACGCATTCTGGCCGAAAGTGGCGTCCCGAAGGGCTCGTTCTATTATTACTTCTCCTCCAAAGAAGCCTTTGGCGCGGCCCTACTTGAGGACTATGTCACAGGCTACCTTGCACGTATCGACGCTTTGATTGCTGGCGCTGACCCGGCAGGCGACAAACTAACCCGTTTCTGGGAGGCTTGGTTGGCCAAATCCGGTGACGCCGGGATTGCGAGTGAATGCCTTGTGGTCAAGCTTGGCGCGGAAGTCGCTGATCTGTCTGATCCGATGCGCGTGATCCTTGATCAAGGGATCACTGCTTTGGTCGGGCGCATTGCCGATCTTTTGCGCGATGGCGCCCGCGATGGCAGTGTGCGCCCTTTCGATGATCCCGAAATGACAGCGCGGATGCTCTACGCCAAATGGCTTGGGGCCGCCGTGCTTGCCAAACTTGCCCATAGCGATGCGCCTTTGCGCATGGCTTTGGCTGAAACTTTAACACAGATTTCCCCCACCGGGGATGCGACCCACGAAAAGGACTGACATCATGTATGCTGCTACCCACGACACCTTTGGCGAGCCCGCCGACGTTATCACACCGCGCGAAATTGACAGTCCGGAGCCAGCCGCAGGCGAGGCGCTGATCCGGATGGTGCTGTCGCCGATCCACAATCACGACCTTTGGACGGTCCGTGGGAACTATGGCTATAAGCCCAAATTGCCCGGCGCCATTGGCGGGTCCGAGGCGCTTGGCATTGTTGAGGCGCTTGGCGAAGGCGTCGATGCTGATCTGCTGGGCAAACGGGTCGTTGCCTCGGGTGTGCATGGCACCTGGGCCACCTATTTCACCGCCCCTGCCGCAACGCTGCTGCCGTTGCCTGATGCGATCCCCGACGATGCTGGCGCGCAGTTGGTTGCGATGCCGTTCAGCGCAATTTCACTGCTTGAGACGCTCAAAGTCCGCGAGGGGCAGTGGCTGATTCAGACCGCGGCAAATGGCGCTGTGGGCAAGATCATGGCTGGTCTCGCAAAAGCGCGCGGGATTCATCTGCTCAATCTTGTGCGCCGCGAAGGTGCGGCCAAAGAATTGCAGCAGGCCGGAATTGAGAATGTCCTTTCGACCGATGATCCAGATTGGATGACACAGGCCCGCGCGTTGGTCGGCGATGCGGGTGCGGTGTCGGCAATCGATTCAGTCGGTGGCGAGATGGGCGCGCAGCTGGTCGATCTGCTGGGTGTTGATGGTGAGCTGGTGGTCTTTGGCACCGCGACCGGTGCGCCGCTGGGCCTGTCGTCGGGCGCGTTGATTATGAAACACATCTCGGTCAAGGGGTTTTGGGGATCGCGGGTCAGCAAGGAAATGGCACCCGAAAACCGTCGGCGTCTGATCGGTGAATTGGTCAGTCTTGCGGTTCAGGGGAACCTGCCGCTTGAAACCGGAGGCCGATACCCGCTGACACAAAGCGCTGATGCGATGAAAGCGGCGCTGACATCGGGGCGCGGCGGAAAGATCATGCTGCACCCTTGAAGAAGGAATATGCGTCGGGGTGTGTCGTGGGACAGTTGGCTTTCCTATTGAAACGAAGGGCAGCCCCGGCATTTCGAAGAGATGGCGTAACCCAACATTAGTCTAGCTTAAAACAATAGGGCAGCGCCCGGACCTCGGGGTGGGCGCTGCTTCCCCAATTCTATGTGATGTGGTCGCATCATCCTTAACGGCAATGCCGATTGCGGCGTCGCAAAAGCGCCCTCCCCGTGGGGGAGGTCCGGGCGCTGCCCTGCGATGCCGGGCGGCAAAAGATTTCAGTTGCAGCGGATCAACTTAAACCAAGGCTATCCAATATAACAGCTATCATGACAGCCGAGATAATAGCCACAACAATAGACGGTATGTTCGCAAGCACATTCTGAACCCATCTGCGGACCGGATGCAGTGCTACATCTTGTCCAGCCGCAGTTACCCGATATAGCCACTCTTGCGTAATCGTTCTACCATCATCCGTGGTTGGCAAGGGATGGCCGGTTTTGAGAAAATTCCGATGGTCAATTTCTAACAAGAGTCCATCATCCACCAATAGTTTGCAGGCGTCCACTTTTTCTCTAGATATCGGGTCGTTTGGAGATAGTGAACGAGCAGATATAGGCCGCTCGTTGCTTGCAATTGCCGCTTTCAAAATCGCCAATCGGCGCCTTCTGGATGGCAATGTCACCGACTCAAACCACCGTGCACCGTCGGCTGATCCAGCGCGCTGAAACCATAATGCCGCAGCCAGCGCAGGTCTGAATCAAAGAACGCCCGCAGATCGGGAATCCCGTATTTCAGCATCGCAATGCGGTCGATCCCCATGCCAAAGGCAAAGCCTTGCCACTGCGCAGGGTCGATCCCGGCGGCTTGCAGCACCTTGGGGTGCACCATGCCGGAGCCGAGGATTTCCAGCCAGTCGTCGCCCTCGCCCACTTTCAACGTGCCCCCTGCCCAAGAGCAGCGGATGTCGACCTCTGCCGATGGTTCTGTGAAGGGGAAATGCGATGCGCGGAAGCGGATGTCGACGTTATCCACCTCGAAATAGGATTTCACGAATTCTTCGAGCACCCATTTCAGGTTGGCCATCGAGATGTCTTTATCAATGGCCAGCCCTTCGACCTGATGGAACATCGGCGTATGGGTCTGGTCATAGTCGGCCCGATAGACCCGGCCGGGGCAGATGATGCGCAGGGGTGCGCCGGTGGCTTCCATTGAACGGATCTGCACCGGGCTGGTATGGGTGCGCAGCACATGCGGCGGGCGGTTATCACCGTCGCGCCGGTGGGTGTAAAATGTGTCCATTTCGGCCCGTGCCGGGTGATGGCCGGGGATGTTCAGCGCGTCGAAATTGTACCAGTCAGACTCGATCTGCGGACCCTCGGCGACGGCAAAGCCCATGTCGGCAAAGATCGCGGTGACCTCTTCAGTGACCTGACTGATCGGGTGGATGCTGCCCTGGCGGCGGTCACGCGCAGGCAAGGTCACATCCAGCCATTCGTCGCGCAGGCGGGCATCCAGCGCGGCATCGGCCAGCGCGGCCTTGCGACCGGCAAGGGCACTGTTGATTTCATCCTTCAGGGCGTTCAGCGCGGGGCCAGCGACCTGCCGTTCCTCTGGCGTCATCTTTCCCAGCGCGCGCATTTGTAGGCTAATCTCGCCTTTTTTGCCAACGGCCTGCACGCGCAAGTCTTCTATCGCGGCCTCGTCAGCGGCATCGGCAATCAGGGTCAGGTATTTGGATTTCAGATCGTCCATGGCGCGCCTCTTGGGTTTGTCCCGGCGGTGCTAGCGAAATGGGGTGCCCGTTGCAAGGTTCACGGGCCACCCTGCGCAAATGAAAAAGGCGCGTAGCTTTCGCTACGCGCCTTTTAAAATCTGGTTTTTGCTCCCTTACGCAGGAAGCGCATCCTTGGCTTTGCCCACGATTGTGGCAAAAGCTTCGGGTTCGTTCACGGCCAGATCGGCCAGAACTTTGCGGTCCACTTCGATGCCAGCCAGTGTCAGGCCGTTGATGAACTTGGAGTAGTTCAGGTTTTCATCCACGGAACGCACACCTGCGTTGATCCGTTGAATCCACAGCGCGCGGAAATTGCGCTTGCGGTTATGACGGTCGCGGGTCGCATATTGGTTGGCTTTGTCGACGGCCTGCTTGGCAACCTTGAAGGTCTTCGAGCGGCGATCGTAATAGCCTTTGGCAGCGTCGAGAACTTTCTTGTGACGACGGTGCGTGACGGTTCCACCTTTAACGCGCATATCAAAATCCTCCTGTTAACGTGCGTAGGGCATCATTGGCTTGATGATCTGCTCATCAGCCTTCGACAGGACCGTGGTGCCACGGGCATCACGAATGAATTTGGTGCTGCGCTTGATCATGCCATGGCGCTTGCCGGCCTGACCTGCTTTGATCCGGCCAGAGGCCGTCACCTTGAACCGCTTTTTGCAGCTCGATTTCGTCTTCATCTTCGGCATTTCCGTCTCCTCTTGGGTTCGGTCGGACGCGCGACTCGGCATGCCATACCGGCCGGCCACGCGGGTTGAGAGCCGCCGTATAGGGTGCATTCCCTATTGGCGCAAGCGGATTGTGACCGGCATAACCGATCACGCTGTCTTAGTTGATGTAGCTGCCCACCACCCGGACAAAGACATCCGGGATCACGGCGACACTATAGGTGTCTGGGTTCTGGCTGACCGCATATCCGATCAGCCCACCCCCGATCAGCAACATCAGCACGGCCAGCTTTGGCCAGCGCCTGTCAGAAAAGGCGCTGACAAGCGACGGGATCGCAAAGGCGGCGATGACCAGCCCGATGACGAAGATCAGATCAAAATCAAGTTCCATGCGCCGCGCCTATTCGTGATCCGCCGCATAGATCAAACGTTCCGCGCAGGGGGCCACGCGCAGGATGTTGGTTGATCCTGGCGTATTGAACGGCACACCGGCGGTGACGACGATCATGTCATCCTCTGTCGCCAGATTTTGCGCCAGTGTCGCACGTACCGCGTTGATCACCGCGTCTTTGAACCGGTTGACCTCGCCGGTCACGACGCAGTTTGTTCCCCAAGACAGGCAGAGCCTGCGCGCGGTGGTGATATGGCTGGTCAGCGCGATGATCGGCACCCGTGGCCGTTCGCGTGACACCAGCAGTGCCGTTGTGCCCGATTGCGAGAAGCAGCAGATCGCCTTGACGTCCGTTGTTTCTGCGATTTCCCGCGCGGCAGAAACGATCCCGTCGGCAACTGTCTTGCCACCGGACCGGCGCGACGCTTCGATGATGTCCGTATAGGTCGGGTCGGATTCGACCTCCCACGCGACATTGCTCATCGTATTCACGGCCTCGATCGGATAGGATCCGGCGGCGGATTCCGCAGACAGCATGATCGCATCCGCGCCTTCGTAGATTGCGGTCGCCACGTCAGAGACTTCGGCACGGGTCGGCATCGGCGAGTCGATCATCGATTCCAGCATCTGCGTTGCAACGATCACGGGCTTTGCGGCGGCACGGCATTTGCGCACCAACTGCTTTTGGATCGGGGGCACGTTTTGCACGGGCAGTTCCACGCCCAGATCGCCACGCGCCACCATGATGCCGTCGCTGGCGTCAAGAATGTCATCAAACGATTTCACCGCATTGGGTTTTTCGATCTTTGACAGGATCGCAGCGCGCCCTTTGACCAATGCGCGCGCTTCGTCCACGTCTGCGCGACGCTGCACGAATGACAATGCCAGCCAGTCAACGCCCAGATCACAAACGAATTCCAGATCCTTGCGGTCTTTGTCGGACAAAGCGGCCAGCGGCAGGGTCACATCGGGCACGTTCACGCCCTTGCGGTTGGAAATAGTTCCACCCACGATAACCTCGCAATCGGCGAAATTCGCGGCGCAATCCTTAACCCGCAGTTTGATCTTGCCGTCATTGACCAAAAGATGCGCGCCGGGTTCCAGCGCGTCAAAGATTTCCTTGTGCGGCAGCTTGACCCGGTTCACGTCGCCTTCGGCATCATCCAGATCAAGCCGGAAGGATGCGCCTTCGACCAATTCTTCTGATCCGTTCTTGAAAACGCCCACACGCAGCTTTGGCCCCTGAAGGTCGGCCAGAATACTGATCGGGCTGTCGAGATCCTTTTCCACCTGCCGGATAATGTCGTGCCGGACCTTAATTTCGGAATGGTCACCATGCGACATGTTCAGACGAAATACATCTGCGCCAGCTTCATGCAATGCGCGGATCATTTCGTAATCATTCGAGGCGGGACCAAGTGTTGCGACGATCTTTACGTTGCGGTGGCGTTTCATATCCTATCCTTCATCAAAGTCGCACCGTTAGCGATAACGGTCTGCGTCGCGCCCTTATTGCGCAATTCACTTCCAGCAACAACTAGCCTAAACGCGGTGACAAAGGAATGACAGGCAAGATGAACGAAGAACCGTTTGAGATCTTAGGCCCGGACCGTCCGGGCCGCTGGCTGGTGAGTTGTGATCATGCGTCGAACCACGTGCCGCATTGGGTGAATGACGGCGATCTGGGGCTGCCCCCCGAAGATATGAACCGCCACATTGCATATGATATCGGGGCCGCAGGCGTGACCCGCCATCTGTCAAAGCTGCTTGATAGCCCCGCGATCCTTTCGCACTTTTCGCGCCTTGTGATTGACCCCAACCGGGGCGAAGATGATCCGACACTGATGATGCGCCTTTATGACGGGACAATCATCCCCGGCAACCGAAACGCAGATCAGGCAGAGAAAGACGCGCGTATCCGGCAGCTTTACCGCCCCTATCACGCCGCCTACGCGGATTTGGCCAATAAGATTGCCGACCCTGTCATCTGCGCCATCCACAGTTTCACGCCGCGTCTGCGCGGGCGCACGCCCCGTCCTTGGGAAGTCGGCGTGCTTTATGCTGATGACACACGGTTTGCGCTGCCGTTTCTGCAAGCCTGCCGCGCAGCGGGCTGGTGTACCGGCGACAACCAACCCTATGCGGGCCACCTGCCCGGCGATGCGGTTGACCGGCACGCCTTGCAGCACGGCCGCCCCAATGTGCTGATCGAACTGCGGCATGATCTGATTGCAGATGATGCGGGACAGGCCCTTTGGGCGGCGCGTCTTGCCCCTATATTAAATAAAGTACTGACCGAATCCGGCCTGTAAGGAGGACACAATGGACGACCAAACCCGTATCGAAATCGAAGCCGCCGCCTTTCGCCGTTTGCAGCAGCACTTGCTGGAAGACCGGACCGATGTGCAGAATATCGACATGATGAATCTTGCTGGCTTCTGCCGCAACTGCCTGAGCCGCTGGTATCAGGAAGCCGCCAACGCGCGCGGAATCGAAATGAGCAAGGATGAAGGGCGCGAAGCCTTCTACGGCATGCCATTTTCCGAATGGAAAGTGAAACACCAGACCGAAGCCAGCGTTGAAGCACAAAAAGCCTTCAAAGAAAGCCACGGCTGACATTGTATTGACAGCAGCGAAACAACTAATAGAGGTTATGTTTCAAAGATTTGATGAAAAACGATATAAAGTCTTATAAACCATACTTGGCAAATCCCCTTATTTCGGGCAAGTTCCCGCTCATTCTTGGTGCTTATTCACACTGCGACTAAACGAACTTTTGCACCGCCTGATTATTAAAAATCTTTTGGGGTTTCTTATGAATGACCATGTTGAGAACAATATTTTCCTGCCGAACACATCCGGACTTTGCCACGGAACAAAAGTTCAGCTTCCCAGCCTGACCACTGCCGAGATTACCGCACGGCGCCAATACCGCCGCATTTTGCAAATGGTCATATTGAGTGTCTGTGTTGCAGCCTGGGCCTGGATGAAAAGCGGTGTGAACACCGGTTTTTATATTTAGGATCAGCGTATTGGCAGCGCTATTGCGCTGCCTTTCGGCTTTCGTCCAGATAGATATCACGCAGTCGCGCCGCGACTGTGCCGGGGACACCTGACCCAATCTTTGTCCCGTCAATCTCGACCACTGGCATTACGAATGTGCTGGCCGAGGTGATAAACGCCTCATCCGCACCCTGCGCTTCGGCGATGCTAAAGGCGCGTTCTTCCACCTTCATCTGTGCCTCGCGGGCAAAGCGCAGAACAGCGGCGCGGGTGATTCCATGCAGGATCTCATTGCCCAGATGCCGGGTAATGATGGTGCCGCCCTTGACGATATATGCGTTGTTGGATGTGCCTTCGGTGACGACCCCGTCCTCGACCATCCAGGCATCATCCGCGCCTGCCGCCTTGGCCATCATCTTGCCCATGGACGGATACAGCAGCTGCACCGTCTTGATATCGCGCCGCCCCCAGCGTTGGTCCGCAATAGAGATCACCTTGATCCCGGTTTTCGCCGCAGGGCTGTCCGCCATACCGGGCTTGTTCTGGGTGAACAGCACCACCGTCGGGGCTGTGGTGCCCGGGTCGGGAAAGGCAAAATCGCGGTCGTCCGGCGCACCACGGGTGATCTGTAGATAGATCATCCCGTCTTCGATTTCGTTCAGCCGAACCAATTCGCGATGTACTTCCAGCAGGCTGTCCAGCGCGGCCGGGTGCGGCATCTCCAGCTCATCAAGGGAACGCTGCAACCGTGCGAAATGCCCGTCAAAATCAATCAGCTTGGCGCCCAGAACAGATGTCACCTCATACACGCCATCCGCCATCAGAAACCCGCGATCAAAGATCGAAACTTTCGCTTCGTTTTCGGGCAGGTAGTCACCGTTGACGTAAACTGTGCGCATGGTCATCCCCATAGGTTGGCAGCGGGCGGATGCACGCCGCGCTCATCGAATTGCAAAGGCTCTGCACGGTCTTCGGCCAATAAGAGCGGCCCGTCAAGGTCGGTGAAGGCAACGCCTTGCGCAAGGATCGTCGCCGGTGCCATCGCCAGTGAGGACCCGACCATGCAGCCCACCATGATCCCGTATCCCTGCTGTTGCGCCACCTCTTTCAGGGCGAGCGCTTCTGTCAGCCCGCCAGTCTTGTCCAGCTTGATATTGACCATGTCATATTTCCCCTTCAGCCCCGGCAGGCTGGCACGGTCATGACAGCTTTCGTCAGCGCAGACAGGCAGCGGGCGGGCGATTTCGCCCAGAATATCATCGGCATCGGCGGGCAAGGGCTGTTCCACCATCTGCACCCCTAGCCGGATCAGATGCGGAGCAAGCTCTGCATAGATCTCTGCCGTCCAGCCTTCATTCGCGTCCACGATGATCCGGGCGTCAGGCGCGCCCCGGCGCACCGCCTCGAGTCGGGCCATATCGTCAGGCGTGCCCAGTTTGATCTTGAGCAACGGGCGATGGGCATGCGCTGCCGCCTGCTGCTGCATCGCCAAGGGCGTATCGAGCGATAGGGTATAGGCCGTAACCTCCGCCCCCGGCGCGGGCAGATCCAACAGATCCCAGACCCGTTTTCCCATTTGCTTTGCCGCAAGGTCCCAGAGTGCGCAATCAACGGCATTCCGTGCGGCACCCGGCGGCAGCAACCCTTGCAAGCTGTCGCGGGTCACATCAGACGGCAGGCTTGCGATCTCTGCCGTCACACTGTCCAGCGTTTCGCCATAGCGGGCATAGGGCACGCATTCGCCCCACCCTGTCTGACCTTCGCGCAGCGTCACGGTCAGCACCTGCGCCTCTGTCCGTGATCCGCGGCTGATCGTAAAGGCCTGCGCCAGCGGGAAGACATCCCGCGTCACGTTGATCTGCATCTTCCGTCTCTCTCTTTGGTCGACCTGTCTTATAGGGCTGCCAGCGCATCCACCAGCCGGGCGGCACCTTGGCGATAGGTATCGACTGTCGGCAGGCCCATGCGCTTTTCAACCTCTGCCATATACTCCAGCGCCTGATCTTCCTGCATGTGCTGGGTATTGATGGATATCCCGGCCACTTGGCACGCCGGGTTCGCCACACGTGCCAACGGCAGCGCGGTATCGCGCAAGGTCTCAAGGCTGGGCAGGTCGTAATCCGGCAATCCGCGCATATGGGTACGGGTCGGCTCATGGGCCAGGATCAGCGCGTCCGGCTGGCCGCCATGGATCAGGGCCATGGTCACGCCCGAATAAGAGACATGAAACAGGCTGCCCTGCCCTTCAATATGGTCCCAGTGATCGGGATCATTGTCAGGCGTCAGATATTCCACCGCACCGGCCATGAAATCCGCGATCACCGCATCCAGCGGCACACCACCGCCGGTGATCAGGATGCCGGTTTGGCCGGTGGGGCGAAAGGTGGATTTCATGCCCCGTTTCTGCATCTCTGCATCCATGGCAAGGCCGGTATACATTTTGCCCACCGAACAATCCGTGCCCACAGCAAGGCAGCGTTTGCCCGCGCGTTTCTGACCATTGGCGATAGGATAGGCGACCGAAGGAATACGCACATCAAACAGTGTGCGGCCATTCACCCGCGCGGCTGACATCAGCTCCTTTTCGTCGCGCAGCAGGTTGTGCAAACCGGCTGCCACATCGAACCCCATGCGCAGCGCCTCGACCAATACGTCTTTCCACGCCTGTGAAATCACCCCCCCGCGATTGGCCACACCGATGACAAGGGTCTGGGCACCGGCAGCCTTGGCCTCTTCCAGGGTCAAATCATTCAAGCCCAAATCGGCACCGCAACCTTTCAGCCTCAACTGACCCACCGCATTTTCTGGACGCCAGTCCTTGATACCCTGCGCCACCTTTGCGGCCAGTTGATCGGGGGCGTCGCCGAGGAACAGAAGATAAGGGGTCTGGATCATGGGATGGCTCCGTTTTGCGGTTGATTTACGCAAGATTTACGCGAAAGCACCGCAATGTCATCGTGATTTCATCCAAATTTCCCGATAATTACGGGCATTTTTTGCATAAATTGACAACTCAGTCGAAGAGCTTTGCGTGCAAACCGTAAGGTGGATCTTGATCCACCCTGCTTTTACAAAAAAACCCGGGCGCTGACGCCCGGGCTGGTCTCGAAAGCTGACAGGAGGATATCAGCCTTTCGAGAAGTCAGGATAGGCTTCCATGCCCAGTTCAGCCATGTCGAGCCCGTTGATCTCGGCCTCTTCGCTGACCCGAATGCCCATCACGCCTTTCAGGATAATCCAAAGGACCAAGCTGATGACAAAGGTGAACACGCCATAAGCCACGATACCGGTCAACTGTGTGACGATGCTGGCGTCGGCGTTATAGAAGACAACCGCGATTGTGCCCCAGATACCTGCAATCAGGTGAACAGGGATCGCACCGACAACATCGTCAATTTTGAACTTGTCCAGCAGTGGCACGGTGAAGACCACGATCACACCGCCAACAGCACCGATCCACAGCGCACCGAACAAGGTTGGGGCGAGCGGTTCTGCGGTGATCGACACCAGACCCGCCAGCGCGCCGTTCAGCACCATTGTCAGGTCAACCTTCTTGTACATGATCTGCGTCAGGATCAGCGCGGTGATCGCACCGGCAGCGGCAGCCATATTGGTGTTGGCAAAGATGCGCGATACATCGGTGATATCGCCCACGGTGCCAGCCGCCAGTTGCGACCCACCGTTAAAGCCGAACCAACCCAGCCACAGGATAAACGTACCCAAAGTGGCCAGCGCCAGATTGGAACCGGGGAACGGGTTAACCCGGCCATCCTTGTATTTGCCCAGACGCGGACCCAGTACAATCGCACCAGCCAAAGCAGCCCAGCCACCAACAGAGTGCACGATGGTCGAACCGGCAAAGTCAGAGAAACCAGCCTCGGACAACCAGCCGCCGCCCCACTGCCAGGAGCCAGAGATCGGATACATGATACCGGTCAGAACAACGACAAAGATCAGGAAGGGCCAAAGCTTGATCCGCTCAGCCAATGCGCCCGACACGATCGACGCGGTCGCGGCAACAAACATCAGCTGAAAGAAGAAGTCAGAACCGACAGAGGCATAGTCCAGCGCTGCTTCAGTAGCGGACAGCCCAACAGGTTCCAGCACGGTCGGCACAAAGTTCAGCGCGAAATAGCCGTTGAAATCACCCGGATACATCAGGTTGAAGCCAACCAGCCAATACATGATCGACGCAATCGAAAACAGTGCGATGTTCTTGGTCAGCTGCATCGCCACGTTCTTGGAACGCACCAGACCGGCCTCAAGCATAGCGAAACCTGCCGCCATCCAGAACACCAGAAAGCCGCCCACAAGGAACAGCAGGGTGGTCATGATATAGGGGCCGATTTCGTCAAAGGTCGGGGCCGGGGCATCCTGCGCCAGCGCTAGGGTCGGCAACAGGGCAAGACCCGCGCCAACAGAAAGTGTTTTTAATAGTTTCATGTCTCTGTTCCTCGTTACGCGGTCAAAGCGCGTCGTCATTGATCTCGCCGGTCCGCACCCGCATGGCGCTTTCCACGTCGAGAACGAAAATCTTGCCGTCGCCGATTTTCTCGGTCTTGGCTGTGGCTGCGATTGTGGACACGACCTGTTCGGCCATGCCGTTCGGCACCACGATTTCCAGCTTTACCTTGGGCACGAAATTCACGGCGTATTCCGCACCGCGATAGATTTCTGTGTGGCCCGACTGCGAACCAAAGCCCTTGATTTCCGACACCATCATGCCGCGCACGCCGACGGTGGTAAGCGCTTCGCGCACCTCCTCGAGCTTAAACGGCTTGATCGTTGCAATGATGAGTTTCACGTTATTCCCCTTGCAAGTTTCCCCGCAGGCATGCCCTAGCAGCGCCCGCTTGACCGACAGGGAAAGCCTGTGCAGGGGGCGCAAACAAGGTCAGGGCACCCTCTGGACGCCCAAAAAACACGCATATTTGCACAATTTTTGCACATTTATGCGTTTCCGCCCATTTATTGGGCGGTTGATGTAAGGGTTAACGTCTACTTAAGGGGTCGCGCGGCGCGGGATACCCGCCCGATTAAGGTAAATACTTGAATCACCCGGCAGCGCCGTCGCCGTGCCGCCGATAAAGACATCATGGCTTGCCCCCCCGACAAACTGAACTTGAAAACCCGCCGTAACCGGGACACCAAAGCCCTGCGCGAGCGGACGCAGCAATGCCGGTGCCTGCCCGGTTTCGCAGCCTTTCAGGAATACTTGCCCATCTGGCGCAAAATACGGGGTCAATTGTCGAAACACCCCGATCAGCGTCTGTGCGGTTTGGGCATTCAGCCGCCCGCTGAACATCGTGCCCGGTGTGCCATGCGAATGAATTTGCAGAACATCAATCACGCCCCGCCGCCCGGCGGTTCGAATGATATGCCCTATCATCGACTGCCAGGTATCGGTCGCCAGATACATCACAACCGCGCGCCGTTCGCGGGCCAGATGGGTCAGGGCGAAACTCGCCATTGGCTCCAATAGTCCGGCGTCGCCCACATCGGTATCAACAACATCAATCCGCATGAAATCTCTCCTGAAAACACGCATATGCTGCGCCGAATTCTGCACATGACACAGTCAGGTTTCCCTGACTGCAAAGCGTCTGGTCGCAGGGGCGGATTGCGGTTAGGGTGAACGTAATAAACAAAAATAGACAGTCGAGCGGAATATGAGTGGAAATGGCAAAAAGCGGCCCCCTTTGGTGGCCGAACGTCGCTATCCGGCAAATGGTGCAGGTAAAAAGAAAAAACCGACGGCCCGGAAAGCTGCGGCACCCGCACGCCGCAAGGCTGCGCCAAAGCGGCAGAAACCCAAAAGCACGCTGGGCTGGATTTTGCTGCCATTCCGCTGGGCGGTCCGTATCCTTTGGGCCTTTAGCTGGCGCGTTGGGTTGGTCACCGCGCTGATTATCGCGGGCTTCTCTTTCTACTTTGCCGCGCAGCTGCCCCCGATGGATGAATTGATCGACGGACGCACCCGCGGATCGGTCACAATGACCGACTACACCGGCGAGGTCTTTGCATGGCGCGGCGATCAGTTTGGCGGGATGGTACAAGCCGAGACTGTTTCGCCCCATCTGCATAACGCTGTCGTCGCGACCGAGGATAAACGGTTTTACCGGCATTTCGGCCTGTCGCCGCGCGGCATCGCCTCTGCCGTCCGGATCAACCTGCGCGAAGGACGCGGGCCGCTTTCGGGTCATGGTGGTTCGACCATCACCCAGCAGACGGCCAAGCTGCTTTGCCTAGGCGTGCCCTTTGACCCGGCGAAATGGGACACCGAAGCCGCGTATGAGGCCGACTGCCGCCGCTCATCGCTGTGGCGCAAGGCACGTGAAGCCGTCTTCGCCATGGGAATGGAGATCGCCTACACCAAACAGGAAATCCTCAGCATCTATCTGAACCGGTCCTACCTTGGCGCAGGCAGCCGCGGGTTTGAGGCCGCAGCCCAGCGCTATTTCGGTGTTTCCGCCGCCGAGGTGAACCCGGCCCAAGCCGCAATGCTGGCTGGTCTGCTGACTGCCCCGTCGACCAATGCGCCAACCCGCGACCTGCAACGCGCCCAGAACCGCGCCAGCACCGTGCTTGGCCTGATGCAGGATCAAGGCTACCTAACCGCCCAACAAGCACAGGCCGCGCGCGCTACGCCTGCGACCCTGTCCGAATCCGCTCGCCAGCAATCCGGCGGCTTCTTTGCGGATTGGGTGATGGAAAGCGGGCCAGAATTCTTTACCCGCAACACCACCGAAGACGTGACAATCCGGACAACGCTTGATCAGGACATTCAGGCCGCAGCCGAACAGGCGCTGATCCGCGTGTTCGAAGAAGAGGTCCGCGAAGGGTCAGAGGCACAGGCCGCCATCGTGGTCATGTCCGCAGACGGTGCAGTCCGGGCCATGGTCGGCGGGCGCAACATCAGCGCGACCGGGGCGTTCAACCGGGCGACGCAGGCACTGCGCCAGACCGGATCGGCCTTCAAACCGTTCATTTTCGCCACAGCGCTTGATCTGGGCATGTCGCCCTACGCGATGATCGACGATGCGCCCACATGCTGGAAACGCCCCGGTTCTCCCGACTGGTGCCCGGAAAACTATGACCGCACCTTCAAGGGGCCGGTCAGCATGGTGCAGGCACTGGCGGAAAGCCGGAACATCCCGGCCATTCTTGTGTCCGAGGATGTGGGCCGTGAACTGGTGCGCAACGTCGCCAACGGGTTCGGCCTTGACGGTGATCTGGCCGCCGGTCCCGCCTTGGCGCTGGGCGTGTCGGAAAGCACATTGCTTGATATGACAGGTGCCTATGCGGGCATCCTGAACGGCGGGTCTGCGGTGACACCCTATGGGTTAACCGATCTGCGCATCCAAGGCGACGATGCACCCTTGATGGACGCCACCAACAGCGGGATCCGCGAACGGATCATCCGGGAAGAGGCCGCGCGCCAACTGACGTGGATGATGACCAAAGTCGTGGAAGAAGGCACAGGCCGCCGCGCCCGGATCGACGGCTGGGAAATCGCGGGCAAATCCGGCACGACACAAGGTTCGCGCGATGCATGGTTTATCGGCTTCACCGGTGATTACGTGACCGGTGTCTGGATGGGCTATGATGACAACCGCCAGCTTTCTGGCGTCACCGGCGGCGGGTTGCCCGCCACTATCTGGCGTGAAACCATGGTAGAGGTCCTACGTGACAAATCACCAACGCCCCTGCCGATGACAATTCCACAGCCCCCCGAAACCACCGGTGTGCTGACCAATCCGGGCGGTGAGGTTCTGGATACAGAGGTTATGAACCTGCTGGACAATATCCTGAACAGCCCCTCGAACTGAAACGCGGCGCGCGCGGGGTCTCAGGACTCCGCGTCGGTGCAGCGGTCATACCGAAAGGCGTAGCCATCCCAGATCATGTAAAGCCCGCTTTGGTCCGCATCGGTCATCAGAATGGCGCGCTCTGTCCATGTCTGGCCTTCGCCGGAACATTCCATCTGAAAAATCGTGGCTGACATGTCATTGACATCAATGGGGCGCGTCATGCGGCATTCCATCTCGACCCCATGAAAGATGTTCTCGGCGATGCGAACCGCCCCCCCATCGGCCCCAACAAGCGCGCATTCCGCATTTGCGGTCTGCTTGTAGACACCGTCATAAGGGCCGGCAGTCAATGCAAGGGGGAGTGTGGCAGCAAAGGCAGTGCTGTATAGTCTTATTGAATTCATAGTCTTGCTACTTGCTGCGATTCTGTCTTTGGTTCAATTTCTTATCTCATTGAACTGAGATTAGACAAAATCCTGAAGATCAGTCATTAACTTTTTATTGATTTTCTGTAGCTTGGCGCAAAGCAGCCGCATAATCAAAGGACGAGTGAACATATATGTCTGATGAAACAACTGCCCGCGGCCATGCGGAACTGTTAGAGGCGCGGCGCAAAAGCCGCCCCCTGTACTGGATGGTGGCGATTTTCAGCTTCTTTGTGAATTTGCTGATGCTGACCGGTCCGCTTTACATGCTGAACGTCTATGACCGGGTGCTCAGCTCGCGCTCTTTCGAGACGCTGATCGCGCTGACCGTGCTGGTCGCGTTCCTATATGGAATGATGGCAATCCTCGATTTCGTCCGGGGACGGGTCATGGGGCGGGTCGGCGCGCGTTTTCAGGCAGAGCTTGACCGGCGGGTCTTTGGCGCTGTTCTACAGGCGACATCCATGTCCCGCGCCCCGCGTCAGGCTGCGACCGGGCTGCGCGATCTGGAATCGATTCAGCGGCTGATCACCTCGCCCGCGCTGATGGCCATGTTCGATCTGCCTTGGGCGCCCCTGTTCTTTTGGGGCATCTTCATCTTTCACCCGCTAATGGGCTGGCTGGCCCTGTCCGGTGCGGCCGTCCTGATCTGCGTTGCGATCCTGAACCAGACCACCACCCGGCGCCCGCTGGAAACGGCAAATGCGGCCAGTTTCGCATCCGAACAGCTAGGCAGCCAGATCCGCAGCGAAAGCGAGATGGTGCAATCGCTTGGCATGCGCGAGGCCGCATTCGATCGCTGGCAGATAGCGCGGGGCCAATCGCTTGAGGCCACCATCGGGGCCGCCGATGCGGCGGGCACCTTTACCGCAGGCACCAAGGCATTCCGGCTGTTCCTGCAATCGGCAATGTTGGGGCTTGGGGCATATCTTGTGCTGATCGGCGAACTGTCCCCCGGTGCGATGATCGCAGGGTCGATCCTTTTGGGTCGCGGGCTTGCGCCGATCGAAATGATCGTCGGCCAGTGGGCCGTGTTTCAAAAAGGACGCGAGGGCTGGCGGCGGCTGTCCATCTTGCTGGGTGAAATCCCGCAGGAACAGCCCCGTACCCAATTGCCAAAACCACGCGCCCGACTTTTGGCCGATCAGGTCACGGTCGTACCGCCGGGTGAAAAGCAAGCCTCGCTGCGGCTGATCAGTTTTGAGGTCAAGCCGGGACAGGCCGTTGGCGTCATCGGAACATCCGGCGCTGGGAAATCAACGCTGGCACGGGTTTTGACAGGGGTCTGGCAGCCAGCGGGCGGTAAAATCCGGCTCGATGGGGCCGCGCTGGATCAATATGATCCTGATGTGCTGGGCCAGCACATTGGCTACCTGCCGCAGCGGGTGCAGCTTTTTGATGGGACAATCAAGGAAAACATCGCCCGTATGTCGATGGAACCGGACGATGCCAAGGTTGTCAAAGCCGCCCAAAAGGCGGCGGCACACGAAATGATCCTGAAACTACCAGATGGCTACGATACCCGCGTTTCGGCCACCACTGGCAAGCTTTCAGGTGGGCAGATCCAACGGATCGGACTGGCGCGCGCAATGTATAGTGACCCGGTCGTGCTTGTGCTGGATGAACCGAACTCGAACCTCGACAATGATGGTTCTATGGCGCTGAACAAAGCAATCAAAAGCCTTAAACATGAAGGCAAGATCGTGTTCATCATGGCGCACCGTCCGGCTGCCATTCAGGAATGTGACATGCTGCTGGTGATCGAGGCAGGTGCCCGGCGCGCCTTTGGTCCCAAGGATGAGGTGATGGCGGAAATGGTCAAGAACCATGATCAGATCAAACGCAACGCCGGCAAGGCAGGGGGTGTATCATGAGCGGTGATCGCTGGTCCGCCAGCCGGCACACATCAGTCGGCCTTTTAACACTGCTGATCCTTGTGGGCGGCTTTGGCACATGGTCCCTGCTGGCCCAGATTTCAGGCGCGGTGATCACATCCGGACAGATCGAGGTCGAGCGTAACCGCCAGGTCGTCCAACACCCCGACGGTGGCGTGGTCGAAGAAATCCTCGTCGATGAAGGCGACGCGGTACAGGCAGGCGAACTGCTGATCCGGCTGGACCCGTCGATCTTGCAATCCGAACTGGCCGTGGTCGAAGGACAGTTGTTCGAAATCCTCGCCCGCCGCGGACGGCTAGAGGCAGAGCGCGACGGCACTGGCGTCATTACCTTTGATCCGCTTCTGTCCGAGGCAGGCCCGGAAGAGGCCGCAAGCCTGACCGCAGGCCAAGGCCGCCTCTTTGATGCACGGCTGGAATCCAAACTCCGCGCAGAAGAGCAGCTGACACAGCAGCGCGCCCAGATTGCCAGCCAGCTAACGGGTATCAGCTCTCAGCAGGCGGCGCTGGAGACCCAGCGCGGTCTGATCGAAAAAGAACTGGCAGATCAGCAAAGCTTGCTGGACCGGGGCTTGGCACAGGCCAGCCGCGTGCTGGCCTTGCAGCGTGAACAAGCCAGCCTGCTGGGCAGCGCAGGTGAGCTGACGGCGCAGGCCGCACAGGCCGCTGAACGGATGACAGAGATTGAAATCCAGATCCTCGGGCTCAGCACCTCCCGCCGGGAAGACGCGATTACCCAGTTGCGTGATCTGCAATATAACGAATTGGAACTGTCCGAACGCCGCCGCACACTGCGCCGCCAGTTGGACCGACTCGACATTCGCGCGCCTGTGTCGGGCATCGTCTATAGTTTGCAGGTCTTCGCCGAACAATCGGTGATCCGGCCCGCCGACCCGGTACTGTTCCTGATCCCGCAGGACCGCCCGCTGGTGATTGCCACACAGGTGCAGGTCATCGACGTGGATCAGATCTTTGTCGGGCAAGAGGTCACATTGCGGTTCTCGGCGTTTGACCAACGCCGCACGCCAGAACTGCGCGGCAAGGTCACCCTGATTTCGGCGGATGCCTTTCAGAATGAAAACTCCGGCGCGTCCTATTACCGGGCCGAGGTGGAGCTTGACGAGGGTGAGATCGAAAAGCTGCCCGCCGATATGACGCTGATCCCCGGCATGCCGGTCGAAGCCTTTGTGCGCACCGCGGAACGCAGCCCGATGGATTATTTCATCAAACCGCTGGCGGATTATTTTGCAAAGGCATTCCGCGAGTCGTGATTGCGCCTGCCGCGCGGTGCCGCTAGCGTCCCCGCAACAATGGAGGATGCGATGAACACGATTGAAAGCAAACTGGCCGAACTGGGCGTCACCCTGCCCGATATGGGTCATGCCCCCAAGGCGGCGGGTAACTATCTGCCCTATGTGGTCGTCGGCGATATGGTCTATGTCTCTGGCCAGATTTCGCAGGACGACAATGGCCCGGTGAAGGGTGTGCTGGGGGATGATTTTTCGGTGGAAGACGGTGCCAAAGCGGCCAAGCTCTGTGCGATTTCGCTGCTGACCCAAGCCAAGCTTGCCTGCGACGGCGACTTGGAACGGCTGGTGCGGGTGGTCAAGCTGACCGGTTTCGTCAATTCGACCCCGAATTTCACAGATCAGCCCAAAGTGATCAACGGCGCCTCTGATTTCCTTGTTATGGCTTTGGGCGACGCAGGCCGTCATGCCCGCGCTGCGGTCAGCGCTGCCAGCCTGCCGCTGGGTGTTGCGGTCGAAATCGAAGCGATCTTTCAGATCAAATGAGCCTGCCACCAGCGTTTCTGGATCGGCCATTCGCCCATCGCGCCTTGCATGACCGCAAGGCGGGGCGGGTGGAAAACAGCATGGCATCTATCCGGGCGGCCATCGACGCCGGCTATGGGATCGAGATGGACGTGCAGCTGACCAGCGACGGGCATGCTATGGTCTTTCATGATGATCTGCTTGACCGGCTGACCGCCGAAACCGGCCCTGTACGTGCGCGGTCACGGGCAGAGCTCGCTGCGATCACGCTGTCAGGTGACAGCGGCGCAATCCCCGCGCTTGACGATGTGCTGGTACTGGTCGCCGGACAGGTCCCCCTGCTGATCGAAATCAAAGATCAGGACGGCAATATGGGCCCGGATAACGGCCCGCTGGAACAGGCCGTGGCCAACGCACTGCAAGGCTATCAGGGCGATGTCGCCCTCATGTCGTTTAACCCGCATAGTGTCGCCGCCATGGCCGATCTTTCTCCCCACATCCCACGCGGGCTGACCACATCCAGCTATGACCCGCGCTTTTGGCCCGATCTTTCTGCACAGGTCTGCGACAGGCTGCGCGATATTCCTGACTACGCCCGCACCGGGGCCTGTTTCATCAGCCATGAAGCCCCTGATCTGGACCGGCACCGCGTGGCGGAACTGAAACAACACGGCGCTTCGATTCTGTGCTGGACCGTCCGCAGCGCCAAAGCAGAGGCACAGGCGCGCCAGATTGCAGATAACGTGACCTTTGAAGGCTACATGGCTTGACGGCAGCCCCCGCGCGCCCAAGTAATTGCCCATGGATGATACAGCCATTGAAATCGCCGCCCATCCCGACCTGTCGGGCATTGATGCCGCCGACTGGGACGCCTGCGCCTGCCCCGAGGCGGCAGAGGGACGACCTGATGATCCCTTTACCACCCACAGGTTCCTCAAAGCGTTGGAAGACAGCGGATCGGTCGGGCGGGGTTCTGGGTGGCAGCCGCGCTACCTGTCCGCGCTGATCGATGGGCAAATCGCTGCCGTCGCCCCGCTTTACGCCAAAGGGCACAGTCAGGGCGAATATATCTTCGACCACAATTGGGCCCATGCCTATGAAGAGGCAGGCGGGCGGTATTATCCAAAACTCCAGATCGCCGTGCCCTTCACCCCAGCCTCCGGACGGCGGTTCCTGACGCGACCAGGGTATGAGGTCGTGGGCATGTCCGCCCTGATCCAAGGGGCGGTTCAGATTGCGGCAGATAATGAACTTTCCTCCGTGCACGCCACCTTCTGCACCGAAGCAGAGGCGATTGCCGGTGCGGAAATGGGTCTGCTCCACCGGACCGGGCAACAGTTTCACTGGCTGAATGACGGTTATGACAGTTTTGATGATTTCCTTGGTAACCTGTCCAGCCGCAAACGCAAAACGATCCGCAAGGAACGGCAACAGGCCAACGCATTTGGCGGCGAAATTGTCGAACTGACAGGCGATGACATCCGCCCCGCACATTGGGACGCTTTTTGGCAATTCTATCAGGACACCGGAAGCCGGAAATGGGGCACCCCCTACCTGACGCGGCAGTTCTTCGATCACGCACAAGAGACGCTGCGCGATGACATGCTGCTGGTGCTGGCCTATCGGAACGGGCAGCCGGTCGCCGGGGCGCTAAACTTTATCGGGCGTGATACGCTGTTCGGGCGCTACTGGGGATGCATCGAACATCACCCCTGCCTGCATTTCGAACTCTGCTATTATCGGGCCATCGATTTTGCGATCCGCAACGGGCTAAGCAAGGTCGAGGCAGGCGCGCAAGGGGAACATAAACTGGCACGGGGCTATCTGCCGACCACCACCCATTCGCTGCATTGGTTCTCAGACGCAGGTTTCCGCGACGCGGTCGCCCGCTACCTTGACGCAGAACGCAATGCGGTCGATCACGAGATTGAGGTGCTGACCAGCTATGGCCCCTTCCGAAAAACCCATCAGGAGGATCACGAATGACCGACAAACTGACCGAAGCCGAGCGCGCAGAACAAATCGCACCCCTGCTGGCCGCAGGCTGGGCCATGGTTGATGGGCGCGACGCGATCCACAAAACATTCACATTCCGGAACTTCGTCGAGGCTTTTGGGTTTATGACCAAGGCGGCGCTCTGGGCCGAAAAATGGAACCACCATCCTGAATGGTCGAACGTTTACAAAACGGTCGAGGTCACGCTGACCACCCATGACGCCGACGGACTGTCGGCACTGGATGCAAAATTAGGCGCGAAACTGAACGCGCTGGCAGGAGAGTAACAAGTTGGAAGATTTACTGAACACCGAAATCTGGGACGGGCGCACGCTAACTGATCTGCTGACGCTCGAATTTCTGGCCTCCATGTTGGGCAATGTGGTTGCGGCCATTCTGATCCTTGTCATCGGGTCGATCCTTGCGGGCTGGGTCAAAAGACGCCTGATCGGCTTGGGCCAAAAACACGCACATTTGGACATCACCCTATTCAACTTTCTGGGCAATGTGGCGCGATATGTCATCATCGGCTTTGCCTTCCTGTTCGTTCTCAACACTTTCGGGGTGCAAACCACATCTATCATCGCCGTTATCGGTGCCGCAGGTCTGGCCATCGGCCTTGCGCTGCAAGGCACGCTGTCGAATATCGCAGGCGGTGTGATGATCGTCTTTTTCCGCCCGATCAAGATCGGTGATTTCGTCGAGGTCAACGACCAGATGGGGACCGTCAAAGATATCACCCTGAACTATACAGAGGTCGCATCGCTTGGGAATGTTCAGATCATCATCCCCAATTCCGAAGTCTGGGGAAACACGATTGTCAACTATTCAAGCTATCCCCTGCGCCGGGCCGAATGGACCTTTGGCGTTGGTTATGGGGCGAACCTGAAAAAGGCGGAAGAGGTCATTCGGGACACGATCATGGCGGATGAACGGTCAAAATCCGATCCGGAGCCCTTCATTCAGGTCAACAACCTGAACAGCAGCTCGGTTGATTTTCTGGTGCGCGTCTGGTGCGACAGCGCTGATTACTTCCAGTATCAGGCCGACATGAAGCGCAAAGTGAAAGAGGCGCTGGATGCCGCCGGAGTTGACATCCCGTTCCCCACGCGGACCATCGTCAACGCAGCGGAATAGCTGTCAGCGCGATAAAAACGATAGGACGCTCAACAATAGCGCCGGGGCAATCGCGACCGGGTAAAACCGGATCGCAGCCCCGCGCTTCTCCTGCGTGGCAAACAACACATATCCCACAACTGCGACAGCCCACATGCCGGCGATTGTTGTCCTAAGTATAAGACCGTAAAAATAGGGCGGATCGCAAATATCCATGCGCGGCCACAACACCATGGATGCCACCATCATCAGCGCAAAAATGATCCCGCAAACAAATACCGCAATGGCAACCGGGCGCCACGGGATGAAGACCAATAAATATAGAATGCTGGCGACGACGATCGGCGGCCAGAGAGGCGGCACCGCAGCATAGGTGATACCGCATAACACCATATCAAAGCGTTCCGATTTGAGCGTGCGACATCACATATCACCAATTGCGTTTGCGCCATAAGCGAAAGGCAGCGGTTGGTTCATCAGGTGTAAATCGAAACGCACTGGTAACCCTTCACAACAACGCGCCCGCCCTAATGGCCCGGACGGAACAGCAACTGACGCCTGCACCAGCGGGCGGCGTCAGTTGCTTGCAACCGCATGTTCAGCCCATCTGCTCCAGCAGGGTCTCACCCGCCGAGATGTCACATTCGCCGGGGTTTTCTTCAGCGTTCAGGATCTTCACCTCCCCGTTTTCGACCAGCATCGAATAGCGCTTAGAGCGGTTGACGAAACCAACCGGAGGGGCGGAAAAATCCATGCCGATGGCCTTGGTGAAATTACTTTCAGCATCGGCCAGCATCGTGATGCCTTCATCCGACGCGCGGGTCAATTCACCCCATGCCTTCATCACAAAGGGATCATTGACCGACACACAGATGATTTCATCCACGCCCCTGGCTTTGAAATCCTCATGGGTGATCATGAAGCTTGGCACATGGGCTGTGGAACAGGTTCCAGTATACGCGCCCGGCAGCCCAAAGATCACAACCTTACGGTCCTGGGTTTTATCGGCCATGGTCACCTGCTCTGGTCCGCCATCGCCCATGACCAGCAATGTCGCATCAGGTAATTTATCGCCTACCTTTATTGTCATTTGATTTGCCCCTGTTCTCAATTGTGTCTGCTGAGGCTTCACATATAGAGTCCCCCAGAACAAGACCTAGCATAAAAGGTGAATTTGCCATGACACATGTTGTTGTAGTTGGCGGCGGACAGGCTGGTGCCTCCGTTGTTGCGAAATTACGCGCCGAAGGGTTCAGCGGCGATATCACCCTGATTTGCGCCGAAAAAGTCCCCCCCTATCAGCGGCCACCGCTGTCAAAGGCTTATTTACTTGGGGAAATGGCCGAAGAGCGGCTTTATTTGCGCCCTGCCGACTTTTATCAGGAACACAACATTACGCTACGTCTCGATACCCGCGTGGTTGATATTGACAGCGCCGCCCATGCCGTTGTCCTGTCCGGCGAAGAGCGTTTGCACTATGATGAACTGGTCCTGACGGTCGGCGCGTTTCCGCGCACTTTACCCGCTGCGGTTGGGGGAATGCTCGACGGGCTCTACCTTGTGCGCGATCTAGCCGATGCTGATGCGATGGCCCCCGCCTTTCAAAAGGACCGCCGCGTGCTGATCATCGGCGGTGGTTATATCGGGCTGGAGGCCGCAGCCGTGGCGTCTAAACTGGGTTTGAAGGTCACCCTTGTCGAAATGGCCGACCGTATCCTGCAGCGGGTCGCCGCCCCCGAAACCTCGGATTATTTCCGCGCCCTGCACCAGTCGCATGGGGTTGATATCCGCGAAGGTGTCGGGCTGGATCGGCTGCTGGGCGATGACCATGTCACCGGGGCCGTGCTAACTGACGGCAGTATCGTGCAGCTTGATTTCGCCGTGGTTGGCGTAGGGATCACCCCCGCCACGATCCTTGCAGAAAGCGCTGGGGTGGAGGTGGATAACGGGATCACGACAGATGAATATGGCCGCACCTCTGACCCGCACATCTGGGCGGCGGGCGATTGCGCCTCGCTGTTGTACCGGGGCACGCGGCTTCGGTTGGAAAGTGTCGGCAACGCCATTGATCAGGCCGAAACGGTCGCGCTCAATATCATGGGCCGGGAACAGGTCTATACGCCCAAGCCGTGGTTCTGGTCGGATCAATATGACTGCAAGCTCCAGATCGCCGGGCTGAACCATGGCTACACGGATGTTCATATCCGCAAAGGCGACGCAGAGGGCGTGCAGTCTCACTGGTACTACAAAGGGGAAGAGCTGATCGCCGTGGACGCGATGAATGATCCGCGCAACTACATGGTCGGCAAACGACTGATCGAGGCGGGCAAAAGCCCCGCCGCCGCGCTGATCACCGATCCCGCCACCGATATGAAGGCCCTGCTCAAAGCGTGAGGATCATCGGCGGCACCCATCGGGGCACGGCCCTTGCGGCTGTGGGCAAGGGCGATGCGGGCGCGCATCTGCGCCCCACCACCGACCGGGTCCGCGAAAGCCTGTTCAACGTATTGCAGGGCGGGCGTTTCGGCGATCCGATCAATGGTGCCCGCGTGCTCGACCTCTTCGCAGGCACCGGCGCGCTGGGGCTTGAGGCATTATCGCGCGGGGCATCCCATGTCACATTCGCCGATAACGGGCGGGCTGCGCAGAAACTGCTGCGCGCCAATATTGCCAAGCTGCGCAGGCAGGCGGACACCGCGCTGATTGGGGCGGATTGCACGCGACTGCCCCCCGGCAGCCAGTGCGATCTGATCTTCCTTGATCCGCCTTATGGGCAGGGGTTGGGGGGCAAGGCGCTGGCATCCGCACAGGCAGGCGGCTGGGTCTCCCCCGGCGCGCTCATCGTCTGGGAAGAAAGCCAGGCGCAAATCGCACCGCCGGGATTTCAAACACTGGACCAACGCCGCTACGGCGACTCATGGATCACATTACTTGGGGCAGACGCATGACGGTTGAACTGGTCATTTTCGATTGCGACGGGGTGTTGGTGGATAGCGAACCAACCAGCGATCAAATCCTTGCCGCCAACCTGACCCGGCACGGCCTGCCGATTTCACCGCACGAGATACACACGCTGTTCGCAGGCGGCACGATCCATGGCGTCGGGGAAGAGGCCACAAGGCGCGGCGCAAACCTTTCGCCGGACTGGGTGGATACCACTTATGCGGAAATCTTTGCCGAACTGCGCAAGGGCGTGCCGGTTATCCCCGGCGTGATTGATTTGATCCACGCGCTGGACCGGGCGGGGATCAAACGGGCCATCGCCTCTAACGGGCCCATCGCCAAGATGGAAATCAGCCTTAACCCAAGCGGGCTGCTGACGCTGTTTCAGGACCGTATCTATTCAGGCCATGATCATCGCCCGAAACCCGCCCCCGACATGTTGCAACGGATCATGGCGGATATGGGCATCGCGCCGGAGCATACTGTGATGATCGACGACATGCCCGCAGGCTTCAACGCAGCGCGGGCCGCCGGGGTGCGTTGTTTTGGCTATGTGGCGGATGGCGATCCGGCCCGGATTGGTGACACGGGGGCAGAACCGGTGACCAGCATGGCGCAGATCGCGCAAGCGCTACAGCTATAGCAGCGCTGCCGGGGCGACCCACCAATCCATATGTGACACCTGAATGACGCGGGCCACATTGCGTGCGGTGGCCATATCAGGCACCAGCCCGAAACATGTAGCCCCTGACCCGGACATGCCCGCAAAGCCGACAGCAGGCAGTGATGATAGCTGATGCAGCACCTCGGCAATCAGCGGTGCGGTTTCTTGTGCAGGTGCACACAAATCATTCCGCTGAGCGCGCAGCCACGTCACGAAACCATCGTAGTCCAACCCGTCTGGCAGCGGGTCCATCGGTGTGCCATCCTTGCTGTCCAGCGCGTCGAACACATTGCGGGTCGGCACATCCACCGGCGGACGGACCAGCACCAGCGCACAGGCGGGCAAGTCAGGAACCGAAGACAGGACATCCCCAATCCCCGACATGCGGGTGGGGGCAGGTGCGCGCAGGCAAACGGGAACATCCGCCCCAAGCCGCGCCACGGCCGGGTCAGAGGCAGGCAGCGGGGCCACACCCCATAATTCGGCCAGCATGGTCAGGGTCAGCGCCGCGTCCGACGACCCGCTGCCGATCCCGGCTGCATGGGGCAGATGTTTTTCCAACGTCAGCGCCGCGCCCATGGTGACGCCGCGCGCATCGCGCAGGGCCGCAGCCGCGCGCATCATCAGGTTATCGTCATTGGTGGGCACACCCGCCGAAAACGGGCCGCTGACACTGATCCGCAAATCGGGCGCAGGTGTCACCGTCAGATGATCAGCCACATCGGCAAACACGACAAGGCTATCAAGCAAATGATAGCCGTCATCGCGCTGACCGGTGACATGCAAGGTCAGATTGACCTTGGCCGGGGCGTGGCGCTTAATCGTGGCCACTGGCCACATGGATGGGGGTCAACCCCTCATCCCGCAGGACCATATCAAGACCCCGGTCCAGCTTTTCCCGAATGCGTTGCGCGTCATCAGGGGTGGGTCCGAAAGACAGCGCGCGCTGCCATTGGAAATTCGCCTCAATCTCGCGGCCAACGGCCCAGTAGACATCGCCCAGATGGTCATTGATGACGGCATCCAGCGGCTCCAGCGCTGCGGCGCGTTCCAGATGGATCACGGCCTCTTGGTATTGCCCCATTTGGAACAGCACCCAGCCCAGACTATCGACAATCGCACCACTATCGGGGCGCGCCGCCGCTGCGGTCTGGATCATCTGCAAGGCTTCATCCAGCTTTTCGCCGCGTTCGACCAGCGAATACCCAAGATAGTTCAGAACCTGCGGGTGATCGGGCTGCAATTCCAGCGCCGCACGGAAA
Source organism: Loktanella agnita (assembly GCF_046640325.1). NCBI lineage: Bacteria > Pseudomonadati > Pseudomonadota > Alphaproteobacteria > Rhodobacterales > Roseobacteraceae > Loktanella > Loktanella agnita. Next base: position 80,803 of record NZ_JBJMBF010000008.1, on the reverse strand, counting down.
TCCGCCTCGGCGGCAGGCCAGTTGTTGATCAGATGATTGCTGATCCCGCGGGTATAATGCACGAACCATTTCACCGGGCTTGCATCATCATAAAGGGTCAGCGCCTTGCTATAGGCATCTGCGGCCTCAGCATAGCGCCGGATCTGACGCAACGTATCGCCCTTGGTGGCGAACACTTGGGGCAGTTCCGGATGGCTTTGGGCCAGATTGTCCAGCACATCAATCGCCGCTTCTTTCATTCCCGCAGAGCGGAGCATTTCCGCACGGCCAAGCTCTGCCGCGTGATAAGACGGATCCGCAACATCCACCCGCGAAAAGGCTGTATTCGCCAGTTCATACTGGCCCATATCTTCCAGCAGACCCGCCGTCAGCAGGATCGCCGGTGTGTTGTCGGACCAAAGATATGTCGCCGCGCGCGCATAAAGCAGGGTGTAGGCATCCGGTGCCTCACCACGGACAGCGCCCGCGATCACATGGTAAATATCGGCCATGCCTTCGACCGGGGTAGACACAGCGTCATAGGCAACAGCATTGCCCGCCACCAGAGCACTGCGCAGGGCGTGCAGGCTGGGGTCCAACTGGCGACCAAAGACACCATCAACGATGGCAAGCGCGTCGTCATTCCGGCCAAGCTGGCTCAGGATTTGCGCATGTGCGACGGCGCTGCGGCGGCTATACCGCATTCCATTGGTGGAAGAGGCGCCAAACACCGCCTCTGCGGCTTCGAAATCACCAACCGATGCAAGGGCATACGCCTTGTGGGTCAGCCCATAAACTTCCATGCCTTCGCTTGCGATCACATGGTCAAAGCGATCCAGCGCGCGGCGCATGTCACCCTGACCCAAGTGGGCCCAGGCCTGCGCCAGACCATCGACCAGCGGGCCGATGCTGCGGCCTTGCTCAAGCGCAGTAAACACACCATCCCAGTTGCCCGCTTTCACATCAGCAAGGCTCAGCGCCAGATTGGCCATCTGGCTTTGATGTCCCTGACCAATCAACGCCTGCGCGATGGGCAGTGCACGATCCACCTGCCCCAGCGCCATATAAGAGGTCAGCGCGTTTTCCAGCAAATAGCCATTTGTGGGATCAGCCAACAAACCTTTGGTGAAATAACGCGCGCCAGCGGCGAAATCATTGGCGACACCCGCATGACGCGCAGCAAGATATGCACCTGCATCAGGCTCTGCCATTGTCATACTTGCGGGGAAGAGAATACACGCCATCAAAGCGGCGGAAGCGGTACGTCTGAACACTGTCAAATTAACCCTTTGGTCCGGTTTCCATCAGCCTAGTGTGCATCAGCCTCACATGCAAATGCGACATTCTCTGGGCGGCAAATTGTTGCACAGTCAAAAAAACAAGGCTCTGCGGCATCTTCCCGCCGGTCCTGTTTTCGACCGCGCGCCGGACAGATAACAGGACGGTGACCCAATCGCGTAAAAAATTGAAAACATGGTTAAACATGGGGCACGCAGCATCCTGCATCTGCGCCACGGGCATCCCCGCCCGTGGCGACCGGTCTATAGCCCCGCGCGCACATCGGCGAAACTCCACCACATTTGCGGCCAAATTCCGCCAAGACTTGCCACACTGTGCCAAATTGGGAAACATCCATGATCAACAGCACGTCGCAATAAGGAGTCGGCATGTTCCTCGGTATTTCAATGTCAGCAAAAGCCTGGGCTATCACCCTGACCATCGTGGCATTTGCTATGATCCTGCCCTTTGCATTGGCAGGGCAACTGGCCGCAGCAGCCCCGGAACCCGCGCAAGGCGTCATTCGCATTGTCATCGGTTATATCAGCCTGCCGCTGATCCTGTGGACACTGCACGAACGGCACAAGCTGATCAGCAAACCGCTGTCGGTCTTCTTCTATCTCTATAAACACGCCTATCTGGCGGTCGGGCTTGGTGCCGTTGCTATCGCAGTGCTCAGCGGCAGCGGTTTCGAAGGCGGCATGTTGCGCTTTGGCTTGATCGTGACCGGCGTCGCACTGGTGATGCTGTGGAAATCATGGAAGGTGGACCGGCAGCATCAGTATGAGACGGACAAACGGTACTACGGCCCCGAAGAACCGCTGGACCGCAAGACGCTGGCAATCCTGAACGCCGCGCAGTCCCGGAGCGACAAGCCGTCAGACAACGGGCGCATGCTGGACGAACCGATCCGCAGCTAAGTATACTTGAAGGCACTTTGGGGGATATTCATCCCCGCGAAGGGCACAAGAAGACAGGCCAAAAGGCCCGCCAACTCGCCCTGCCAAGACTGCTCTATACGCCTTTTTTATAAGCGCTTTTGGTTGATTCGACCCTAAACCGGGAAGTGATTCGCAGTCAATACGCTGATTCGCGAATCGGCGAAAAGATGAAGATCGGGTTATCCTGTGGCCGCTTGTTCGGCCGTGCCTTAGCTGACTGGCGCATAAACCCGGCACTGCGGGTCCACCGGGGTCGGGCTGACAAGGAACGGCGTTTCCGGCGGCATGCCGCTTTCTTCAAGCCAAACGCCATTCAGGCAGAAATCCTGCGCATAGTTCCCAAGGTTAAATCCAAACCCCGGATTGCCGCAATCATTGGCATCCCCATTGGCGTTCCACGCCTGACTGACCCCAAGGCCCGCATCAGCAGGCGTCAGGAAAGCGTTGCGGCCCGGATCAAAATACAGCACCCAACTGGTGGTGGGCCCGCGGATCGCCATATCCCATTTGCCCAAAAGCGTGCCTTCCTGATACCCGGCAATGCGAAATTCGGTCACATCGCCCTCGGTCACGACAGGTTTATTCAAGGCGCTGGGATTGACCGTCATCTGCCCGGTCATCGTATAGCCGTTCGCCCCCTCCCAGCAGAAATAATAATCCGCCGCCTGCACAGGTGCCGCCATCAGCGCCAATACCGTGCTGCACCATTTAATCATTTTACATTCTCCCGGATCACATGACCCGCAAGATATAGCGATCCGCAGATCAGAACACGCGCATGGGGCGTTTTCTCTGTGATTGCGACAATTGCGTCGCGCACGCTGTCGGCCGTTGTTGCGGTCAACCCGGCCGCTTGCGCTGCGGCGGCTGTTGCTTCTGCGCTCAGCGTCGCGGCTTCGCCGGGGATCGACACAGCGGTCAAACTGCGCGCAATCGCCGCAAGCGGGCGCATATAACCGGCCACATCCTTGGTATTCAGCATCCCGCAGATCAGATGGGTCGGCCGCTCTGGCTGTTCTTGCAGGGTCGCCGCCAGCATCTTGCCCGCCGCCGGGTTGTGGCCCCCATCCAGCCAGAGCTCTGCCGGGAAAGCCAGCTCCACCAACGCCCCTTGTGTCAGCCGTTCCATCCGGGCGGGCCAATAGGCTTGGGTGACAGCCGCCTCACAGGCCGCTTCATCCTTGCCCAGCGCGCGCAGGGCGGCAATGGCCGCCCCCGCATTCATGATCTGATGTGGCCCGGCGAGCTTCGGCAAAGGCAAATCCAGCAACCCGTGGTCATCCTGATAGACCAGCCGCCCACGCTCTGTGCCCACATGCCAGTGCTGACCGTACACCAGCAGCGGGGCACCCATGCGCGCGGCCTGCCGTTCGATCACCTCTAATGCGTCATCATGCTGCGGACCAACGACACATGGCGCGCCGCGCTTGATAATCCCCGCCTTTTCGCCTGCGATTTCTGGCAGGGTCTCGCCCAGATATTGTTGGTGATCCAGATCAACCGGCGTGATGATCGTCAGCGCCGGCTCCGCGACCACATTCGTCGCATCCAGCCTGCCGCCCAACCCCACCTCGAGCAATGTGTAGTCCGCCGGGGTCTCGGCAAAGGCCAACAAGGCCGCCGCAGTCGTGATCTCGAAATAGGTGATCTGCGCGCCGCCATTGGCCTGATAGCAGCGGTCCAGCACAGCACTCAGCGCATCTTCGGTGATCAGCTCACCCGCCTGCCTGATCCGTTCATGAAACCGCGCCAAATGAGGCGAGGTATAGGCATGCACCGTCGCACCGCTCGCCTCCAGCCCGGCCCGGATCATTGCCTGAGTGGAACCTTTGCCATTGGTCCCGGCGATATGGATCACCGGAGGCAAGCGGTCTTGTGGATGATCCAACGCCGCCAGCAACCGCCAGACCCGGTCCAGCACCAGATCCATGACCTTGGGATGCAGGGCCATCATCCTGTTTAGGATGATGTCAGAGCCGCTGGTCACTTTGGCGCGTCCACATCCGCAGGGGCAGCAGGTGCATTTTCGGCGGGAACAGGTTCAGCAGGTGTGACCGGCGCAGGCAAATCACCTTTGACCGGGGCGCTTTGCTGCATCAGCAGGCGCACGATGGTGACAAGCTCATCCTTCAGATCGGTGCGCTTTGTCACCCGGTCCAGCATCCCGTGATCCAGCAGATATTCAGCGCGCTGGAACCCTTCGGGCAGCTTTTCCCCAATCGTCTGTTCGATAACGCGGGCCCCGGCAAAACCGATCAGCGCGTTGGGCTCTGCAATCTGCACGTCGCCCAGCATCGCATAGGATGCGGTCACCCCACCGGTGGTCGGATGGGTCAGCACCACGATATACGGCAGGCCCGCATCTTTCAGCATTTGCACCGCGATCGTCGTACGGGGCATCTGCATCAGACCCAGAATCCCTTCCTGCATCCGGGCACCACCTGCAGCAGAAAACAGGATCAGCGGGCGCTTCAGGGCGACGGCACGCTCGGCGGCCGCAACGATCGCGTTGCCCACATACATGGACATTGACCCGCCCATGAAAGAGAAATCCTGCACCGCAACAACAACAGGCGTGCGCCCCACCTCGCCCTCGGCGACCAGCATGGCGTCTTTTTCACCTGTTTTCTTGCGGGCATCCTTGATCCGGTCGGTATAGCGTTTCTGATCGCGGAAATGCAGCGGATCGGCCACAGGCTCTGGCACGGCGACCTCGACAAAAATGCCGCCGTCAAAAATCGTGCGCAGGCGATCACGGGCCCCGATAGGCATATGATGACCGCAATTCGTGCAGACATTCAGGTTGTCGGACAATTCGCGGTGAAACAGCATGGTGCCGCATTCATCACATTTGGTCCACAGATTGTCCGGCACCTCACGGCGCGAGAAAAGCGAGTTGATCGTGGGGCGGACGTAGTTCGTGATCCAGTTCATGTGCGACCTTCTGCGTTGACACGCCTCAAATATGCCGCGACCGGGCGAATTGCAATCAACGCCTGATCGCCAGCCGCGCCGCCAGCCACATCACCCACACCGCTGTGACATTCACGACAAACGGCATGATCAATTCGGCAGAGCGTAGCGCGTCTATGCTCAGATCATATTGATAGGGGTCGTCAAATGGAAAAAGAAACAAGGCAAGCCCGCTCGTCGGCCAATCCATCATCCCGTAAATCAACAGGGCAAAGGCATTATTGGCCAGATGCAGCCCGACTGCAGCGCCGATATTGCCGGTGCGGGCGGTCAAATCAGCACAAGCCAGTCCCAGCGCCATTGCCCAAAGCGCCCAGAGAATCCCGTCAGCCTCGCCAATCCCGTTAAAATAATGCGCCATGCCGAACATGAACGATGGCAGACCCATCCAGACCAGCCGCGATTCTGACATGCAGGCAAACTGCTGCTGCAAATAACCCCGGAAATACAGCTCTTCGGTACTGACCTGAATCAGCAGCACCACAAAACCAAAGGGCAACAGCACCAGCCAGCGCAACAGATTGCGGGTCTCTGCCAGAGCGGAAAGATCATACCACGGCGGAAATATTTCTTTGGCCAACAGGACCAGCCCGACCATGCACATCACCCGGATCATATTGACCACAGCCGCATCCGCCTGGCCAACCAAGGACCAGAACCCGCGCTCATGCACCCGGCGCAACGTCCAGACAAAAATCGCCGTGATGATCCCGAAACTGGCGAATTGCGCCAATGTGCCAAAGGCTGTGACCCCTTCGATATAGGCTTCTTCGGCGCGTGGCGGCAAAGCCAGCATCATCAGCCAGGGCGTGACGATAAAGGCAATCTCAAAGCAGATGATCATCACGATCAGCCGCCACATCTCTGTCCGCGCCATGGCAGGACGAATGAAATCCGCGTGTGCGGCGTAGGCGGTCGGGCGATCAAACATGCGGGACCCTATGCCGCCCACTGAACCGGCTGCAACCATCAGTTCGACCTTGCGCCAATCCGGCCCACTATTTAGACCCGTTCCGAAAGCTTTCGGGAGACAAACAATGCTCAAGGGCAAGGCCGACAAAACAAATCTACCCAGCCGCCACGTGACCGAGGGGCCATCGCGCGCCCCGCACCGATCCTATTTCTATGCCATGGGGCTGGATGAGGCCGACATCGCACAGCCCTTCGTCGGTGTCGCCACCTGCTGGAACGAGGCAGCACCCTGCAACATTTCGCTGAACCGGCAGGCACAGGCGGTCAAGCTGGGCGTCAAGGCTGCCCACGGCACGCCGCGCGAATTCACCACCATCACCGTGACGGACGGGATCGCCATGGGGCACGAAGGCATGCGGTCATCGCTCGCCTCACGCGAAGCCATCGCCGACACGGTCGAACTGACCATGCGCGGGCATTGCTATGATGCGCTTGTCGGCCTTGCAGGCTGCGACAAATCCCTGCCAGGGATGATGATGGCGATGGTCCGGCTGAACACACCTTCGGTCTTTATCTATGGCGGCTCCATCTTGCCGGGCCGGGCGCCCGCCGGTGCAAACGTGCCCGCAGATTTCGCCACCCGCGACCTGACCGTGCAAGACATGTTCGAGGCCGTGGGCCGCAACCAGAACGGCACACTTTCAGACGAAGCCTTGGCCGTGCTTGAACGGGTCGCCTGCCCCTCTGCCGGCGCCTGCGGTGGCCAGTTCACGGCCAACACCATGGCCTGCGTGTCCGAGGCGATTGGCCTTGCCCTGATGAACTCTTCCGGCGCACCCGCACCCTATGAAAGCCGCGACCAATATAGCGAGGCTTCGGGACAGGCCGTCATGGCGCTGCTTGAAAAGAATATCCGCGCGCGGGACGTTGTGACACGCAAAAGCCTCGAAAACGCGGCGCGGGTTGTAGCCTGCACCGGTGGGTCCACTAATGCGGGGCTGCACCTGCCCGCCATCGCACATGAAGCCGGCATCGATTTCGACCTGTTCGACGTCTGCGAAATCTTCCGCGACACACCTTATTTCGTCGACCTGAAACCCGGCGGCCAATTCGTGGCCAAGGACCTGTTCGAAGCAGGCGGCGTGCCCGTCGTGATGAAAGAACTGGCCAAGGCTGGCCTGCTGCATCTGGACTGCATGACTGCATCCGGCGAAACAATGGGCGAGGCGCTGGACAAGATCAAAGGCGAGGCGGACGGCAAGGTCATCTACCCCATCAGTAACCCGATCACCAAAACCGGCGGCGTTGTGGGGCTGAAGGGCAATGTTTGTCCCGAGGGGGCCATCGTCAAAGTCGCAGGCATGTCCGAAGACGAACAGGTCTTCTCTGGCCCCGCCCGCGTGTTCGAATGCGAAGAAGACGCGTTCGAGGCGGTCAAGGCGCGGCAATATGAAGAAGGCGAAGTCATCGTCATCCGCAACGAAGGGCCCGCAGGCGGCCCCGGCATGCGCGAAATGCTGGCCACCACCGCCGCGCTGTCCGGGCAAGGCATGGGTAAAAAGGTCGCGCTGATCACTGACGGGCGTTTTTCAGGGGCCACACGCGGCTTCTGCGTCGGCCATGTCGGCCCCGAAGCGGCTCATGGCGGCCCGATTGCGCTGCTGGAAAACGGCGATGTGATCACCATCAATGCGATCACCGGCGAATTGTCGGTCGACTTGACCGAAGATGTGCTGACCGAACGCAAGGCGAATTGGGCAGGCCCGCGGGAAACGATCTATGCCTCCGGCGCGCTGTGGAAATACGCCCAGCTTGTGGGCGGCGCACAGCAAGGTGCGGTCACCCATCCCGGCGCGAAGGCGGAAAAACACATCTATATGGATCTCTGACCGGATGATCCGCTGGAAAGGCGCGATGACGGCCGCCAGCCTCTGGGGGTTGACGGCTTGTATGCAGGCAGAACCGGTGCAATCCGTCGCACTGATGGGCGGGGCGGTCACCGCCACCACACCGCCCGGCTATTGCGTGGACACACGGGCCAGCCGCCCCGGCGAAGGCTTTGCGCTGATGGCCCCTTGCGCCACTTTGGGTGTCAACATGCCTGCGCCCAGCGCGCTTGGGGTCACCACGGTGCAGGTCGGCCCGCCCGACAGCCAAACCGTGACGGCCACCGAAGCCAGCTTGCGCGACATGCTGGAAAGCGAAGCCGGGGCCGTCCTGCTCAGCAGTGACGGGCAGCCCGACACTGTCACCGTTCTGGGATCGCAAGCCTTGCGCAACCGGGTCACCGTGCATTTCACCGATGAAGGGCCGCCGCCGCTGCCCGGATTACAACGCGAAGAATGGCGCGCCTTTACCGACATCGACGGGCGACTGGTTACCGTCGCTGTGCGCGGGCTGGCCACCGCCCCCCTGCACGATGGCACCGGGGCATGGTTGCTAAGCCTTGTGGTCCAAGGGCTGACAGCCGCCGCCATAGTGGAAACATAAAGCTGTTATTGCATCCGGGTCATACCATCCCGCCCGTCACGCGCCACGGCGGTTCACGCATCGCTTTTTCAAAGATAGCTTGGATAACACATCGTTTAATAAGGGCACGTCAATGACACCAGTATTTGCACGACCTGCGGCGCTCTGCCTTGCCGCCGCCACATGCGGCACCACGGCAATCGCAAAACCATGGGAAGAGGTCGCCGCTGATGTGGCAGCACGCTCAACCCAGCTGTTACGCGCTGCGCAAGATCGCGGTGCAGAGGATGTAGGCAAAGCCCTGCTTTTTCTGGATAAGGACCGGCACAGATGTGCGATCCTTGGGCGTATGGTCGGCAGAGCAGGTGATATCCAGCATCTGGAAGAAATGCCAATCACCGAACCACGCGACGGGATGACCGCCCAAGAAATCGAACAAATGCAGCTGGACGGTTTCTCGCTTCAGACTTGGGCGCTCGTGGCAGAGCGGCTGATGGCATATTCCCCGGCAGACCGCATACGTGCATGGAACCTCGACTGCGCTGGCGATCAGGGCATTCCAAAAGACGCAGGCTTTTTTGGTGCGACGGCACCTAGCGGCGTGCAAGCGTTATATACCCAGCATGTGCAAGGCTACAGCGGCGCATTCACCGGTGCCGCCGCCGTCAGATGGACCAGCCAGCTCATCGAAATCAATCAAGGCGCGGACCGGCGGATCACAACCATCATCCAAGACGGCTACAGCGCGCCCGGGATCTGGCGGCTTATCTCTGACTGTGAAACAGGCGAAATGGCCCTGTCAGGCATCCCGCCCAGCGCATTTCGGGACACAGGCGCACGTTTGCCCGCCAAAGCCCAGCAGCGCGCGCATGACATCTATTGCGCCGATGCGACAGAAGCGCAGCAAGAACTGCTTTACGAGCCAATCGAAAACGCTGGGGTCTATGCGGATTGGTGGACCGGCATTCCCGAAGATATCCCCACCGGCCCAATCATCGAAATCACCGCCACAGGAAACCAAGACTACGGTGCGGCACATGATACCCAGATCGAAGGGCTGCTGGTGGTGGATTGCGATGGCGGTTCGCACAATTGGATCGGCGTGATTGGACAGGTTGCACAGGACCCGACCGGGTGGAACGTGAACACGAGCACATATCGCGCTGACCCGCCAGCACCGGATCAGGTGCTGCGCAACGCCACGCGGTTATATTGCGACTTTGCGCTATGACCTCAGCGCCGCAGCGTGCGCATGTTCCATTTCCAGCAAGTCTTTGACACATTAGACCGCAAGAGCAGGACAGGATCGCGACACTCATGAAATTGAACCCCAACGAGCTGCTGGGTCGTTTTCTCCATCACCGTGTGCTTGCGCGATGGAAGACCGCTGCGCGCAATGCGGTTCATGCGGACACAAGCAGCCTGCGCATCTGGCGGCAGCAAGCGCGGCAATTGCGGCCCCTGCTGCATGAGGTGACCCATATCGGTGACAACCGGCTTGCCCTGCCCCGGATCGGATCGCAAACCTTTCCCCGCCCACCCGGCACCGATTGGTCGTGGCGACCACGGGCATGGCGGGGCGCGCTCTCCCCGCGGGGCATCACACCAGCGCACAACAAGGCCAAGCTCAGCGACGAACTGACGGTCTTTCATGATTGTCCGCTGAACGAGGTCGCACTGATCCAGCACCGCAACCAGCGTGATGATGATCTGGCCGCCTATGGCGTCGGGCTTGAGGTCTTTAGCTTTCAGGGCAATTTCCTGTCGCTGGTCGTCGACCTGCCGCAGGATGTTTGCAACGGGCTGGAAAAACGGCATTTGATCCGGCTTTCTGCTGTGATTGATCGCGAAAAGCCGATTAAGATACTGGCCCGGCTGAACGTCAAACACGGGCCAAACACCGAACAGGTGCTGCTGACCCTGCCCGATGAGGGGCCCGAGACAGAGGTTGAATTCGATCTCGCCTACAGCCAGCTCAATGAAAAACGGGCCGAGCGGATGTGGCTGGACCTGATGTTTGAAAGCCCGTGGATGAACCGGATCAACCTGCGCGACCTGACGCTCTGCCGCCACCCGCGCGCCGCGCTCTAGGCGAAGAGGAGGCAAACGCCATGACACAGATGACACTGACAGGGACCGGATTGCAGGCAGGCCAATGGGAAGGGGTGCTAACCGGCGCAGGCAGCGAAGCACCCGCGCTACATGTGACGCTTGGCGGCGATGTTTTGGCATCGCCCGAACTGTCGCGCGACGCGGATGCAAACACATGGCGCGTGCGCGTCAATGTCCCGGCTGATCGCATCAGCGACGGGTTGCAAACCTTTGTCATCAGCGACGACGCCGGTCAGCTGCTGGCCAGCTTCAGCCTGATGGTGGGCGAAGCGCTGGCCGAAGATATCCGCGCCGAGATGGACCTGCTGCGGGCAGAGCTGGACCTGCTCAAATCCGCCTTTCGCAGGCATTGCAGCGAAAGCTGAAAAGCAGGGTGGATCAAGATCCACCTTACGGCGCGGTAAGGCTGCAATCCTTAACGACGGCTTCACCTTCGGCCCGCACGGTGCATTCATCCCCTCCACCGCACGGTGGGGTCCGACGTTTTTCCGATGCATGTCCGAAAGCCTTTCAGCCCCCAATTCCCTCTGAAACCCCGGCATTCATAAATGATTCGCAGCGGTTTTAGGGATGTGCCCCCACCACCCCCACCGAACGTTGCGCCATGACGCCGCGTTTGGGGGTGACCTGCGCGTCAAGCTCCGCCACATTCATTTTCAAACGGGAGGCACATCAATGACCGAATATCCGCATCTTCTGGCCCCGCTCGATCTGGGCTTCACCACGCTGAAAAACCGCGTGCTTATGGGCTCTATGCACACCGGCTTGGAAGAAACGAAGGACTGGAATCGCGTCGCTGAATTCTACGCCACCCGTGCGCGCGGCGGTGTTGGGCTGATGGTCACCGGCGGCATGGCGCCCAACCCCGAAGGCGGCGTTTTTCCCGGTGCCGCAGGGCTTTACACCGATGAAGACATCACCAACCACCGCATCGTCACCGACCGCGTACATGACGCCGACGGCAAAATCGCCATGCAAATCCTGCATGCAGGCCGCTACGCCTATAGCCCGAACTGCGTAGCCCCCAGCCCGGTGAAATCGCCGATCTCTCCGTTTCGGCCGCAGGAACTGGACGAGGACGGCATCGAAAAACAGATCAGCGATATCGTCACCGCCGCCACCCGCGCCCGCCAAGCCGGTTATGACGGGGTGGAAGTGATGGGCTCCGAAGGGTATTTCATCAACCAATTCCTTGTGGCCCACACCAACAAGCGGACCGACCGCTGGGGCGGGTCCTATGAAAACAGAATGCGCCTGCCGGTCGAAATCGTGCGCCGGGTGCGCGATGCCGTCGGCCCTGATTTCATTGTGATTTACCGGTTGTCCATGATTGACCTTGTACCCAATGGGTCCACTTGGGACGAAGTCGTCACCCTTGCCAAAGCCATCGAAAACGCTGGTGCGACGATCCTGAATACCGGCATCGGCTGGCACGAGGCGCGCATCCCCACCATTGCCACCTCTGTCCCCCGCCGCGCCTTTACCTGGGTGACCAAAAAACTGATGGGCGCGGTAAATATCCCGATCATCACCTCCAACCGGATTAACATGCCCGATGTGGCTGAAAACGTGCTGGCAGATGGCTGCGCTGATATGGTCAGCATGGCGCGGCCCTTTCTGGCGGACCCCGATTTTGTGGCCAAGGCACAGGCGGGCAAAGCCGATGAAATCGCCCCCTGCATCGCCTGCAATCAAGCCTGCTTAGACCACACATTCAGCGGCAAGATGACCTCTTGTCTGGTCAACCCCCGCGCCTGCCATGAAACCGAACTGGTTATTGAACCTGCTGAAACGTCAAAGAAAATCGCGGTTGTCGGTGCCGGGCCTGCAGGTCTGTCCGCCGCGCTGACAGCTGCGGCGCGCGGCCATGCCGTCACGCTTTTTGACAAGGCAAGCGACATCGGTGGCCAGCTGAACATGGCCAAACAAGTGCCCGGCAAAGAGGAGTTCTGGGGGCTTGTCGACTATTACCGCAACATGGTTGCGAAAGCCGCGATCACGCTCCAGTTGGATACAGTGGCCACGCCAGAGCTGCTTGTGGATTTTGATGAGATCATCATCGCCACCGGCGTGCTGCCCCGCGATCCGGCGATCCCCGGACAAGATGCGGCCAACGTGTTATCCTATATTGATGTTTTGCGTGGCAAGGCGACGGTCGGCCAAAGCGTTGCTGTAATCGGGGCTGGCGGGATCGGCTTTGATGTTGCTGAATTCCTTGTCACCGGGGACAGCCCGACCGAGGATCTGCCTGAATGGCTAGAGGAATGGGGCGTCGGTGATCCGGAAAATGCACGCGGTGGTCTACGCCCCGAAGGGCCGCAACCGGATCCCGCGATCCGCAAGGTAACACTTCTTCAACGAAAATCGGAAAAACTGGGCAAGCGACTGGGTAAAACGACCGGATGGATACATCGCGCCGGGTTGCAGATGAAAAATGTGCAGATGATCGGCGGCGTGAATTACGAAAAGATCGACGCCGATGGGCTACACATCACTAAGGGCGAAGCGCGCGCAGACCCGCAGGTCATCGCTGCCGATACGATCGTTCTCTGCGCAGGTCAGCTGCCGGAACGCAGCCTTGCCGATACGCTGATCGCCGCAGGGCGGAACGTGCATATCATCGGCGGTGCTGATGTCGCGGCAGAGCTGGACGCGAAACGGGCGATTGATCAGGGCACAAGGCTCGCAGCCGGTCTATAAAAAAATATCACTTAAAATCAGATAGTTGACAAAACCGGCTGTTTCCCGCTTATCACCAAAAGGTGCCGATACCCCGGTATTGTCAGGCATTCGTCCCATTCCTGCCTGAATTTGATCGCACCAAAGAGGCGCTGATAATGGTATTGAGGGATGTCAATGGATCGTCTGACAGAGATGGAGGCCTTCGCCACGGTTGTGGATCAGGGTGGCTTTACCGACGCCGCCAAAAAGATGGGGATTTCCAAATCTGCCGTGTCCAAACATGTGTCCTCGCTTGAGGCCAGGCTGGGCGCGCGCCTGCTGAACCGGACCACTCGCCGGGTCAGCCCGACCGAAATCGGGCTTGCCTATTACGACCGCGCACGCCGTGTGCTGAATGATGCAGGCGAAGCCGATGCGCTGGTCACATCGATGCAATCCGCGCCCTCTGGTCTGCTGCGGATCAGCGTCGCAACTGATTTCGGGGTGAACCACCTGTCACCCGTTCTGGGTGAATTCCTGTCAGAATTCCCCGATGTCACCGTAAATATGGTGCTGAACAACCGCTATGTCGAACTGATCTCGGAAGGGTTCGACATGGCCGTGCGCATCGGAGAGCTGGAAGACAGCACCCTGCGCGCCCGCAAGCTGACCGAGACGACGAAGCGAATGATCGCAAGCCCCGCTTACTTTGAGCAGTACGGTCGACCTGAAAAGATCGACGATCTTAACGAGCATAAATTGTTGCACTATTCTAATCAGGCAAACTCTGCCGTGTGGAAACTGACCGCGCCTTCGGGCGAAAAGCGTCAGGTCCGCACTGCTGGCTGGCTGACCGTCAATGACGGTCAGTCGCTGCTGAATGCCTGCGTCGGCGGGCTGGGCATCGCTTATCTGCCCAGCTTTCTTTACGCCGATGCAATGCGCAAAGGCCTGATCGAAGAAGCGATCCCCGATCTTCCACAGGAAACCCAAGGTATCTACGCCGTCTATCCGCCCGGCCGTTTCACCCAGCCCAAGGTGCGCGCCTTTATCGACTTCCTCGTGCAGGCTTTTGCCGCCAAAGGACCCGATAGCTGGTAGCAAAGACACAGTTTTCCCAAGGTGCTAGGACCACCTCAACTTTGGCGCGACTTTTCGAAGTCGCGCCTTTTTTTACAGGCCTTATTAAAGGAATAGAAATTTACCCCGCGTATCCCAGTGCAAGAAAGCAGGGAACCGGGATGCAAACCCTACTAAACCTTCTTCGTCCACGTACCATCTTGGGCTTTGTCCTACGGTTCTGCCTGTTCGTTGGGCTGATTGTGGTTGCCAACCTCTTGTTTGCCTTGTCTTACGACGGGGCGCTGACGCGCAGCTTGCAGTATTATGTTGTGCATGCCTTTTTCGTGGGCGGACCCTTCGTCGCGTTTATTCATTTCATCACTATGTCGCAGTTAAAGCTGCTACGAACGCTGTCACGCCTGTCGCGCACGGACGGGCTGACCAAGCTTTATAACCGCCGCACGTTCTTCGAAATCGCAGAACGCAGACTCCAACAGACGGGCGGGGTACTGCTACTGGTCGACGCGGATCGGTTCAAACAGGTCAATGACACTTATGGGCACAAAGCGGGCGATGCATGTCTGAAATCAATCGCCTATATGCTGAAACGCAACATGCGGGCGCAGGATGTCGTCGCACGTGTCGGGGGTGAAGAATTTGCCATATTCCTCAGCGGCGCCAACCTGGCCGAGGCGCGGGTGATCGGGCAGCGCCTGACAGCGCCAATTCCCTATCGCGCCAGCGCCCAGCACCCCCATCTGACCGTCACCCTATCTGTCGGGGCCGTCGTGGCAGACGGGTCAGAACCGTTAGACAGATGGCTGCATTATGCCGATCAGGCGCTTTATCACGCCAAGGCGACAGGGCGCGCCCGCATGGTCCGGTGGGAAGATATCATGCCAGCTAACACGGAAGATGAGACACCGGCGATACGGGCGGGCTGAGCGTCACTCTGCGGTGGAGGTGATGACGACCTCCACCCTGCGGTTCGCCTCGCGCCCTTCTGCGGTCAGATTGCTGGCGACGGGTGACAGGTACCCCATGCCTTCGGCCTCTAACTGGCGGCGGCTGGCGCCGTAGTCGCTCACCAACCGCTCCAAAACGGACCCTGCGCGCCGTCGGGACAAGGCAACATTCGTTTCCAAATCACCGGCGGAATCGGTATGCCCCACAAGGGCGACAGTCCGTTCCGGAAATTCCAGCAGATAATCCGCCAGCGCCTGAAGTGAGGGAAAGGGTTGATCGCCCAGCTGCGCGGATCCAGTTTCAAAGGTCAGGTCTGGCAGAACAGCATGGCCAAACGCGTTCATCTGTTGAGCCAAATCCTCTGGCGTTTCAGCCTCAGCCGCGCGCAGCGGCGGGGCGGTTGTCGTGACCAGCGGTGGCGCTTCCGCCTGCACGGGGCCCACATGGGTCACCTGCACAAAGCCCGCCTGCGCCGTGCGGCTGACGAAAAGGCTGATATATTCCGGGCCATCCGCCCCGATCCGCCGCGCGGCAAGAAAGCGAAAATCACCCAGATTGATCTGCATTTCCGGCGGGGACAGCGTCTGTGTCCCAAAACGGAAATCAAAACCGCCGCAGGCTTCGGTCTGGCATTCAAAGATGATGCGGTAGCGATCATTGCGCAGTTGCTCGCGCAGGGGCCGCAGTAATTGCAGCGTGGTCAGCTGCTGGGCCCGAATGCGCCATGCTTGTTGGGTCAATGCGCCTTCGACAACCTCGGTCGGCATTTCGCCCCGGTCCCAGATCCCCATCGGCATGACATAACTGTCAAGCGGGCTGGTCACCTCAGCCTGAAGCGTTGCGTTACTGGGGAATTCCAGCGTCTGCGCCGCGAGCCCCCCCGCCAGGACAGAAAGACAGATCGCCAGACGGATCATCGTGCTTGCGTGTGGTAATCTTCGTTGGGCCGCATATCGGTGGCGGATGCCATGCGGTTGCTCATATTGTAGAACCCGGTCACAGCGGCGATGTCCCAGATATCCCGGTCAGAAAACCCGACCTGGCGCAGCGCTTCGCGATCCTCTTCGCCAATTTTGGCACTGGCGACCGTCACCTGTTCCGCGAATTCCAGCATCGCCTTTTGCCGTGCGTCCAGCGGGGCAACCCGCCAGTTCATCACCAGCATTTCACCCAATTGCGCATCACCGGAAAGCTGCCGCACCGCCGCGCCGTGGGCGGTCAGGCAATAGTAGCATTTATTGATCGCAGAAACTGTGACCGCGATCATTTCCCGTTCCAGTTTGGACAGCCCGCTATCGGCCAACATCACGTCATTATAAAGCGCAGTAAAGGCGTTCAGCTTGTCGATATCAAAAGCATAGGACCGCAACACATTCGGGACCATTCCCAGTTTTTCCTGACAGATATCAAAATATTTCTGCGTCGCCTCGGGCAGCGGATCAACCATGGGCAGGTCAAGTGCGGTCGGCTGGTCGGTCAATTTTTCACTCCCTCAGAATGCGATAGTGATACTGTCCCACAAGTGTCATGCCGAGGGAAGTGTAGAGCGGGTTTGCCGCCCCATTTGACTGCGTTGTCACCAGCGTCAGATAGTCCGCCCCTTGCGCCTGCGCCCAGAACGCTGCCGCAACGCTCATGTGTCGCGCCAAACCTTGCCGACGGTGCGCCACCGCGATCTCCAGTGCATGAATCATCGCGCAATCCCCGGCGATGCCAACGAAAAGCGTCCCAGCTGGTTGATCGTTCAGCCGCCCTAGAATTGTGGTCTTGGGTTGCCGCGCCCGATCCATGATCGCAATACGACCGGGCCCGACCCCGCCATCTTGCCAGATTTCGCGCTGCACGGCCAACGGCGGCCAGACCTCGAATGTGGTCACGGGCGGCGGACGCTCCTGCGTCAGTGCAGCTACCGGCACCGCATAAAGATTGACCGGGTCCTTGATGACGTAACCGCGCGCGGCCAGCATCGCATCCAGATCAGCCTCGCCCGCGCGGATCATAAAGAGCGGGGCCTGCCCGCCATCGCGCATGGCCTCTTCTGCGATGGGCAGATCGTCTTCGGTCACCGGTGCCTCTGCCGTCGCGGCCCCCACCCGGCTGCTGCCGCTGTCGTCCAGACGGATGCTCCACGGTCCCAGCGCCTGCTTGACGGCAGCAGGCCAAGTCCCTTCGATCACGGCGTAAAGCTTATGCACATTCGGTAACGTCACGCGGTCAGAATAGCCGAGAGTTTTGCCATTGCAGAGTCCAATTCTGCCGCATCCGTGCCACGCAACACTACATTTGACCCGTGCAGCCCGTCTTTGATAAACGGATACGACCCGACGGATAGCCCGCTGTGATCGGCCGCGAACTGGCCAAGTGGACCGGCAATATCGCCCTCACCGCGGGTAACGCGCAGGGTGCGGGACAAAAGCGGTGCACCACCGGTCAGATTTGGCAGAATGCTGGCCACCATCGCCTGAAAGATCGACGGCACCCCCGCCATCACATGCACGTTGCGCAGGGTGAAACCGGGGGCGGTGCTGACGGGATTATCGATCAAGGTGGCACCCTCCGGAATGCGCGCCATGCGCAGCCGCGCCGCGTTCAGTTCCTGCCCGGACCGGTCATAATGCGCCTGCAACAGCGCGCGTGCGTCGTCGCGGACGTCAATCGGGGTATCAAAGGCAGCGGCGATGCATTCTGCCGTGATATCATCATGGGTCGGCCCGATCCCACCGCTGGTAAAGACATGGGTATAAGCCCCGGACAGCGCCTGCACTGCGGCAATGATCGCAGCGCGGTCATCGCTGATCACCCGTACCTCTTTCAGATCAATCGCCGCCTCTGTCAGCTGTCCTGCCAGATAATGCATATTCGCATCCCGCGTCCGGCCGGACAGGATTTCATCACCAATCACAAGCATGGCGGCGGTGGGGTTTGGCATGGGCGGTTCTCCTGTCTTACCTGACAGGTTATAGGTTGCGCCATGAAGTTTGCCACACCCCTTGTCCCCGCCCGCCTGATCCGCCGCTATAAACGCTTTTTGGCGGATGTCAGATTGGACGATGGGCGCGAGGTCACCGCCCATTGCGCCAACCCCGGATCAATGATGGGACTGGCCGAACCCGGCATGAAAATCTGGCTGGAGCCGAATGACGATCCCAAGAAAAAGCTGAACTATGGCTGGCGGTTGGTCGATCACGAAAACGGGCATTTCACCGGCGTGGATACAAGCGTGCCGAACAAAGCACTGAAAGCCGCCTTGATGGCGCATGAGGTTCCCGGTCTGCCAGATTACACATTGGTCCGGCCCGAGGTGAAATACGGCCAAAACAGCCGGATTGATTTTTTACTAAGCGGTGACGGGCCGGACACCTATGTTGAGGTCAAAAGCGTCACCCTGTCCCGGCGAAAAGGGCTGGCCGAATTCCCCGACAGCGTCACAGCCCGCGGGGCCAAACATCTTGCAGAGCTGTCTGACATGGTTGCACAAGGGCACCGCGCGGTGATGTTCTATCTGGTGCAACGCACCGATTGCACCGCAGTGACGCTGGCTGATGACATTGATCCGACCTATGCGCAGGCGTTCATGTCAGCGCGCAGCGCCGGGGTCACCGTCTTGGCGCAAAGCTGTTTGATTACGCCGGAGCACATCAATTTAGGCGCGCTGATGCCGTTTGAATTGCATTAAGGCAGACCGCATTCCATGTCGCCGCTGATGGTGCGGCAGCTTAGGAATTGCGCCCGATCTGCGGCCACTGGCCGCCCCTCCCACGTGATATTGCAGGTCGCTTCACCCTGCCCTGTTGTGAAATCGCAATGCTTGACCCAACCGATGGCATAGGTTTCAATATGGTAGGCGGCGCTGCTGCAAACCGCATCAAGCGTGGTGATATCGCAGACATCCTTGTAGCAAATCTCGACCACAGGGGCAGCGACTGACCCGCCTTCGGTATAGTCATAGCACCCCGCCACTGCCGCCTGACTGACAAGGCAAAACGAAGCGGCGATCAGCCAAGGTTTAAACTGCATCTACTCATCCTTTGAGGCGCGACATCACCACGCTACCCTGCGGCAAAACGGCTGTGCAATGGCTGGTTCTGTCAACGACACAAATCATGCACGCTCTCCCCGCGCCACATGATCATTTCACTTTTGTGAACTTGCCCGGCCAACAACGGCGGCGCAGGTCTGGAACTTTGACCGAAAATCCCATATGTCCGCCTTAGCGCTATGAAGGATATGACTGTTGAAAACCAACAAGGGCCGCGTGACCAAAGACGGCATTCGCATCTACGAAGCTGTCGATTTTGACGGTATGAAAACGGCTGGCGCTTTGGCCGCCCGTATCCTGGATGATATTGCGGCACATGTTGTCCCCGGCCAATCCACGGCAGAGCTTGACCGGCTGATCACACAAATGGTTGATGACGCTGGCGCGACCTCGGCCACGATCGGCTACAAGGGCTATCAGCATGCCAGCTGCATTTCGGTCAATCACGTAGTTTGCCACGGCATTCCCGGCGATAAAAAGCTGAAAGATGGCGATATTTTGAATATCGACGTGACGGTCATTGTCGAAGGCTGGTTTGGCGACACCAGCCGGATGTATGTGGCTGGCAACCTGTCGCGCAAGGCGGAACGGCTGATCCAGGTCACCCATGATTCCCTGATGAAAGGGATCGAGGCCGCGAAACCCGGTAACACCTTTGGCGATATTGGTCATGCAATCCAGCTTTATGCGGAAAGCAACCGAATGTCGGTGGTCCGCGATTTCTGTGGCCACGGTCTGGGCCGGGTTTTTCACGCCCCGCCCAATGTGTTGCATTACGGTCGGCCCGGCACCGGATCCGTGCTGGAAGAAGGCATGTTCTTTACCATCGAACCGATGATCAATCTGGGCCGCCCGGAAACCAAGGTGCTGGCCGATGACTGGACCGCCGTCACGCGGGACAAATCCCTATCGGCCCAGTTCGAACATTCCATCGGGATCACCGCAGACGGGTGCGAGATTTTCACCCTGTCACCGGGCAATCTCTATCATCCCACTTGGGCCGCAAGCTGACCCCGATATTCAGCGGCAAAGCGGCACGACGGGGAAATGTTGCAATAAATTCCCCTGCAGAGTTTGCCTTGCAGCATCTGGCAGAAAACCTTATCTCACTCCCGTCGCTAGCGGTGACACCCCCCTGCAATCACAGATGAAAGGATGCATAACATGCGTCTGAAGCATTTTGCGGCAGCGGCCGCTTTCACCCTCACCGCGACTTCTGCCTTCGCACAGGAGGTGACCCTGCGCTTTCAGCATTTCGTGTCACCCGCCAGCGCCAACCCCACCTATTTCATGCAGCCTTGGGCCGAAGCGATTGAAGAACAATCGAACGGGCGGATCAAGGTCGAGATCTACCCCTTCATGCAGCTCGGCGGTGCGGCCCCCAGCCAGTATGACCTGATCCGAGATGGCGCAATTGACGGCGGCTGGGTTATTCCCGGTTATCAGCCCAACCGCTTCCCCGAGGCCGAAGCGCTGGAGCTGCCATTCATGACGACCAAATCAGCGGAGGAGGCATCCGCCGCTGCATGGGACTATACCCAGCGTTATCTGATGGATGATTTCGCCGATGTGCACGTCATCGCCGCGCATATGCATGGGCGCGGGGTCGTACATAAAATCGGCGCGCCGGTCGCAACGCTTGACGATTTTTCAGGGCTGAAATTGCGCGGTCCGTCCCGCACCACAACAATGCTGCTGGAACGGCTTGGCGCGACCCCCATCGGGATGCCCGTCCCGCAATTCCCCGAAGCCCTTTCCAAAGGCGTGGTTGACGGCGGCGTCATCCCTTGGGAAATCGCCCCATCGCTGAAACTGGGCGAGCTGACCGATAGCCACACGGACGTCGCGGGGGATTATTCGCTGTATAATCTCTATTTTATCTGGGCGATGAACAAGAATGTCTATGAAGGCCTGCCAGATGATCTGCGCGCCGTGATTGATGCCAATTCAGGCCTGATGGCCAGCATGTGGGCCGGGCGTGGCCATGACACAGGCGATATCGTTGGCCGCGATATGATCGCCGCAGAAGGGAACCTGATCACGCAATTCTCCGAGGCTGAAACCGACCGAATCCGGGCGCTGGGTGAAGAGGTCAGGCAGGATTGGATCGCTGAGATGGACGCAAAAGGCTATGATGGCGCTGCCTTGGTCGCGGCTGCGCAGGATGCGGTTGCCGCAAATACCGGCGTGGCTGACTAAGACCTACCATCTTGGAAAGAATAGCTCGGCCGACAGGCCGAGCTTGTTCACCGGAAAAGCGTTTTACGCTTTTTCAAAGTCAAGCCTGCCCGAAGCTATGTGATCCGCGCGACGACATAATCCGCCAGATCGGTCAGCATGGTTTTCAGAGGGTGATCCGGGATTGCGGACAATGACGCCTTGGCTTTCTCCGCCCAGGCAATCGCGTCGTCACGGGTCTGCTCCATCGCGCTATGCTTGGCCAGCAGGCCGATGGCATGGGCAAGGTCGCCCTCTTCCTGACGACCTTTCTGGATCGTGCGCACCCAGAATTCCCGTTCCTCGGCATCCGCCGCAGCGACCGCCCGGATCACTGGCAGCGTCAGCTTGCGTTCGCGGAAATCGTCACCGGTGTTCTTGCCGATGGCATCGGTGCCGCCGTAATCCAGCAAGTCGTCAACGATCTGGAATGCGATGCCCAGCGCATCACCATAATCGAACAATGCTTGCACTGTCGCATCATCTTGCCCCGCGATCACGCCGCCGACTTTCATCGCTGCAGAAAACAGCGCCGCCGTTTTGCCGCGCACGACTTTGAGGTAGATCTCTTCTGTCGTGGCTAAATCGGCGGCGGCGGTCAGTTGCAGCACCTCGCCTTCGGCGATGGTGGCCGATGCATTGGCAAGGATATCCAGCACCCGCATGGACCCGGTTTCGACCATCAGTTGGAACGACCGGGCAAAGAGGTAATCACCGACCAGCACGCTGGATGTATTGTCCCACAGCAGGTTGGCTGTGGGCCGCCCCCGGCGCTGGCTGCTTTCATCGACCACATCGTCATGCAACAGGGTGGCGGTGTGAATAAACTCGACCGTCGATGCCAAATGGATGTGGTAGGGGCCATCGTAGCCACACATCCGCGCCGCAGCGAGGGTCAACATCGGACGCAAGCGCTTGCCGCCTGCTTCGACCAGATGCGCCGTCACTTCGGGGATGCGCGGCGCGTGCTCTGAGGCCATGCGCGCGCGGATCATCGCGTTCACCGCCTCTAGATCGCCGGACAATGCCTCGGCCAGTTGTTCGTGGGGTTTTGTGGCAGCGATATCGAGGCTCATCAGCGGTTCCGTCAACTGAATGGACAAAGACGAAGGGCCGTCTTACGTCTGAATTATGAAAGAGCTTTTGCGCACCAACGACCCGACTGTCATCGCCTTTGCAACCGCCCTATTGGACGCCGAGGGTATAGACTGGTTCACCTTCGACGTAAATATGAGTGTCCTCGAAGGCAGCATAGGCATAATGCCGCGCCGTCTTATGGTGTTGGACCGGGATTTGTTCATGGCAGAGGCCGTTATGCGCGACGGTGAGATTGACCTTGGCAGATATTGAACCACTCACCCAAGACGAATTTTTGGGCGGGCGTCTGCGCGTCTGGCAACCAAGGCGCGGGTATCGGGCCGGGGTCGATCCGGTACTACTGGCTGCATCGGTAACAGCCAGCGCAGGCCAATCGGTACTGGAGCTGGGCTGCGGGGTCGGCGTGGCGTCACTTTGTCTTGCAGCGCGGGTGCCGGGGCTGACCCTGACGGGCGTCGAGATGCAGGCCGACTATGCTGAACTGGCCCGGCGCAATGCGCTGGAAAATGACCTGCCGCTGACCGTAGTCGCATCCGATTTGCGCCAGCTGCCGCATGATTTGCGACAAAAGCGTTTCAGTCATGTGATGATGAATCCGCCCTATTTCAACCGGCAAGCCGGAACAGCATCCGAAGATATAGGGCGCGATACGGCGCTGGGGGGTGACACCCCGCTTGCTGATTGGGTCGATACCGGTGCGCGCCGACTTGCGCCCAAAGGATATATCTGGGTGATCCAGCGTATGGAACGGTTGCCGGAAACCCTTGCGCTGCTCGACGGGCGACTTGGGTCGGTGGTTGTGCGCCCGATTGCCGGGCGTGACGGGCGCAGCCCCGAGCGATTCTTGCTATGCGCACGGCAAGAGGGCCGCGCGGCGTTCCAAATAGCCCCGACGCTGATCATGCACGAAGGCCCTTCGCATCAAGGTGACACGGAAAGCTACACCGCAGACATGCGTAAAGTTTTGCGGAATGGCGCATCTCTCCCCATCAGACCTTAATTTTTTGGCAAGTTTTCTCGGACAACTTCTTTGTGATCGGCTTTGCTGCCTTGCGGCGTGACAGGCTGATCCAGATGTGTTGCAATACTTTTACAAAACGCACTCAAGGAGGACGACCATGAGCCTGACTTCGCACTTGCATGAACTGAAGAAGAAGCACCAAAATATATCGAACCATGTGGAAGCACTTCAACGCAGTCCGGCGACGGATGACCTCGAAATTGCGAAGTTAAAAAAGCAAAAGCTGATGCTCAAGGAAGAAATCAACCGCCTTACCGCGCATTAATTCCCATCAGGGCGGGGCACGCCAGCGCATATAATGTTTGCCCCGCACGACAGGTTCCGCATTGATCAGCCTGTGATCTGCGCATGACCGCTGAACGAAAAAGGGCCACGTTGCAGCAACGTGGCCCTTTTTTATTGCGATGCGTCTCATTCAGGACATGTATTGTCCGCCATTGGCCGAAAGTGTCGAACCGGTTACAAAGCCACCATCGTCAGACGCAAGGAAAACAACCGCACGCGCGATTTCTGAAGGTTCACCCAAGCGGCCCACGGGGATCGCAGGCAGGATGACCTCGTTCATGACCTTTTCGGGGATCGTGCTCATCATTTCGGTGTTGATATAACCCGGCGCAACGATGTTCAAGGTGATCCCTGCGCGCGCGCCCTCTTGTGCCAGCGCTTTGGTAAAGCCAATGTCGCCAGCCTTTGTCGCAGCATAATTGGCCTGCGCGAACTGACCCTTTTGCCCGTTGATCGAGCTGATCGTCACGATCCGGCCAAACTTGCGTTCACGCATCCCGCCCCAGACATTATGGGTCATGTTGAACACGCCGTTCAGATTTGTGTCGATGCATTCATGCCATTGCTGCGGTGTCATCTTGTGAAACGGTGCATCGCGGGTGATGCCCGCGTTGTTGACCAGCACCTCGACCGGGCCGAGCTCTTCTGTGATTTGCTTGATCCCTGCGGCGCAGGCGTCGTAATCCGCGACGTTCCATTTATAGGTCTTGATGCCGGTTTCCGACGTGAAGGCGGCGGCCTTTTCGTCATTGCCTGCATAGGTCGCGGCCACGGTATAGCCTGCGTCCTTCAATGCCGTTGAAATAGCTGCGCCAATCCCGCGTGAACCGCCGGTGACAAGTGCGACACGTCCCATAATCTTCTCCTCCTCCGTTTATAAACTTTGACCGGCGGTGCCGCGTGGCACCGCCTTTTTGGTCTAAATCAAGGACGCTCGACACACATGGCGACGCCCATACCACCACCAATACACAGCGTGGCGAGACCTTTTTTCGCGCCGCGGCGCTTCATTTCAAATAGCAGCGTGTTCAAAACGCGCGCACCGGAGGCCCCAATCGGGTGCCCGATGGCGATTGCACCGCCATTCACGTTGACGATAGAAGGGTCCCAGCCCATGTCCTTGTTCACCGCACAGGCCTGGGCGGCGAAGGCTTCATTCGCTTCGACCAGATCCAGATCTTCGACAGACCAGCCTGCCTTTTCCAATGCTTTGCGCGAGGCCATGACCGGGCCGACACCCATGATCGACGGGTCCAAACCAGCTGTCGCGTAGGATGCGATACGGGCGAGCGGTTCGATCCCACGTTTTTCGGCGTTCTCTGCTGTCATCAGCAGGGTGCCCGCCGCGCCATCATTCAGGCCCGAAGCGTTGGCCGCTGTGACCGATCCGTCCTTGGCAAAGGCCGGGCGCAGTTTTTGCATCGCGTCCAGCGTAGCGCCGTGGCGCACATATTCATCACTGTCGATGATGATGTCACCCTTGCGGGTTTTCACGGTGAAGGCCGCGATTTCATCCCCGAATTTCCCGGCCTTTTGCGCGGCTTCGGCCTTGTTCTGGCTGGCCACGGCAAATTCATCCTGCATGTCGCGGGTGATCTGCCACTGTTCAGCGACGTTTTCAGCGGTTTGGCCCATGTGGTAATTGTTGAACGCATCCCACAGACCGTCGCGGATCATCGTGTCGATGAATTTCATGTCGCCCATTTTCTGGCCTGCACGCAGCACCTGCGCATGGGGAGAAAGCGTCATGTTTTCCTGACCACCAGCGGCCACAATATCCGCATCGCCCAGCTGGATATGCTGCGCACCCAGCGCCACGGCCCGCAGGCCGGAACCGCAAACCTGATTGATCCCCCACGCGGCAGATTCGATCGGCAGCCCTGCGTTGATATGCGCCTGACGTGCGGGGTTTTGCCCCTGTGCTGTGGTCAGGACCTGACCCAGAATGGTTTCGCTGACTTCGGATTTGTCGATCCCGGCGCGGGCCACGACCTCTTCCAAGACATGGGCACCAAGATCATGGGCGGGGGTGTTTGAAAAAGCCCCCATGAAGCTGCCGACAGCGGTACGTGCGGCAGAGGCGATAACAACATTGGTCATGGATTGGTCCCTCCAGGTTTTTTTCCCGTGGCAGGGCGAGGCCGGATAGACCCGTCGGGTCAGAGCAGCCCCCCTACCGCTCAACCACTTGTCTATTGTGTTGGTTAACGCAGGGCAATCTGATTCCCCGGCACATGCAACATCAGGTTGTTATAAATCGAACCGCGGCACGCCGTAATGGTAGCCCTGCAGACAATCCACGCCGAGCTTTCTGAGAAAATCAGCCTCTGCCTCTGTTTCGACCCCATCGGCGACGGCGAACATTTCGAACTGATGGGCAACGGTGATCAGCGCCTCTGCCAAAACTTGATTGTCCGGGTCGCTTTCAATATTTTTGATGAAACTTTTGTCGATTTTCACAAAGTCGAACAAAAAATCCTTGAGATAGCGAAAGGCGGTCATCCCTGCCCCAAAGCCATCCAGCGCAAAGGCAACGCCTTTGGGTTGCATTTCCGCCATGAACCGAATCACATTTTCATGCAGCAGCATGGCTGAGTTTTCGCTGATTTCGAAAATCAGCCGCTCACCCGGATCGGACCGGGCCAGCAACCCGTGATCAAGGGTTCGCCGCCATGCCCCATCCCCAATGGAACGGGCCGACAGGTTGACCGAGAGCCGCAATTGCGGGTTCTGCCGCAATGTTTCCAGCGCAAGTTCCAGCGTAATACAGTCAATTTCGCGCCCTATGCCCGTTTCTTCGACCGTAGGCATGAAATGGGATGCGGGGATGATGCGCCCGGTGTCATCCATCAGGCGCACGAGCCCTTCGTAAAAGGCGACCCGCTGGCTGGCATCTGCGGTGACAATCGGGTGAAACGCCAGCTGTGCCCGGCCTGCCGCGATCGCGGCACGCACCAAAGACTTTACATCGGCGTCCTGACTGGCCATCGCGTAGTGCAAAGGATCTGTCAGCGACTGTTCTTCGATTTCCGCTTGGGTAAATGTGGTTTTCTGCATGATCGGATCCCATACTGCCCTGCAACCATGCCGCATCCGCTGCTAACAACTGATTAAAGTGTACCTATGACGACGCGCTGTAGCTGGGCCGGGCCCGAACAGATTTACATCGACTATCACGACACCGAATGGGGCGTGCCTGAATATGACAGCCGGGCGCTTTGGGAAAAGCTGATACTGGACGGATTTCAGGCCGGCTTGTCTTGGATCACTATCCTGAAAAAGCGTGAAAACTTTCGCAAGGCGTTTGCCGGGTTTGATCCGCATGCCATTGCCCAGTGGAGTGAAGATGACGTCGTCCGCCTGCTGGCTGACCCCGGCATCATCCGCCATCGCGGCAAAATAGAAGCCACAATCAGCAATGCTCGTGCATGGCAAAAGATTGAGACACAAGGCGGGTTTGACCAATTTCTGTGGCGTTATGTTGATGGCGTCCCGCTACAGACAGCCGCTGCAGACCGCAGTGCGATACCCACCCAATCCCCGTTGAGCGACCAAATCTCAAAGGACCTCAAAAAAGAGGGGTTCAAGTTTTGCGGGCCAACAATTGTCTATGCCTTCATGGAGGCAACCGGATTGTTCAACAATCACATCACCGGCTGTTTTCGGCATAGCGAATGTGCGGCGCTTGCCCGGTCACCAACGCTTTAACGCGTCTTCATCCGCGTCTTTCGCGGCGACCCAGTCAGCGCCCTGATCGGTGAGTTCTTTTTTCCAGAACGGCGCGCGGGATTTCAGGTAGTCCATCAGGAAATCTGCCGCTTCAAACGCGGCGGCCCGATGCGCTGCCGCTGTGGCCACCATCATGATCGGCGCGCCGGGTGCCAGCGAGCCATAGCGGTGGATCACCAGCACGTCCGCCAATGACCAGCGGTCCATCGCTTCACGGGCGATCCCGCTGATCGCTTTTTCAGTCATGCCCGGATAATGTTCGATCTGCATCGCCTGCAGGCTGCCGTCCGTATCACGCACCACGCCGGTAAAGCTGACCACCGCGCCGATATCAGTGCGGGCGCTGGCAAAACCGTTCAGCTCTGCCCCAGCATCGAAAGCGTCCTGCTGGACACGGACCTGCATTCAGCCCCCTGTCATCGGCGGAAAAAATGCCACCTCGCGCACACCGGCAAGCGGCGCGTCGAACTCTGACAGTTCCTGATCCAGCGCCACGCGCAGGGCGGACGTATCGGCAAAGGCGGCGGCATAGCGTTCTTCGCGCGCCGTCAGCTCGGCCACAAGATCGTTGACGGTTGCGGCCTGTGATGTGATTTCTTCCTGCGGGATGCCGATCCGTTCACGGACCCATGCAAAATACATCACATTCATTGATTGACGTCCTTCAGATAGGGTTTCGCCTTATTGAAATAATCCCATCCGGTCAGCAGCGTCAGGGCACCTGCCAGCCAGAGCACGATAATCCCGCTCCGCCAGCTGACAGTCATACCTTGATGTTTCCACCACAGTCCCAGTTCGTCCGACAACTGCCCGTCCAGCACGTCACTGACCATCTGCGCGTCCATTCCTTGTGACTGCATCACAAGATAATGCTCAAACGCGCCCGCGGCGAAAAGCAACGCAATCGCGATCATCTGCGCGGTGGTCTTCCATTTGGCTAGGTTAGTGACCTTGAGCGTGCCCGCCGTATCGCCCAGAAATTCCCGCAGGCCAGAGACAAAGACTTCGCGGAACATGATCAGCGTGGCGGGAAGCAGGATCCACGGGTTCATCCCCGAAAATCCGGTAATCACCAAAAGCGCGATCACCACCATCGCCTTATCCGCAATCGGGTCCAGCATCGCGCCCAGCTTGCTTTCTTGTTTCCACGCGCGGGCCAGATAGCCGTCGAGGAAATCCGTCACCGCAGCGACCACAAAAAGCACAAGGGCAAACCAATCCGCCCATGGGCGATTGAAATAAAGAAACATGATCACCACACCGGGCGCCGCCAACAGGCGCAAGATGGTGAGGGTATTGGGAAGGTTCATCGTCATGGCTTTAATAACTACCCCGCTTCGCAGCGACTGACCATATCCCGCCGCCTTGCCACAGGATCACAAACTGATCGGCAAACTGCAAGGCGGGGCCGCAACTCTTGGGTGGTGCTGCCGCTCATGAGATGCGTCGCACGGCACCGATCAGCATCGGATCAATCTGGGGCCCGTGCAGCACCGACACGTCGCCGGTGGTTTCCAGCACAACCGCCCGCACCTCTGACAGGTTCAGCGCGTTGGCTTCGCGCAGCTTGGCGACCAGATCGTCCTTTGTCACACGCGTTGCGCGCATGGCCTCATATAGCATCTTGCCGTCTTCCATCAGCAGAACCGGTGTGTTCTGCAAAGCGGTCTGCACAGTGTCAGAGCGTTGGCGGATCAGAGACACCCCGTATTGCACCGCAAAAAGACAGGCCATCGCGGTCAAGGTTTGCAGCAGGTCGGGCCATTTTCCGGTCTGCGATGCGCCCGCCAAAAGCGAGCCCATAGCAACCGTCATAACAAAATCAAAATTTGTCATCTTGGAAAAGGACCGCAACCCGACGACGCGCACCAGCAGGATGATCCAGAACAGCCCCACCGCGCTGAGCACGGCCCCGCGTGTGATCGCGTCAAGAATAACGTGGTCGAAAAACATGGCTTTTCCCTTCAAGTGCCGGAAGCGATTTTAGAAAGGGTAGCTTGCTGGGCGCAGATATCACCCGCCGTCGTGAAAGAAATCATAGATGGTCTGCGCCATATTCGCCGACACGCCGTTGACCGCCTTGAGGTCGGCAAGGTTTGCACGGGCCACGGCTTTGGCCGACCCAAAATGCGCCAGCAATGCGCGTTTTCGGGTCGCGCCGACGCCGGGGACATCATCCAAAGGCGTTGCCCCGATTGCCTTTGACCGTTTTGCCCGATGGGTGCCGATGGCAAAGCGGTGCACCTCATCCCGCATGCGCTGGATGAAGTAGAGCACAGGGTCGTTGTGGCGCAGGGCCATGACGGGTTTGCCAGTACGGTAGAATTCTTCTTTACCTGCATCGCGATCTTCGCCTTTGGCGACACCAACCATCGGGATATCTGCAACGCCGAGGGTATCCATGATGTCCTGCACCGCGCTGACCTGTCCCGCGCCGCCGTCAATCAGCAACAGATCGGGCCAGGTGCCTTGGGTCCGCTCTGGGTCTTCCTTGAGCAAGCGCTGGAACCGGCGGGTCAGCACCTCTTTCATCATACCGAAATCATCGCCGGGGGTCAGATCGGTGCCTTTGATGTTGAACTTGCGATACTGGTTCTTGTCGAACCCGTCCGGTCCGGCCACGACCATCGCGCCAACAGCATGCGCGCCTTGGATATGAGAGTTGTCGTAAACCTCAATCCGTTGGGGCACTTTGGGCAGCTCGAACGCCTCTGCCAAGCCTTTCAGCAGGCGGCCCTGCGTGGCGGTTTCCGCCATTTTCCGGGCGAGGCTTTCGCGTGCGTTGCGTAAGGCGGATTGCACCAGTTCGACCTTTTCGCCGCGCTGGGGCACAACGATATCCACCTTGCGGTCCGCTTTTTCGCAAAGCGCCTCTGCCATCAGGTCTTCATTGTCCAACCCGTGGGACAGGATCAGCATGCGCGGCGGTTCGCGGTTGCTGTAGAACTGACCCACAAACGCCTCCATCACTTCGGCGATATCTTCTTCCCCGCTGATGCGGGGGTAGTAGTCGTGATTGCCCCAGTTCTGGTTGGCCCGAATAAAAAACACCTGCACGCAGGCTTGCCCGCCATCGGTATGCAGCGCGATTACATCCGCCTCTGCTGTGGATTGCGGGTTGATGCCTTGCGCCGACTGCACCTGCGTCAGCGCCTTGATCCGGTCGCGCAGGGCGGCGGCGCGTTCGAATTCCATCGCCTCGCTCGCGGCTTGCATCTGACTGGCCAGCGTTTCCTGAATGCCTTTGGTGCGGCCTTGCAGGAATTTTTCGGCATCGGCGACCGTCGCGGCATAGTCGGTTTCCGAAATCAGCCCGCAACACGGACCAGAGCAACGCTTGATCTGATATTGCAGGCAGGGCCGTGTGCGGGTTTCGAAATCGCTGTCAGTACAGTTGCGCAGCAAAAACACCCGCTGCAACTGGTTCAGGGTCCGGTTGACCGCGCCTGCACCGGCAAAGGGGCCGTAATAATCGCCCTTCTGTTTCTTCGCGCCCCGGTGCTTCTTGATCATCGGAAAAGCATGATCCTTGGCCACCAGAATATTGGGAAAGGATTTGTCGTCGCGCAGCAGCACGTTGTAGCGCGGTTTCAGCTGCTTGATCAGGTTCTGCTCCAGCAGCAACGCTTCGGTCTCTGTTCGTGTGGTCAGAAACATCATCGACGCGGTTTCGCGGATCATGCGGGTGATCCGGGCCGAATGCTGACCAGGGCGGGCGTAACTGCTGACCCGCGCCTTGAGGTTCCGGGCCTTGCCCACATAGAGCACCCGGCTGTCACTATCGAGCATCCGATAGACACCGGGCGAGGAATCCAGCGTCCTGAGGTAGTCCTGAATACAGGCATATCCCGTCTTAGGTGAAATGGTCGGATACTCGGTCATAGGCGCTTTGTGATTCTCAGGCTGATCTAATGGTAATGCAGCAAGAACAAGAGGAAAGGCATCCACCATTTCTGTGGATAACTGTGTGGGTTAATCTTTGTGAACAGGGTTTTTTCGTTGTTTTTGGCAGACTTCACCTGTTTGCCTATTTTTTAGGCGCATTTTCAAGGCGTTGAAAATATTGAACTTATTTATTCAAATATCATTAATGCCTTAGAAAAAAGGTTAATATGACAGTTGCGTGAAAGTGACATGACAGACGTGCACAACTTTACGCTGCGATCATTCCACCCCCAGTACATCCGGTGTCTCCCAGCCCAAGTGCTGTCCCCCGTCGACTGCCAGCATTTGCCCGGTGACCGAAGGCGCATCCAGGAAATATCCGAGGGCGGCAGTGATATCCGCAGGGTTTGCGCCACGGTTCAGAATCGTCGCTGCGCGCTGCCTGTCAAAATGGCTCTGGCTTTGCCGGTGGCCCCGTAGGGTCGGGCCGGGGCCGATGCCGTTGACACGTACACGTGGCGCCAACGCCTGCGCGGCGGTGCGCGTCAGCGCCCATAGGCCCATCTTGGCAATTGTGTAGCTCATGAATTCCGGCGTCAGCTTGTGGACTCGCTGATCCAGCATATTAATGACTAGCGCCTGCGCCACGGGTTCATCCATGTCGTCCTGAACAGGTTCGGGCACCTGCGCCGCAAAGTTCTGGATCAGCACGAAAGGCGCGCGCAGGTTCGATTCCAGATGCCTGTCCCAGCTTTCCCGCGTGGCCGTGCCAATCGCGTCGTATTCGAAAATCGAGGCGTTGTTGATCAGACAGGTGAACGGCCCGCCCAGCGCATCTGTTGCACGCGCCAGCAGGCCCTGTGTGGCGGCCTCGTCCAGCAGATCGGCCTGTAACGCAACGGCGTTCCGGCCCATCCTTTTCAGGTCGGCGACCGTTTCTGCGGCCCCCTGTTCAGAGCCAGCATAATGCACCGCGACATCATAGCCCCGCTGCCCAAGATAAAGCGCCATTGCCTTGCCCAACCGCGCGCCAGCCCCTGTCACCAATGCCTTCACGGGCGGCCTTTCTGGCAGGGGCAGGGTCCATTACCGATCCTGAACCGCTGACACTTTGGGCATTTGGCAGCGGACAGCCGCGATTGTCCGGGGAACCGCCATTTGCCAAAAATCCCCAGCACAATCATGAAGGCCAGAAACAGAAAGACAGATTTGATGATCACAGGCCAAACCTTGCAAAAGCGGCGCGCTCTTCAACCCCAGCGATGGCGTCATCCACAAAGGCAGCCCCAAATCGCGCCAAGAGCGGTTTCTTCTGGCCGTAGCGGCGGAAGTTCACCTTGTCGCCAAACCGTGCCTTCATCACCGGGGCCAGATGGCCGATCCCGTCTGCCAATCCTGCCTCAACCCCCTTTTGACCGATGAACACCTCGCCGGTGAACAGGTCAGGATTATCAGCCAGCTTTGTGCCGCGCCGGGATTTCACATAGGCGATAAACGTCGCGTGCAGGTCTTCCAGCCAGCCTTTGAGCTTTTTCACATCAGCCGGTTTTTGCGGCTGGAACGGGTCCAGCAGGGACTTGGATTTACCAGCGGTGTGGACGCGCCGGTCAATCCCGTAACGCTCAATCGCCTCATGCGCGCCAAAGCCGGAGCTGATCACGCCGATCGACCCGGTAAGCGAGCAACTGTCGATGAAAATCTCATCCGCCGCGCACGCCAGCCAGTACCCGCCCGAGGCGGCCACATCTTCGACAAAGGCGAAAACAGGGATTTTCTTTTCGTCTGCCAACCGCCGAATCCGCGATGCGATCAGCGAGGATTGCACCGGCGATCCACCGGGGCAGTTGATTTCCAACGCGACCGCAGCGGGCTTGCCACGGCTGAACGCCTTTTCAATCACAGGCGCAAGACCGGGGTTATCAAGCCCCCTGCCGCTGTTGGCGATAGCCCCCTGCAACCGGATCACGGCGACAAACGGGTCGGATTTGATAAAGGGAATATATCGTTTCATATCTATCCATGTAGCAGTGGTGCTTATGCCTGCAAGTGTTACTGCCGGATGCGCCAGCCGGTCCGGAAGATCCACCAGATTACCGTGACGCATATAGCGGTGAAAAGCGTGATGGCCGCCAGCGAAATGCCGATGCCCACGTCAGACGTGTTAAAGAATGCCCAGCGGAAGCCGCTGATCAGATAGACCACCGGATTGAACAAGGCGACTGTCTGCCAGCCAGATGGCAACATGGAGATCGAGTAGAAAGATCCCCCTAAGAACACGAGCGGTGTGATGACCAGCAAGGGGATCAGCTGCAGTTGTTCGAAATTTCCCGCCCAAATGCCGATGATAAAGCCCAAGAGTGAGAAGCTGACGCAGGTCAGAACCAGAAAGGCCAGCATCGCCAGCGGGTGTGCGATTTGCAGATCCACAAAGAAAAACGCGGTGCCAAGGATGATAAGGCCGATGATCATCGCCTTAGTCGCCGCCGCACCCACGTAGCCCATTGTGATCTCAAGAAAATTCACCGGGGCCGAAAGAAGCTCGTAGATCGTGCCGGTGAATTTCGGGAAATAGATGCCAAAGCTTGCGTTCGCGGTAGCCTGCGTCATGACCGAAAGCATGATCAGCCCAGGCACGATGAACGCGCCATAACTGACGCCCTCGACCTGATCGATCCGGCTGCCGATGGCCGCGCCGAACACGACGAAATAAAGCGAGGTCGACAAGACGGGCGAAATGAGGCTTTGCATGATTGTGCGGAAAAAGCGCGTCATCTCAAAGATGTAGATGGATTTTACGGCCGTGAAGTTCATGCCTGTTCCTTTACCATCCCGACGAAGATGTCTTCGAGCGAGCTTTGACGTGTCTGAATATCTTTCATCTGTAGCCCGCTGGCCTGCAGATCATTGAGCAGCGCGGTAATGCCCGTCCGCTCGCCGGTTGTTTCGTAGCTGTAGGTCAGCTGCAACCCATCCTCCGACCGGTCCAGCCCGTAGGATTGCAAGCTTTGTGGAATTTGGGTCACCGCCTCGGAGAGCGTGATTTCCAGTTGTTTCTGGCCCATCTGCGTCATCAGATCAGCTTTATCCTGCACCAATAGGATTTCGCCCTTGCTGATGACACCGACACGGTCGGCGATCGCTTCGGCCTCTTCTATATAGTGTGTCGTCAGAATGATCGTCACGCCGGACGCCTTGAGCGTGGCAACCACATCCCACATGTCCTTGCGCAATTCCACATCGACACCGGCGGTGGGTTCGTCCAGGAACAGCACGCGCGGTTCGTGGCTGAGCGCCTTGGCAATCAGCACCCGCCGCTTCATCCCGCCGGACAAGGTCATGACCTTACTGTCTTTTTTATCATACAGTGACAGTTGCTTCAGGATATCCTCGACCAAGGCATCATTGCGTGGCTTCCCGAAAAGCCCCCGCGAAAAGCGGACCGTGTTGAATACCGTTTCGAACGGTTCAAGATTGATTTCCTGCGGCACCAGCCCGATCAGCTCGCGGGCCGCCCGGAAATCTGTCTGCGTATCATGACCGCCAACCGTGATACTGCCAGAACTGGGCACGGTGATCCCGCAAATCGTTGATATCAGGGTGGTCTTACCGGCCCCATTGGGACCAAGCAGCGCGAGGATCTCGCCTTCTTCAATGTCGAGACTCACATCCTTGAGAGCCACAAAGCCCCCGGCATAGGCTTTGCGCAGGTTCTGAACGGAAACGATGGCTTGCATAGGGTATCCTTGACTTGGCAGGCAGAACCTAGTCCCGAAGGTTCGAAAGGGAAAGGCAGGTCTAACGTGCCGTGCGGCTGTGGATGTATGCGCGATGGAGCGGTTTACAAGTTGCGGGGCGACTCATTCATAAATGCTGCGGTTCGGGGCGATGTATCCTTTCGGAAATGCGTCGGACTTTCATCGGACATGCGCGCATGGTTTGGCACAGTTAACTTAGCGTGCGGTGGACGGCGTTAATAAATAGACGCAACCGCGCCGCCTGTAAGGTGGATCTTGATCCACCTGCCTTATGACATCCGCTGCGCCACATCGAGCATCCGGCAGGAAAAGCCCCATTCATTATCATACCACCCGAAGACCCGTACCAAGCCGCCCGCCGTTACCCGCGTTTCCGGCAGGGCCACGATCAGGCTTTCAGAGCGGGCGCGCAGGTCAGAGGATACGAGCGGTTTGTCCGTGCATCCGATCACCCCCTGCTGAGCCCGGAAAAGATCATGCACGGCGGTCAGGTCCGGCCTTGCATCCAGTGTCACTGTCAGGTCGATGGCCGAGACGGATGCGGTGGGCACCCGCACGGCAGCGGCTTCTATCCGTCCGGCAAGGTCGGGCAGGACCTCTTCCAGCAGCCGCTGGGCAGAGGTCGTTGTCGGCACCATGGACAGCCCCGCCGCGCGACTGCGCTGCATGTCGCCTCTTGGCGCATCAATCGTTGGCTGACTGCCGGTATAACAATGTATTGTCGTCATCCACCCGGTCTGCACGCCCCAGGTATCGTCCAGCAGTCGGACCAGCGGCGCCAATGCGTTAGTCGTACAAGAGGCGTTCGAAACGATGGGCTGGTTGGCCAACAGATGATCATTTGCCCCAAGCACCATCGTCAAATCAGCGGCAGCAGACGGTCCGGAAATCAGGATGCCCCCCGCCCCGGCCCCCAGCCCGCGTTCTGCAATATCCCGTGTGTCCGCCTTGCCGGTACATTCCATCACGATATCGACCAGCGACAGGTCAAGCGTTCCAATATCCGGCGTCCGATAAAGCGGGAACCGCCTGTCGTCGATCACGAGCATGTCGCCATCAAGTTCTGCCCGCCCCGGATAGGGACCGAACACACTATCATAAGCAAAGAGATGGGCACATAGATCGGGTGCTGCGATATCGTTGATTCCGACGATGTCGATTCCGGGCCATTTGCCCGACATCCAGGCCCTGAGCGCCGTGCGACCAATCCGACCGAATCCGTTGATCAACACACGCGTCATTTTTGCCCCCGCTATCGTGCCTTGGTGATGCCTCAACATTACGTCATTTACAACGGTCGGGGCTTCAAACCTGAAGGCTGTCTCGATATAGCAGATCGGCTGCCTGGCATCGGCATTCTGTCGCGCAAAGGGCGAGCAGATTCGCGAGTGATTCGCGTTTTGGACGCTGGGAGTTTGGCTGAGGCACTACCTTAATGGTTGAAAACTATCGAAAAAGGGTGATTTCTGCGCCACAGAAACAGGCGCATGCACACCTTGATAAGGAAATCATCACTTAAAGGTTGAAATAGGTGGCAATCGGCGAAAACTTGCCTGAGGGTACTACTAGAACGCGTGGGTTCGCTTGGGGAAATCCTAGATTGTGAACCTCGAAACAACAAGTTGGCGTCACTTTTTGGCCCAATTTGAATGAGACTAGACAAATGGGGGTGATCGGGTTTTCCGGGATCGCCTTTTAAGCTGAGAGCTGGATGTGAGATGGGTAAGGCGCAAATAAAAGACAACGCAGACGATAAGGACGGCTTCGTAGATGAGCTGAAACCGGGCACAAAGTTGATGCACGGCCAGTACACTATTGAGAGCTTCCTCAACGCTGGCGGTTTTGGCATCACCTACCTTGCCAAGGATAGCCTCGACCGTAAGATCGTTATCAAAGAATGTTTTCCCGGCGCTTTCTGCCGCCGTAGCCGTTATGTTGTGCAGGCACGCTCACGTGCTCACCAGAACGAGCTGAAGTCGATTGTCCGCCTGTTCGTGCAAGAGGCCCGCAGCCTTGCCAAGCTGGACCATCCCAATATCGTGGGCGTGCACCAGGTGTTCGAAGACAACGACACGGCTTATATGGCGCTTGATTTCGTCGAAGGCCGTGACCTGTTGGACACGATCGAAGACCCCAATCACGGGCTGGTCCCCGCACAGATTCGCACCATCCTCAAGGAAGTGCTGAGCGCGGTTGGCTTTATTCACGATCAGGGCATTCTGCACCGTGACATCTCGCCCGATAACATCCTGATCAATCAGGATTTCCATCCGGTTCTGATCGATTTTGGTGCCGCCCGTGAAGAGGCCACCAAGCAAAGTCGCGTTCTTTCGGCCCTGCGTGTGGTCAAGGACGGCTACTCGCCACAGGAATTCTATATTGCTGGCTCTGAACAGAGCCCCAGCAGTGACCTTTATGCGTTGGGTGCGACGTTCTTTCACCTGATCGACGGGGATGTGCCCCCGAACAGTCAGGCCCGTCTGGCCGCTATCGCCTCTGGTGATAAGGACCCCTATAATCCTCTTGCGGGTCGTTTCCCGGAGTATGATGACAATTTCCTTGCGGCCATCGACAAATCGCTCGCTGTTCTGCCCAAGGACCGTCTGCAATCCGCCCGTGCGTGGCTGGATGCAATGGATGGCAATGCAGGCAATGTGACCGCGCTGAATGTCGTGAACCCGGCAGCTGATACCGCCGTCCCCGCTGGTGCGGCAGAGACAGCCCCGGCGCAGAAATCGAAAATGCCGTTGCTCTTGGGCACAGCTGCCGTTCTTGCGATTGTTGCGGGTGTCGGCGTTATGATGATGGGCGGTGGCGAAGACGCAGCACCCGTCGCTGAGGTGCAAACGCCCCCTGCGGTGACGACACCAACGGTGATCGCGTCCGAAGTCGCGCAGCTCCCCGTCACTGAACCCGAAGTGGCGCCTGCGCCCGTAATCGTGGATGAGGCTGCCCCGGAAATCGTCGAAGAGCCAAGCACCCCTACGCCTGTAATCGTCGAAGCCCCGGCAAGCGAAGCGCAACCCACACCAGATGTGCGCCCATCGAGCCGCCCGAACAGTGTAGAACTGGCCGCCGCGCCAGAGCCGCTGCCAGAGCCGTTAGACACTCCGCGTCCAGAAGTCACTGAGCCGGAAGCAAGTGTTGCATTCCCTGATCAGGCCAATGGTCGCCCTGCTGCCGATACGGAAACGGCTGAAGTCGCATTGCCCGACACCCCGGATGATGTATCCGCTGTCGGCATCGGCCCAGACGTCGAGATCGCGGCAGTAACTCCCGGAAACGAGGTTGTCCCACCAAGCACCGGTGTCGAATCAAGCTGGAGCGTGCAGCTCCCCTTCGCACCTGCAGGTCCTGATTCCCCGGTTATTGGTGATATTGGCGACGTGGCCCCTGTCTGGGTGCAGACTGGCCTGATGATCATGTCGGTCAACGGTGTTGCGATCAGTGCGATTGACCAAATTCCCGGCGTTCTGCGTGAGCAAAGCAATGCCGGGGCAGAAGCGCCCACTCTTGAAGTGACTTTTGGCACGCTGAACCCTGTATCGGGTGATCTGCTGAATCGCGACTGGATTGTGCCTGTTGTGCAAGAAACGACTTTGTTGAATGGTGTACGGTTTGAAACTGTCTTTGCAGGAAACAACTGGCGGACGACTGTGGCGGAAGCCCCAGCATCGCTTGCCGGCGTTCTTGAAGAAGGCGATGTTCTTGTGTCCTATATCAGCACGGGCGAAGAAATTAGCGGACGTCAGACACTACGAGATATCTTTGAGCGCGAGCTGGAAAACGGGACTGAACTATTCACTTTTGCCGTGTTGCGCGGAGAAAGCACCTGGGCATCCCAACTGAGGTATACGGGCAGTGATGACTAATACGTGGCTGACGCTCCGCCGGGTGTCGATCGCGCAGCAAATCGGAAGGTATGTAAGATGAAATTCATTCGTGATCTCATTGGCAAAAAACGGGGTGATGAACGTTCCGACGCTTCCCCCAGCCGGACCGCTGGCGGTTCGTTCGATGACAGTGTGGCCGTGCGCCGTGGCGGACGTGGCGAGCCCCCTGCGGTTACCGATATTTTGACGAATATCAATTCCAAGGTGAACCACGAGCCGCCCGTCGCCGCAGCCCCTGCGGCACCTGCCCCCGCCCGGCCAACCCGGACGCGCGTGATCGAACCGCAGGTCGCCAAGACGGAAGAGCCGAAATCTGTCAATATCTGGGATATGGATGACGATGCACCGTCGTCGGAACTGCCCAGCAAGGCACCGGAACTGCCAACCCGCGCACCCGCAGCACCTGCACCGGCGGCCACCGCATCTGCTGCGGCGTCCCGGTCACCGGCCCGGTCCCGCCGGACCAAGACCCGCCTGATTGGTTTTGAAAAATCCGATGGCGATGTGGTCGATCTGTTTAATGACGCGCAGAAACCTTCTGCCCCTGCGGTTGCTGCGGCACCCCGCGCTAAGTTTCCTGTGGGATGGATTGTTGTCGCCGAAGGCCCCGGCCGTGGCGAGAGCTTTGCCCTGAAAGCAGGGATGTCGCAGATCGGACGTGGCGAAGATCAGGCTGTTCAGCTTGATTTTGGCGACAACTCGATCTCGCGGACCAATCACGCTGCTATTGTCTATGACCCCGAAGGGCATGAGTTCTTCCTTGGGCATGGTGGTAAATCAAACATTGTGCGCCTGAATAACAAGCCGCTGATCAGCAATGAAATGCTGAAATCCGGTGACGTTATTCGTATTGGCGAGACCGTTCTGCGCTTTGTGGCCCTGTGTGATAAATCGTTCAACTGGGCTGGCAGCGCAAATGGGGAGGACGAAGATGTGGCGATCGCCTGAACCTCGTTTTGACGTCGCTTCGGCGATTTGTCAGGGCGGACGTGACTATCAAGAAGATGCGATTGTCACGGATTTTCCTTTTGGCATGGACAGCGGTGTTGTCGTGCTGGCCGACGGTATGGGTGGCCATGCTGCCGGTGACGTGGCGAGTAAGATTGTTGTCACAGAGGTCTTTAGCGAGCTGAAGTTCCAGAGCGCGAATTTCAACGATTTCGAAACCGAAATCCCGAAATATCTGACCTCGGCAGCGGTCAATGCCAACAATTGTGTCCGTGAATATGTCATGGATCATCCGGAAACCCGTGGCATGGGGGCGACGCTTGTCTCGCTTGTGCTGATCGAGAACCGGTTGTTCTGGATGTCGATTGGTGACAGCCCGCTGTACCATTATCGCGGCGGCAAGATGCAGCAGTTGAACGAGGACCATTCGATGGCCCCTCAGATCGACTTTATGGTCAAACAGGGTCTGATTGATCCCGAAGCTGGCCGCAATCACCCTGACCGCAATTGCCTGACCTCTGTAATTTTGGGCGACCGCGTGGCCAAATCAGACTGCCCCAACACGCCATTCCAGCTGGAAGTCGGCGATATCGTGGTGGTGTCTTCGGACGGTCTGCAATATCTGGAAGACGAGAAAATCCAGAAGATCCTGCACCGCTATCGTCGCCGCAAGAGCGCCGAGATTTGCGGCTATCTGTTGGAAGCTATTGAAGAGCTGGGCGATCCTGATCAGGATAATTGTTCATTCTCGGTGATCAAACTGAACCACAACAAACCGGTGATCCGCGCCATCCGCGCCAAGCCTGTCGGCCATGTCGACGTACACGGCACTGGCGTCACCCGCGTGGTAGAGCTGGAAGATGGGCAGGTTGCAGCATCCGGTTCAGATGATGGCTACGGAAACGCCGCGATGTCCGAGGTTCAACCTGCCAATACGCCGCATGAAAATAAACTAGAGGAGGTTGAAGAGACTGCACCACCAGCTAAGGTTGCCGCTGGAGGCAAATAATGTCGAATCAATCTTTGGGGAACCGGGTTCAAGAAGAGCTCACACAGGCAGTAGCTTCTGAGCTGCTGCCTGAAGACGTTCAGCAGCGTGCGATACAACTGCTTGAACGTCTGCGCAAACCCGTCCGGCTGGGGATCATGGGGTTTCCGGGGTCAGGGAAATCCACCCTGTTAAATCTGCTCGTTGGCGCAGATGTACTAAAGCAAAATGTACAGCTTCCGACATTGCAGCTGACATATGGCGATGTGGCCGAAAGCATCTGCACATTGTCGGATGGGTCGAAGATCACGCTTGCATCCACCGACGCCCATGAAATCGCAGAGCTGTCCCCTGTCTTTGTCGAAATGCGCATGGCACTGCCCGCATTGACCAAAATTTCAGTGCTGGAGATCGTGACACCGGACGATGCGACATCACTGCATCGCGCAACCCAATGGGCCGCCAAGCGTTGCGATGTCGCCTTGTGGTGCAGTCAGGGCTTTAACCAGACCGAACAGTCGATCTGGGGGCAAATGCCGGATCTCATCAAGGACCATTCATTCTTGATGCTCACCAAGGCGGATTTTCTGCAAGCCAACGGCATCATGGATAGCACGATGGACGCTGTACGCGCCGTTGCCGTGGACGAATTTACTCAGATTCTGCCAATCGCCACCCTGCAAGCGCTGGCCGCACGCCGGCCTGACGGGACCGTCGATAAAGCAAAAATGCGGGCAAGCGGCGGACTTTCGCTGATTTCTTCTGTTTTGAAACAAGTCGAACAAGGTCGCCAGTCAGCCGTTGATATGGCCGATATTCTGCTACACCAGCACGCCGAGCTGCTGAAAGCGGCTGCGCCCAAAGCGGAAACCCCTGTAACCGCAGTGCCTTCGCTCCCGGTCGAACCCGAATCAGTTGATTCGTCTGCAGACGAAATTGAAACAGCCATCGCATCCACTGTTGCGAAAGTCGAAACGCCGAAACCCGCTGTTGACCCAGCGGAAACCCGCGCAGAAGAACCCCTTGCGGCACAACAAGAATCCGACGTTGTTGTCCTGCTCCCGGCGACCCGCATGGCCTATGAAAACGCCCTGCAATACATCATGACAGAGAGCCGCGCACTGCTTGATCTCGCCGAAAAAACGGGCGACGCGGCGCCTGCAAAGATCATCGCCAAGGCGGTTGAACATGTGCAGTGGCTCAGCGAATACCTTAATGAAAACGGGGATGACGCCGATCCTTTGCTGATACAGGCGCGTGATGCGGCACTGGACGCGGCCGATCTGGTTCAGCTGATGCAGATGGAAAAACGCGATAGTGCGGCGATCGAGGCGCTGAGCCTTTTGCTGCAACTAAAGCACGAATTACAGGCGGATCTTGCCGCCTGACACCTGCCCTTGCCAAGGGGTTGTTAAAGTTTTCGCCATATTTTTGCCGCGCTACTCTGTTTCCATTAGCGCAATAAAATCAGTAGTGGTGTCGTGATTTGGCGAAGCGGCGAACAACTGCTAATGGTGGTGCCAATACGGTTGATTGAGGACGAACAAGAATGAAGATGGAAGAGCTGACAAAAGGGGATGGGTACAAAGTCCCTGCAGCGCACCACCCTTTCATGCGGCTTGGTCTGGAAAAGCTTGAGGCATTCCATGACGAAGTCACTGATCTTGAAGCGACCCTTGCGGATGTGGTGAAGCTTGGCGGCTCCGAGGCTGAGAAGAAGGCCGGTAAGCTCATCAAGCAACTGCGCATGTTCGAGCCGAGCATCACGATGATCGGCCAGATCAAATCGGGCAAGACGTCACTTGTGAATGCAATGGTTGGCCGTCCCGATCTGCTGCCTGCCGATGTGAACCCGTGGACCTCGGTTGTGACGTCGCTGCACCTGAACGCGCCACTGCCGGTTGATGCCCCGACTGCAACGTTCCAGTTTTTTAGCCAAGGTGAATGGGACCATCTGGTCGAAAACGGTGGCCGCATTGGCGAACTGTCCGCCCGTGCCGGTGCCGATGAAGAGCTGGAAAAGGTGCGCGTGCAAATTGCCGAAATGCGCGACAAGACCAAAGCGCGCCTTGGCCGCAAATTCGAACTGCTGCTGGGCCAGAAACATAGTTATGCGGAACTGAACGATGATCTTGTGCAGCGCTATGTCTGCATGGGCGATGATTTCGAGGATATGGAAGAAGAGGACCAGCAGGGTCAATTCGCCGATATTACCAAATCCGCCGATCTGTATCTGAAGGCAGATGCAATTCCGATGCCCCTGTGCCTGCGTGACACGCCCGGCGTGAACGATACGTTCATGATGCGCGAGCAGATCACGATTAACGCCCTGCGTGATAGCCGTATCTGTGTTGTGGTGCTCTCTGCCCATCAGGCGCTGACGTCGATGGATATGGGGCTGATCCGCCTGATCGCGAATGTGAAATCCCGTGAGGTCATCATCTTTGTGAACCGGATCGATGAATTGTCGAACCCGGGCGAGCAAGTGCCGGAAATCCGCGACAGCATTTTGCAGACTCTTGCCGACAACAACGGCCCGGAACAGCCTGAGCTGATTTTCGGCAGTGCCTATTGGGCCAATATCGCCCTGTCCGAGAACCTGAACGATATCGTGTCTGAAAGCGCAGAAGCGATGTTCAACTGGGCAGAGGCATCATTGGACGCTGATACAGCCGGCATGGAAAGCAACGAGCTTGTCTGGCATCTGTCGGGCGTTCCGCAGCTGTACCGTGCCCTGTCCGAGCGGATTGCCGAAGGTCCCGGCGCA
Organism: Loktanella agnita; assembly: GCF_046640325.1. Classification (NCBI taxonomy): domain Bacteria; kingdom Pseudomonadati; phylum Pseudomonadota; class Alphaproteobacteria; order Rhodobacterales; family Roseobacteraceae; genus Loktanella; species Loktanella agnita. The sequence continues at coordinate 36,825 of NZ_JBJMBF010000008.1, read as the reverse complement.
GAGGTGCTAAGCGCCTCGCGCAAGCGCGCATTGAACCTTGTGGGCGGCGTCCGTGCCTCTAACTCGATGGTATCGATGCGGTTGGATGGCGAACAGGCGCAGGTCATGCCGCCTCACGAGCTGATGCGACATCTGGAAACGCTTGAGACGGATAACCTGAAATATCTTAATGACCGGTTGGACATTGTTTTTCAGCAGTTCGGATCGCGTGTAGATCAGTCCCACAAGCGGTTCTTGGATCGTGCGCTTGAATCCTTGCTTCAGCATCTGGAAAACAATGGTGAAGATGAGGTATGGCAATATAGCCCCGATGGTCTGCGTATGCTGCTGCGTACCAGCTACCAGGTAATGCGCCGCAATGTGGCCTCTGCCTGTGATCAGGTGTTCAACAGTGCGGCACAGGATCTGGCCGATACCTATCGGTCTGCCTTTGGTGTTCAGGTTGAAAACTTTGCGATTACACCACCGGCATCGCCCGAAATCCCGGCGCCAGTCCAATTGGGCAAGACAATTGCGCTGGATCTTCAAACGTCATGGTGGAAGGGCTGGTGGAAACGCCGCAAGGGCTATCGTGCATTTGCCAGCGGTTTCTATGATTTGATCGAAGCGGAAACAGCGCCTATCGTTGATGAGCTAAAGGTCCGGCAAGCGGAGGATATCCGCGGCATGGCCGAGCGCGAATTGCGCGACTTTTTGGCAGAGCAGCGTGGCTTCCTGACCGATATCAGCGAAAAATCCAGTGTGAATGTTGACGATTTAGAAGACATTTTCGGGATTACTGCGCAGCAGGAACGCGAAGAGCTGTTCGATTATATCTTCGAAGAGCTTAGCGACAACGTACCTGCTGAAGCTTAAGGAACAACTCTATGAGTGATCAGACCGCCGCCGCAGGTGGCCCGCGCAAACCACGCATCGCGCTGATGGGTGAATTCAGTGCGGGAAAAAGCACACTGTCCAACCTCTTGATGGGTGCCCGCCCTCTGCCGGAAAAAGTCACGGCGACACGCCTGTCGCCGGTTTGGATTTCCTTTGGAACCGACGCGCCTTACCGCGTAGATATCGATGGCTCGACCGAACCCGTATCGCTGACCCAATTGGAAGGCATCCCGGTCGAAGAAACCCGCGTCATTCGTCTGTTCATGGAAGCCGATATTCTGGACGTGTGCGATTTGATCGATTTTCCGGGCATTTCTGACCCGAACATGTCGTCCGAAGTGTGGGAACGTATGCTGACCGAAGTGGACGCTGTGATCTGGTGCACCCATGCGACCCAGGCCTGGCGTCAGTCAGAGGCTGCCGTCTGGGATTCGATGCCCGACGCCGTCCGCGAAAATTCGATTCTGCTGATCACCCGTTTCGATAAGCTGACGACCGACAAGGACCGTCGCCGTGTTTTCAAACGCGTCCGCCGCGAGACCGAAGGCATGTTTGGCGGAACTTTCCCGATTTCGCTGCTACACGCACTTGAGGCAGGCGAAGATTATGACAAATGGGATGCCAGCGGTGCAGGCCCCTTTGTCAATCACATGATCGAGATGATCGACGAGCTGACGAAAATCGCGGCCCGGACGGATAAACCTTTGTATAACTATGCAGATGGCGTTCCGGCCCCGGTCGCCCGCGCCGTGGCCCCCCGGCGTGTTCAGCGTCCGTTAGCAGGCGACAAGGCAGAGCGTGAACGTCCCGCAGCAGACGCCAGCGCGGTCAATTCCCCAATCTTACGCGACAGCTAACGTCGGAAGACCGCTTCCACCCAGCCTTTTTTTGCCGTAGTCAGTGGATGACCACGCAACTAAGGGCGGTGTAATCATGGTGATGGAAGCGCTAGACACGCTGGAAGGCAAATTCGCGGAATGCGAGACGCTTGCCTTTGCCGATCTGTCGACCCAGATGATCCTTGTGACCAACACGACAACCCAGCTGCGGCGCGAAGCGTTGGACAAGCTTTGCTCTGAGGCTGCTTTGGCGCTGGGGACTGACAAAAAAGTCCCCTTTGGACAAAAGCCCGGGGGGGCTGCCATCGTCGCCGGGAAAGGCGAAATCAAGATTTTCCTGCGCGCCAGCCATGAACCGACAGATGTGCTGTGCTGTGTGTGTAGCGCAGGTCTGGATATCGATACGTTTCTTGAAGATGCCCGCCCCTGTCTTGATAAGATCAGCAGCGGTGGTTAATCGCGTAGAGTAGAGAATGACTGAGGTAGGATTAACGTAGTGACTGATATGACGGCCTTGGCAAATAAGCTTGCTGCGCTGATTGCAGAGGACGAGGTATATATTGCCGGTGCCCGGGTTATCTCTCAGGGGGGTGATCCACCCGCGCTCGTCGCCATTCTGAACGAAATCGACAACACAGTGCTGGAACGCACATTGCTGTTCGGCATTGATGACGTGAACCTGAGCATGGTGGTCGCCGGCCGCAGGTTGCGTGGCATTGCTGAGGTTTCGGGCAATCTGCCAGAGGCGGCCAATGTCATTGGCAAACCCTTTGCTCGTGAAGAGCCTGAAATCGTGCATGCCGCAGGTGATATGCTAACCTTGCTTTGCGTTGCCGCGACCCGCGTCACGGTGCGCAACCTGCCGCCGCGCCCGCTGGGTGGTAGCGCGGATGCTGGGATCTCTGCTGCAGGTCTGGCCGATTTCTGGAACATCGACCGTGATGCCCAACCTGCCCCGCCGATGCAGCGCTTTCTTCGGGCCAATGTCGCCCATATGTCGGCGTATATGTGGACCTCTCGTCGGAGCCTTGTGGAAGAGCAGGGCAATACAGCGCTGTTGCAGACCGTTTTGAACGATCAGGCCGCTGCATTTCGCAAGCGTCACAAGGCGTTGGTTGGCACGCAAACCGATCCGATGCTGGTCTGTGTCGAAGGCGCGGCAGAAAGCGGCGCGGCGATTGCCATTGCCTATATCGGGGTTGAAACCTGTGTTTTTGCCTATGAGGTCGCCGATATCGGCGCGATCATCGCCTCTTGGTACGCGATCACAGGCTGAGGCAAAGGCGCGGGAGAAGAACCCACCGCGCCCCTTTTGTCAGGCTGATAACAGTCCACTGCCAAAGTCCAGACCGATGATCAACGGATCGTGGTCGGATGCACCATAGACCCCATCATTGTAGAAATCGGGATTAGTGAAGGATGTATCGTACCCAATCAGGTCCGGTTCATCCGCGTTGATATGCCATTCGGTCACGCCAGTGACAAAATCAGCAAAGACGTCATCCGCCAGCCCCTGATCCAGCGTGCCGCGCTGCCCGTCAAAGACGAAACTATAGGCATCGTCCTGACCGATGAAATCGTCGATCAGGTCATTCAGCCCTGCATCATCGTCCAGATACTGCACCGCGTCTTCCTCTGCATAGGCGTTCAGATCGCCCAGCAGAACGTAGTTTGTTGCGCCGCCGCCGTTGTAGGTGCTCTCGATCCAGTCGTTCAGTTCGATTGCCGCATCCAGCCGGACCTGATTCCAGTAACCTTGCCCATTGCCCTGATCGTAGTTGGGATCGTTGATCAACGCGTCGATATCTGCCTGGGTGATGCCCATGCCCCCCCCGTCTAGGTAGGCCTGAGCCGCCTCGGCAAGGTCTTGCAGGTTGCTGTCGCCTTTTGATTTGAAGTGAGACGATACAACGGTGAAGGTCTCACCCGTTGCGTTGTCTTCAAAGGTTGCGGCGACAGAGGGGCGGTTGCGCTGAAAATCACCAATCCGATCGCTTGAGGATACGAAGGGGTGCAGCACTTCGGCCAGCGAGAATGTCGTCGCGGCAGAAGATTCGGTATAGGTGATGTAATCGCTATGCAGCAGCGTGACCGCGTTGGCGTCATAGATGATGCCCGTGGTGATGGCGTCTGTCCCGATGAAACCTGCATCTGTGGTTGGATCGGCCACGGCGTAATTTGCGCCCGAGCCTGTCAGCGCCGCTTCGACATTCAAAGCATCGGCCAAGGTCTGGATCGCAGAGTCGGGGCCAAAGCCACCGTTTTCGATCTCTTGCAGGGCAAAGACTTCGGCCTCTGTTCCGGTGATCGCGGCGACCAGTTTTTCGGTCTGGCGCAGCAGTTCATCGGGCGTATCTGCGCCGCGTGGATCAAGGTTGCCGGGGCCGGAGCCAGCACCGGGAACATCGATAGTCGAGAAGTAATTCAGCACGTTGACGCTGGCGACCTGTAGTGTGCCGCCCACATCGTCGGGCGTATCCTGCCGCGCGCCGGAATTGGTGCTTTCGTCGATATCCAGCGTTTCAGTCACGACAAGCTGGTAGTCGCCAAAGGCAAAGGACATCACGCCTTCGACCCCGTCGGTCAGTTCCGTCCCCAGCCGGATAGTCGATCCGCCGTCACTGAAATCATCACCGCTGTCCAGATAGCCGTTGCCGTTATCCCCCGGGCCGCCCGGAACGAATTCGAACTGGTCAGGGTTCTGCGATCCGTCGCCGTCATCAAGGATCAGCCGGTTGTTTGCGTTCTGCTCTTGCAGGTCGGCGATTTCGGCGGCTTCGGTCTGGGCGTCGTAAATCTGGGTTGGCTGGACCTGCACGCCTGCGCTGATGACAAGCTGACCGAAGCGATCAAAGTTAAAGTTCTCGATCACGGTCAGCGGGTCAGGCGTGCCGCTGGTGACGTTGACCAACATGCCTTCGACCGCCTCGTAATCGGGGGCGGCGTTGGGCGACAGGGTGATCTGCGCCGCCGTGGGCGTGGCAACCAGTGCCGCGATCACCACCGTCGCGCTGACATTAGTGATCTGGGTCTGGCCAAAGAATTCCTCGACTTCGCCCGTGATGGCGACAAGGTTGCCTACGCTGACCGTGGGCGCGCTGCCGGTGAAAACAAAGACGCCTTCGGAGGTGGATGCATCGCCGTCTTGGTCGGCGTCTTCTTCCATCAGGTAATAGCCGTTCGAGACAATATGTGTGACGACAGCCTCTACATTCACGGTCTGACCTTGCAAGGTTGAAGCATCGCCGTTGCCCTGGATTTCGCTGATCAGCCGGTCTTCGCCCGGGGTGATGACAGGTTCATTCGCCGCCCCTTTTGTTTCGTCGATCGGCCCAACCCAGTTGCCGTTTGCATCGATCTGCAGCGATTGCCCTTCGGGTGTGCTGTTTGTTTCCCCGACGCCGATATCGGTCGAGGTCAGGCCCGCTGCGGGCCCATTAGTTGCGGTGATTTCGCCCTCATAGCTGATGAATTCGACGACCGTGCCGTTATCGGACAGGGCGATCCCGTCCGGGCCGTTCTGGATGCTGCCAAAGCCGGGGGTCACCCCGGCCTCAAGCACGTAGTAATCATAGGTGCCGTCCGAGGTCATGACGCCGTCGCTGACAGACAGGGTTTCGTAAGAGGCGCCGCCATTGCCGTTATAAAGGTCGACGCTCAGCCCGCTGACATCTTCGCCGGTGTTCACCCGGATTTCGATGAACTCGCCGTCATCGGTACTGACATCATCGTAGTGAAATTCATTGATCCGCGCGGATGTCGTCCCGCCAGTGTCATTTGCCGCGCCAGAGGTATTGGGGGCCGCTTCGGCCCATGTGCCGTCATCATTGCGTTGCAGGCTGTCACCGATGGCGGTGTCATTCGGCTCAGACACGCCGATATCTGTAGAGGTCACCCCGTTGGCAGTGCCGCCCGCTCCGGTGAAGCTGCCCTCATAACTAAGGAATTCGATCAGTGCGCCGTCATTTGACAGCGCGATTCCGTCAGGTGAGCCGTTTTGCAGGCCGTTCACAGGCAGGTTGATCACGTAATAGTCGTACTGGCTGTCGCTGCCCGTACCCAGCACCGCATCGTCCATCAGGGTCAGCGTATCATAAACCGCGCCGCCATTGCCGTTATAAAGCTCAACCACAACACCCGAGATATCGGCCCCGGCATTGACCCGAATTTCAATAAACTCGCCCACATCATCGCCAGCGTTGTCATAGTGGAATTCGTTGATCCGCGCCTCAAACGCCGGGGTTTCATCCACATCGGCAACCGTGACGGTGATATCCTCGCTCGCGCTCAGGGCACCATCGCTGACAGAGATCGTAACGTCATAGACGTTATCCCCATCCGCATCGTCAGGGGCTTCAAAGTCGGGCGCATTGATGAAGGTCAGCGCCCCAGTCATCGCGTCAATGTTGAACAGCGCGGCATCCGCACCATTGATGCTATAAGTCAGCGTATCGCTGTCCACATCCGTGGCGCTGATGTCTGCGGCGATGATCGTGGTGTTTTCGTTGATCGTGACGCTGCTTGCCGTCAGTGTCGGCGCATCATTCTTGCCCGTTATGGTGAGTGTTACCGTGGCCGTATCCGTGCCGCCTTTGCCGTCATCGACGGTATAGGTAAAGGTATCAGTAGCGATTTCACCTTCTCCCAGGCTGTCGAAGAAATCGCCGATTTCATAGGTAATTGTTTGGCCGCTCAACGATACCGCGACCCCTGCTGTGCTCGTCGCTGAGACAGCCGTGACAGTCATCGTGTCGCCATCGAATTCCTGATCGTTCGACAGAAGAAACAGCGTGTTGATGGCAGCCAGAGTGTTTTCGTTGCCTTCTTCGAACGAGCGCGCGTCGTCAGCCGCAAGGACAGCGTTATTCGTACCGTCCAGAAACAAGGTGTAGTCCTCTGCCGCGAAATACAGCGCCTCAACCCCTGTGAGCCGATCAGTATCCCCTGCTGTGCTGACGGTCGTCTGACCGAACCAGCCGGTGCCAATCGAAATATCGTATGCGGCAATGCTGCCTGCATAGGTTACAGTATCAAAACCACGGCCACCGCTGATCGTGTCGCTGCCTGCGCCACCTGCAATCACATCATTTCCCCAGCCCGCAAAGATGATGTCATCACCTGCACCAGTCGAAATCGTGTCATTGCCCCAAAAGCCGAAAACAACGTCGCGCCCTGCGGTGCCCGTCAATACGTCGTCACCCCAGGTGCCGAAAAGAAAGCTTGTACGATGAAAACTCATTTGATTTCCCCCAACCATTAGAATTCATTTTCTATCTGTAGGAGAATTGTATCAGGAGTATTGCAGGAAACGCATTACTCATCTTTTGCGCGAGCACTGGTTTTACCCCCTAAGTGGCGGGAATTCGCCGGTTCTTGCAAAGGAAAGAACACACCACCCTACCGGGCATCATTGCGCATACGCACGCACAGAGGGATCAATCTTAGTAAAATGATTAATTTACATGCAGATGCCCGCAAATTAGCCCGAAAACGCACAAGTTAACTATTTCGCCTCAATTTTGAGCGCGCAGCAAGAGACTCGCTGCGTTGCGGCAATTACCCATAGACCGTCCATTGAGACATCAATCGCCGCGCAAGGGGTTCTTCCTGGCAGAATCCGCCCCTTGCACGACTACAACATCACTGTTGCGGGGTCCTGATATCATCCGGCCGCGCCCCTGCACAGGGCACCGCAGCAACGACAGGGGGACATTGTAAAGATGACCAATATCAAATCACTGAGTGCGTCTGTTTTCGCTACTCTACTGGCCAGCACAACCATGGTTACCGCACAAGATTGTGCCGATCCGATCAAGGTCGGCGTGCTGCACTCTCTTTCCGGTTCTATGGCGATTTCGGAAACGACGCTGAAAGATGCCATGTTGATGCTGATCGAACAGCAAAATGCAGCGGGCGGCCTTCTGGGGTGTCAGCTTGAAGCCGTGGTCGTGGACCCTGCCTCTGACTGGCCACTTTTTGCAGAAAAAGCGCGTGAGCTGCTGACCGTGCATGAGGTGGACGTGATCTTTGGCAACTGGACTTCCGTCTCGCGGAAATCTGTCCTGCCTGTGATCGAGGAATTGAACGGCCTGCTGTTCTATCCGGTTCAGTACGAGGGCGAGGAAAGCTCGAAAAACGTCTTCTACACCGGGGCCGCCCCGAACCAGCAGGCCATTCCGGCCACAGATTACTTCCTTGAAGAGCTGGGTGTCGAAAAATTCGCGCTGCTGGGCACTGATTACGTTTATCCCCGCACCACAAACAACATCTTGGAAAGCTATCTGCAGGATAACGGCATCGCCGAAGAAGATATCTTTGTGAACTACACCCCCTTTGGTCACTCCGACTGGGCCACAATCGTGGCTGACGTGGTCGCATTGGGCGAAGATGGCAAGCAGGTGGGTGTGATCTCCACCATCAATGGCGACGCAAATATCGGTTTCTACAAGGAACTGGCCGCCGCTGGTGTGTCTGCCGATGACATTCCTGTCGTCGCCTTCTCTGTCGGTGAAGAAGAGCTTTCTGGCCTTGATACATCCAATCTGGTTGGACATCTGGCGGCGTGGAATTATTTCCAATCCGCAGAAGGCGATGCGAATGCTGACTTTATCGCAGCATGGAAAGCTTTCGCGGGTGAAGATCGTGTCACCAACGACCCGATGGAGGCCCATTATATCGGCTTCAACATGTGGGTAAACGCGGTGACGGATGCCGAAACCACCGATGTGGACGCCGTGCGTACAGCGATGTACGGGCAGGAATTCCCGAACCTGACCGGCGGTACTGCCGTGATGCTGCCGAACCATCATCTGGCCAAGCCGGTGCTGATCGGTGAAATTCAGGCCGATGGCCAGTTCGACATCATCAGCCAGACCGAAGAAGTCGCAGGCGACGCCTGGACCGACTTCCTGCCTGAAAGCGCTGTGCTGATGTCGGATTGGAAAGACCTTGGCTGCGGTATGTACAACACCGAGACCGAGACATGCGTCCAGCTGACCTCTAACTACTAAAACGGCCCGCCGGGTGCATCACGGCGCACCCGGCCCCCGAACCGGAATTCCCATGCATCGCATCCTTACCCTCTGCGCCCTGTTGATCGGGCTTGCCCCGGCTGCCCAAGCGCAGGATCTGCAAAACCTGCTGCAAACCCACGCCGATGAAATCGCCTCTCCCGGGCGGCAAACGGTCGGGACAGCACTGGACGCCCTTGTCGCATCCGGCCTGCCTCAGGTGCCTGTCTTTCTTGAGCAATGGCAGGATAAATCTGTCTGGCAGCGCGATGCTGACGGGCTGTTTTTCATTGCGACAAAGAATAGTAACACGCTTGCGCTGCGCGATGTTGATACGGATGCGGAAAGCAGCGCGCCGGTGGCTGATTTCACCCAGTTGAAACCAAATGGCGGTGTGCGCCGTGTGATCGGCACCGCGCTGGTCCAGTTCCAACTGACCGATCCTGATCTCGCCAGACGGCAAACCGCCATCGCCGCCATCGCACGCAGGCCAGAGGCCAGCCAGCTTGCGCCGCTTCTCGCCTCTGTCGCGGATGAACCTGACGCCGCCCTGAAGGCGCGCAAAATCCAGCTCGCCAACTTCCTCTCGGCCAGCTTTGCTGAAAACGACGCTGACCGGATCGCGGCGATCAATAGCCTGTCGACCGATACCAGCGTAGAGGCCCGCGCAGTGCTGAACCAGATCCTGTCCACCAGCGCTGCGATTGCCGAAGATATTCCGACCGATGTTAACGTGGCCGGGGTCTTGACCCCGGGTGACACGATTTCAAAGGACGACGCCTATGCGCTGCTTGTCGCCGCTGATCTGGCACCGCCACGCACGACCGCCACTACGATCCGCACATCTCTCGAAGCGAACATCATCGCAGGACGCGTGGGCGGCGTTCCCGTCGCCCAATTGAACACCGATACAGCCCGCGCAGCGGCCTACGCGAACCTTGCTGCCGCTGGCACGGTCCCGCCATTGGTGACAGAGGCCGACCGCGACGCAACACTGGCGCACTTCGTCTTTTTCGAAACCTATGACGAAGAAAACCCCGCCATCACAAACGCTGCAGAGCAGGCGCTCGCCTCGGTCGAAACCCGCGTGGCGGTGGGGCAGGCTGCCGATCTGGGGCTTGATGCGCTTTCACTCGCCTCGATCTATTTTCTGGCGGCAATCGGGTTGGCGATCACCTTTGGCGTGATGGGGGTTATCAACATGGCCCATGGTGAATTCATCATGATGGGGGCCTATACCGGCTATGTGGTGCAGCTTTTTATACCCGATTACACGCTGTCGATCATCATCGCCCTGCCCTTGGCCTTTGCGATCACCTTTGGTGCGGGCGTCACGATGGAACGGCTGGTTATCCGTCACCTGTACCATCGCCCGCTGGAAACGCTGCTGGCCACTTTCGGCATCTCCATCGCGCTGCAACAACTGGCCAAAAACATCTTTGGCACGCAGGCCCGCCCATTGACCGCGCCAGAGTGGCTGGACGGGGCGCTGGTCTTTAGTGACGTGGTGCAAATCAGCTATATTCGCATAGCGATCTTCATCCTCGCGCTGATCTTCCTTTGCCTGATCCTCTTTGTGCTAAAACGCACGCGATTGGGGCTAGAGGTCCGGGCCGTGACCCAAAACCCCGGAATGGCGGCGTCCATGGGGATCAACCCTGACAAGATCAACATGCTGACCTTTGGGCTGGGATCCGGCATCGCAGGCATCGCGGGCGTGGCCATCGGGCTTTATGCCAAGGTGACGTCGGAAATGGGTGCCGATTACATCGTGCAAAGCTTTATGACCGTGGTCGTAGGCGGCGTCGGCAATGTCTGGGGCACGCTGGCCGGGGCGTCGCTGATTGGCTTCCTGCAAAAGGGCATCGAATGGCTGAACCCGTCGAACACATTGGCCGCACAGACCTATATGATCCTGTTTATCATCCTGTTTATCCAGTTCCGACCCCGAGGCATTGTCGCACTCAAAGGTCGGGCGGCTGCGGATTGAACCGATGTATCTTCTTTTGGCCAAAAATATTCTGGGGGTGTCTGAGGGGGCAAAGCCCCCTCAGCGTGGCGGCGCGCACAGCGCGGCGCAAAACCTCTTTCACAATGAGACACCCGCATGAATAACAGCTTCATCGCCCGAAACCCGTCGATCCTTTGGTTCCTGCTCGCTCTGGGGCTTTTCACACTGGGCGTCACCGTCCTGTCCGAGGCAGGCATGGGCATCATCTCCACCTCTTTCGTCAAAACGCTGGGCAAGACGCTCTGCCTTTGCCTGATCGCCATCGCGATGGATGTGGTCTGGGGTTATTGTGGCATCCTCAGTCTGGGACATTTTGCCTTTTTTGGCATCGGCGGATACGCCATCGGCATGTGGCTGATGTATGCGCGGACAGAGCGGATCGTGACAGAAAGCCTTGCCACTCAGACGATCCCGCCCACAACGCAGGAAATCACTGACGCCATTGGCAATCAGATTTTCGGCGTGGTCGGCAGCTCTGACTTTCCGCTGATCTGGGCCTTTGCCGACAGCCTGTTCCTGCAACTGCTCATGGTGGTTCTGATCCCCGGGCTGCTGGCGCTGGTCTTTGGCTGGCTGGCTTTTCGCAGCCGGGTCACGGGGGTCTACCTGTCCATCCTGACCCAAGCGATGACGCTCGCCCTGGCGCTTTATCTGTTCCAGAATGACAGCGGGTTGCGCGGTAATAACGGGCTGTCAGGCTTGCAGAATATTCCCGGCTTTGAGGACTCACCGCAATCCACCATCTCGCTGGCCTTCTTTTATGCCTCTGCACTGGCACTGGCACTGGCTTATATCCTTTTTGCCTGGGTTGTATCAGGCAAGATGGGCAGCGTGATCAAAGCGATCCGCGATAATGAATCCCGTGTGCGCTTTCTTGGCTATCACGTGGAAAGCTACAAGCTTTTCGTCTTCACCCTGACGGCCATTGTCGCAGGTATCGCGGGGGCGCTTTATTATCCGCAGGCCGGGATCATCAACCCGGCAGAAATCGCACCCATCGCGTCCATCTACCTTGCCGTCTGGGTCGCGATCGGCGGGCGGGGGCGGCTTTATGGTGCAGTGATCGGGGCGGCGGTTGTGTCGCTTCTGTCCAGCTGGTTCACCGGCGGCGGCGCCCCGGCCATCCCATTGGGGTTCTACATCGTTAAATGGACAGATTGGTGGCTGGTCCTGCTTGGCTTTTCCTTTGTTGCTGTCACCCTGTTCTTTCCCAAAGGGATCGGCGGCCTCTTTGACTATCTAGTGAGGAAACCATCATGAGCACATTGCTAGAGGTCGATGGCGTTTCTGTAAGTTTTGACGGGTTCCGTGCGATCAACAACCTGTCCATCCAGATTGGTGAGCCAGAACTGCGCGCGGTGATTGGACCAAACGGTGCGGGTAAGACAACATTCATGGATATCATCACCGGCAAGACCAAACCGGATGAAGGCCGCGTCACTTGGGGCGACAAGAATATCTCTCTTCTTGGGATGTCCGAAAGCCAGATCGCAATGGAAGGGATCGGGCGCAAGTTTCAGAAACCAACCGTGTTTGAGGCGCAGACCGTGCGCGAAAACCTCGCCATGGCGCTGCGCAATCCGCGCGGACCGTTTTCCGTCTTGTTCTACAAAAAGACCAAACATGGTGGTGCGCGGATCGAAGAAATCGCTGCAGAGGTCGGGCTGACCGATGCGCTGACCCGACAAGCGGGCGAGCTGAGCCACGGCCAGAAACAATGGCTGGAAATCGGCATGTTACTTGCCCAAGACCCGCGATTGCTGCTGGTCGATGAACCAGCAGCAGGCATGACCACGCAGGAACGTGAACACACGACAGACCTGCTCAAACGCGCGGCCAAGACCCGCGCTGTGGTCGTGGTGGAACATGATATGGAATTTGTCCGCCGGTTGGATTGCAAGGTCACCGTACTGCACGAAGGGTCGGTTCTGGCCGAGGGCAGTCTGGATCACGTGACTGCGAACCAGACCGTGATTGATGTTTATCTGGGGCGCTGAGAATGCTGAATGTTGAAGACCTGACCCTGCATTACGGGCAAAGCCAGATCCTGAATGGGATTGACCTGACCGCCGCCGTTGGTGAAGTCACTGCCGTGATGGGCACCAATGGCGTGGGCAAGACCAGCCTGCTCAAGGCGATTTCGGGGCGACATCCTTATAGTGATGGCGCGGTGGCGGTGAACGGTCAGGCGCTGGATCACCCCACCGCCTTTACTGCCGCCCGCGCGGGTATCGCCTATGTGCCGCAGGGCCGCGAAATCTTTGCCCTGATGAGCGTGCAGGAAAATCTGGAAACCGCCTTTGCCTGCCTGCCGCGCGAAGAACGCTTTATCCCTGATCAGATTTTCCAACTGTTCCCGGTGTTACTGGATATGAAGGCCCGGCGCGGTGGCGATTTATCGGGGGGGCAGCAGCAGCAACTGGCCATTGCGCGCGCTCTGATCACCCGGCCCAAGGTCCTGCTGTTGGACGAACCGACCGAGGGCATTCAGCCCAATATCATCCAGCAGATCGGGCGCACGATCAGCCTGCTGCGCGAAAAAGGCGATATGGCGATTGTGCTGGTCGAACAGAATTTTGATTTCGCCTTCGGTCTTGCGGATCGGTTCGTCGTGATGACACGTGGTGCTGTGAAACGTCGGGCCGACAAGGCCGACGTCACGGCAGAGGCGATGCTGGCGGAGCTGGCTCTGTAAGCGACAGCCGCGGCGTTACTGCCGCCACGATCCCGGCAATCGGCTGATCGACCGATACGAGGATCGCCCGCAGCGGCGGTTCCAGCGCGGCATATTGGCTGGCCAGCAAGGCTGGCGGCATGAAATGCCCCTGCCGCCGTCCCAATCGCGCCGCGATCAGTGCTTGGGGCGCATCAAGATAGACAATCTGCAAATCCGCGATCCCGGCCCGTAGATGGTCACGATAGCTACGCTTGAGCGCGGAACAGGCAAAAACCGTCACATCCTGCCCGCGTCGTTCCGTCACCACCGCCGCCAGACGATCCAGCCAGGGCCAGCGCATGGCATCCGTCAGCGGCTGGCCTGCGACCATGTGGTCCACATTGGATTGCGGATGGTAATCATCGCCATCCAGAAACGCGCCGCCCAGCGCGGCCGCCAGTGCAGCCCCCACGCTGGATTTGCCGCAGCCCGAAACGCCCATGATCATGATCGCGGGTTTCATCAGCGGCCCGGAATGACCCCGCGCTTCTGCCCTTTGCCTTCCCAGTTTTCCAGCGCAGTCACCGCCTCTTCTGCTGTTTCGACAAAGCGGAAAAGCTGCAAGTCAGCATCCGAGATCGTGCCCGCATCGGCCAGCGCATCCCAATTGATGATCTTTTCCCAAAAGGCCCGCCCGAACAGCAGGAAGGGTACCTGCGCCATGCGACCGGTTTGGATCAGTGTCAGCGCTTCGAACATTTCATCAAGCGTGCCAAAGCCGCCGGGAAAGACGCAGACCGCAGAGGCGCGCATCAAAAAGTGCATTTTACGGATGCCGAAGTAGTGGAAATTGAAACACAGATCCGGGGTGACATATTCATTCGGGGCCTGTTCATGCGGCAGCACGATGTTCAGCCCGATGGACCGTCCACCCGCATCGGCAGCACCGCGATTGCCTGCCTCCATCACGCCGGGGCCACCACCGGTGACGATCACATCATCACTGCCGCCGCCGGCCAGCGATTTGGCTGTCATAATCTGGGAAAATTTGCGCGCCTCGTCATAATATTTCGTCAACTCAGCCAGCGTTTCGGTGCGGGCCTGGTCTTTGTTTGCAGGTTCCGGAATCCGGGCACCGCCAAACAGAACGATGGTCGAATTGATCCCCGCCTCATTCATCAGCATTTCGGGTTTGAGCAGTTCCAGCTGCAACCGCACTGGTCGCAATTCTTCGCGCAGCAGGAAGTCTTCATCAGCAAAGGCAAGCGCATAGGACGGTGCGCGCGTCTGTGGCGTATCCGGGATCTGGCGCGCCTCTTCGCGGTCCTGCTGGCTGTCTCTAAATTGGTGTTTGCGGTCGTCTGTCATCTGCCGTCCTTGTTACTATCAGCGCAAAGTCGCTTTTTAGGCCTTAAGATGCAATTGATAACCAAACAGAGGAGGAACTGCGATGGCGATGAACACACCTGTTTGCGATTTCGGCTGGGCGGCCCCTGATTTCACATTGGCCACGCCCCAAGGTGACCGGCATAGCCGCGACAGCCTGATGGGCGAAAACGGACTTCTGGTGGCCTTTATCTGTAATCACTGCCCTTATGTGATCGCGGTGATTGACCGGCTGGCCGATGACATCCGGCAGATGCAGAACGCAGGGATCGGCGCGGTCTGCATTATGTCGAATGATTATGCCGCCTACCCCGCTGACAGCCCCGAAAATATGACCCGTTTTGCCGCCGCCCATGACTTGCCCGCTCCTTATCTGCTGGATGCCGACCAAACAGTGGCCCGCGCCTATGATGCGGTTTGCACGCCGGATTTCTTTGGCTTTGACCGGGATGGCGGGCTGCAATATCGGGGCCGGATTGATGATGCAGGCATGAAAGACCCGGCGATCCGCGTGCCTGAATTGCTGAACGTGATGCAGATGGTCGCCAAAACCGGGCACGGGCCAAAGGACCAAGTGCCGTCGATGGGCTGTTCGATCAAGTGGCGCTAAGCGCCGATTGCTTGCCTCTCCCAAATTCGCTTAGAATTTCATCAGCATAGGGCACGGCCCTATAATCTTTTTCGCCAGTGACGGGATCGCATTGCAAAGCCACCGGTTCCTGAATTGTCAAAAATAAACGCGCCCTGTAACGCACCTGAGCACGACGCCTGCGGAGCTGCCTGAAAATCATGCTCAAAAATGTGCGTTCTGCTGCATCTACAACCGTCTTGCGGCAGGGCATGCTGCCCTTTGGGCGCCCATCAAACGGGCCTTTGCGGCGCAGCTGCGTTGGGGGCGGACAGGATCATATCGGCCCCTGGCATTGCTTTGTGACGCGAATGACATAAGATTAATGCATGACTTCGAAAGATATACATTTCAGCGAAATGCAGTCCGCGTCGGGCATTCGCGACCCTTATCAGCATTATGCGAGCTGGTTTGCAGATCAGGACAACGCCCGCCTGTCCACCAAGGCCGAACAGGCAGAGGCGTTTTTTCGCCAGACCGGCATCACCTTTAATGTCTACGGTCAGGCAGATGCCGAAGAGCGGTTGATCCCCTTCGATCTGGTGCCACGTATCCTGTCCAGCCGCGAATGGACAAAGCTATCGCGCGGGATTGAACAGCGAGTGCAGGCGATCAACGCCTTTCTGCATGATATCTACAACCGGCAGGAAATCCTGCGGGCAGGCGTGATCCCGATTGAGCTGATTTCCCAGAATGATGCGTTTCTGCCGCAAATGATGGGGTTCATCCCGCCGGGCGACGTCTACACCCATATCGTGGGCACCGATATCGTGCGCACCGGCGAAGATGATTTCTTTGTGCTGGAAGACAACGCACGTACCCCATCCGGTGTCAGCTATATGCTCGAAAACCGTGAGACGATGCTGCAAATGTTCCCTGAACTCTTCAGCCGGATCAAGGTGCAGCGGGTCAGCGATTACCCTAAGAACCTGCGCCGGTCGCTTGCGGCCTCTGCCCCGCGATCCTGCTCCGGCCGGCCTGTCGTGGCGGTGCTGACGCCCGGCATCCATAATTCAGCCTATTACGAACATAGCTTTCTGGCCGATCAAATGGGGGTTGAGCTTGTCGAAGGGCACGATCTGCGCGTTGTTGATGGTCATATCGCGATGCGCACGACAGGCGGTTACAAGGTGATCGACGTGCTGTACCGGCGGGTTGATGATGATTTCCTTGATCCGCTGACGTTCAACCCGCAATCCATGCTGGGTGTGCCGGGGATTATGGATGTTTACCGCGCGGGCAATATCACCATTGCCAATGCACCCGGCACCGGTGTGGCCGACGACAAAGCGATCTATAGCTATATGCCCGATATCGTTGAATTCTACACGGGTGAGCGGGCGATCCTGAAGAATGTGGAAACCTATCGCTGTTCCGAGCCACAGATGCTGCAATATGTGCTGGATAATCTTGCTGATCTTGTCGTGAAAGAGGTGCACGGTTCCGGTGGCTACGGCATGTTGGTTGGTCCCGCCGCCAGCAAGCAGGAATTATCGGATTTCGCCGAGAAGCTGAAGGCGCGACCGGCTAATTACATCGCACAACCAACCCTGTCTCTGTCCACCGTGCCGATCTTTACTGAACAGGGTCTTGCCCCCCGCCACGTAGACCTGCGCCCCTTTGTACAGGTGTCGCCAGAGGGGATCGTGATCTCGCCCGGCGGGCTGACCCGTGTTGCACTGAAAGAGGGCAGCCTGGTGGTTAATTCTAGCCAAGGCGGCGGCACCAAAGACACTTGGGTATTGGAAGACTGATGCTTGGTAAAACCGCAGGAGGCCTGTTTTGGATGTTCCGCTCGCTAGAGCGGGCAGAGAATACCGCGCGTCTGATCGAGGCCGGATTTCGGATCGCACTGACCCGGTCGACCGATACCGAAGCCGAATGGAAATCCGTGATCGTCACCTCGGCAGAGCAAAGCGCCTACGAGGCCAAGCATGATCGCTATGATGCGCCTTGCGTTATCAGCTACCTTCTGAACGATCCCGAAAACCCATCATCGGTCTATTCGTCCATCAAATCAGCCCGCGACAACGCCCGGCTGGTACGGACCGCGCTGACGTCAGAGGTGTGGGTGGCCGTCAATGAAACATGGATGCTGCTATCCGCTATCCTCAAAAACCCGGTGGAAGAGGTCGACTTGCCCGATGTGCTGGGCACCATCCGCCGACAATCTGCGCTGGTGCGCGGCGCGCTTCACGGGACGATGCTGCGCAATGATATCTATGATTTTTGCCGCATCGGCACCTTCATCGAACGGATCGACAACACCGCCCGGATCATTGACGTAAAATACTATTCCCTGCTGCCCGCCCCGTCATTCGTCGGCAGCCGGATGGACAATGTGCAATGGGAAACGATCCTGCGATCAGTCTCTGCCCACCGGTCTTTCCGCTGGGTGTCAGAAGGTGAATTTTCAGCACCCGCCATTGCGAATTTTCTGATCATGGATCGGCGCATGCCGCGATCCCTGTCCTTTTGCATGGCCGAGATCATCTCTAACCTCAGCTATCTGGAAACAGAGTATAATTGCCGGATGCCGTGCCACGATCTGGCGGAATCGATGCGCGCGCGGATCAAGGACAAGGATATTGATGCGATCTTCGATGAGGGGCTGCATGAATTTCTGGGATCGGTGATCCGCGATAACGCCACGCTCGGTTTCCAGATCGAACAGGATTACAGGTTCAACAAATAGCATGCAGATCAAGATCCGACATACGACGGAATACAGCTATGATCAGCCGGTTGATTACGGGCTGCAAAAGGTGCGTCTGCATCCGCTTAACTCTGCTGTGCAGGACGTGTCGGACTGGCAGATGCAGGTCGAGGGCGGCAAGATCGAGGCCAGCTATCAGGATCACTATGGCAATCACACAGATCTGGTCAGCATCACGCCCGGCGCTGAAAAGCTGACATTGACTGCATCGGGCATTGTCCACACCCGCGATACGGCGGGGGTGTTCGGGCATATCTACGGGCGAGCGCCGCTTTGGCATTTTCTGCAATCGACGCATATGACAACGGCGGATGCGCATATTCAGGAACTGGCGAAAGTGGTCGGCGCGGCGGAAACCACCCTTGCGGGTCTGCACGCCCTTTCTGCCGCGGTGCTGAACGCTTGCCCTTACCATGTTGGTAATACCCAGGCAGAAACCACGGCAGCCGAAGCGCTGAAGATCGGCACCGGGGTCTGTCAGGATCACGCTCATATCTTCATGGCCGCCGCCCGGCACATCGGCATGCCCGCCCGCTATGTCAGCGGCTATCTGATGGTAAATGGCCAGATCAACCAAGAGGCCAGCCATGCCTGGGCCGAGGCCCATATCGCCGAGCTGGGATGGGTGGGTTTTGATATTTCAAACGGTGTGGCGCCAGACGAAAAATACGTGCGCATTGCCGTTGGCCGCGATGCGCGCGACGCGGCACCTGTTTCAGGTATGCGTATGGGGAATTCTGACGAAGATTTGATTGTTTATTTGCAAGTGCAGCAATAGATATTCTCAAAGCGGCCATCACGGCCCAACAAAGGTTTCAACACTATGACATATTGCGTAGGTATGCGCATTAACCGGGGATTGGTGTTCATGTCCGATACCCGTACAAGCGCGGGCGTCGATAATTTCTCGGTCAGCCGGAAAATGTTCACATGGACTGTCCCCGGAGAGCGTAAAATCACGATCATGACCGCAGGCAATCTGGCCACGACACAGGCGATGATCAGCCTGCTAGAGGAACGGTCCAAATCTGCAGAAGATCGCGACCCCAGCATTCTGCGCGAACAGACGATGTTTCAGGTCGCTCGATTGGTCGGGCGGACCCTGAAAGAGGTCATCGTCGATTCCAGCGAGGGTGAGCAGCTGTCGCAGGACCAATTCAGCGCCTCGGTCATTGTCGGTGGCCAGATCGCTGGCGGAAAACCGACGATCTTTTTGGTGTACCCCGAAGGCAACTTTATCGAGATCACAGAGGATACGCCGTATTTTCAGATCGGCGAAACCAAATACGGCAAGCCTATTCTGGTACGCACCTATGACCCCGACCTTAGCTTTGATGACGCGCTGAAACTGCTACTGATTTCCTTCGATTCCACGATCAAGGCAAATCTGGGCGTCGGCCTGCCCTTTGATGTCGAAGTCTACGACAATGATTCCTTTAGCTCTGACCGGACAAAGCGGATCGAAGCGACGGATGAGATTTTCCAGTCAATCTCCGAAGACTGGGGCAAAGCCCTGAAAGAAGCGTTCGGACAGCTGCCCAGCTATACGATTTGAAACGCTTTAACACTTAGGCTTTGTCAAAAAACGGCGTCATCTGCGCAACGATGACGCTGTTTTCTTCCAGCGCGCGCTGCATCATCGCGCGCTCATCATCCGAAATATCGTGCCCCTCGGCCAGCCGTTCGTCCAGCGTGCCGTATCCTGACACGTCCAGCGGGGCCAGATCGGCCTGTTTCAGGATCGCAACAGTTTCACGCACGGCTTCTGCCTCGTCGACGCCGCTGGCATAGCACATCAGCGCGCCACCACTCGCCCCCTCGGGCAGCCCGTCACCCACATTCCGCCCGACCTCGACCAGCAGGGTGTAGACTTGCTGCCGTGATGCGTTCTTTGCCATGTCATGCTCCTTGCTGCGCTGCTCTTGGATGGGATTGATTGCAGGGCTTGTCAATCGGCGTGATGCCATCACATAGCGCCTTGCCAGCATTCAGGCGTTACGAGTCGTTCAGCCCCACCCAACGCGCCCGCACGGCCCAGATGGTTGATACGATGATCACCAACTGGACCGGCAGGTAAATGACGATGAACAGAAACAGGATCGTCACCGGCAGCGAAAAATCCATCACATAAACAAAGGTCAGCGCGGGCTGCCACAGCGCGATGGCAAGAAGCCCGACCAGCAGGCAATCCACCAGTACCGGCACCCACGCTGCACGGCGCGAGGGGCGCCGCCCCGCCGCGATATGCCGTTTTGCCAGAATGCGGCTGATGATCACTTAGTCACGCAGCAATTCGTTGATGCCGGTCTTTGACCGGGTCCGCTCGTCCACCCGTTTGACGATGACCGCACAATAAAGGTTCACACCATTTTTGGAGGGCATGGAGCCTGCAACAACCACGGAATAAGGCGGCACTTCACCATACATGACCTCGCCGGTTTCGCGATCAACGATCTTGGTGGACTGGCCGATAAAGACGCCCATCCCAAGGACAGAGCCTTCGCGCACGATGCAGCCTTCAACCACTTCGGAACGCGCCCCGATAAAGCAGTTATCCTCGATGATCGTGGGGCCAGCCTGCATCGGCTCCAGAACACCACCAATACCAACACCACCCGAAAGGTGTACGTTTTTGCCGATCTGTGCGCAGGACCCAACGGTGGCCCATGTGTCAACCATTGTGCCGGTATCGACATACGCGCCGAGGTTCACAAAAGACGGCATCAGCACCACGCCGGGTGCGATAAAGGCTGATCTGCGTACAATTGCATTGGGGACCGCGCGGAACCCGGCCGCGCCGAATTCTTCATCACCCCAGCCGGCGAATTTGCTATCAACCTTGTCCCACCAGCCAGAGCCCTGCGGACCGCCGGACTGGAACTCCATATCCTTGATACGGAAACCCAACAGCACGGCTTTCTTGGCCCATTGGTTCACATGCCAGCTGCCGTCATCCTGCTTTTCAGCAACGCGCAGGGAGCCGCTGTCCAGCGCGTTCAGCATGTTTTCAATCGCGTCACGGGTTTCGCCCGTGGTGGCGGGCGTGATCTGGTCGCGGGCATCCCACGCGGCCTCGATAGCGGTTTCAAGTTCTGCGTTGGACATCGGCCCCTCCGAAATTCAGATTTGAAGGCGTCATACCCCGCGCGGCCCGCGCTTTCAACGGAGAGAACGCTTTGGATCAACAGTGAGGACGCTTATTTCCCGCCACCGCAAGCCACGCACGCTCAAGGGCCTAGAACGACTTCGTCAGGCTCGCCTCCAGACTGTGGCTTTGGGGGTCTTCGCCCAACTGCCCGGCATAGCCGAAACCGACGCTTGTGCTGCGGCCCAGATCAAAATCAATCCCTGCGGTGATCACGGCCGCGTCGGCGGCGATCGGGGCACCCTGAATATGAAAGCTGGCGCCGCCGTCAGCCGCCGGAATAGCTATGCGTACCATTCAAAACCGTCGTCCCGGCAAGGACCGACACCGACCGGTTCCCAGAAATCGTCGGATCAAAGGCGTAGCCTGTATCGGTGTGATTAAAGACGATTTCGCCAGCGCCAGCGCCAAACCCGACGTTTGCCGCAGCCAGCGTGCCAGCGGCAGCAGCATTGTCGCCCGCTGCGGGGCCAATGTTCAAGGTGCCCGCCGCAGACAATTGCGTCGCGAGGTTGACACCGCCGCCCACAGTAACGGTTGCGCCATCCGCGATGGTCAACGCCCCGGTGCCATCCATGCCGACAAAAAGTGTTTCGCTAGTCTCCCAGCTTGATCCCGCCCCTGTGACCGTGACCTTACCTTCGGAACCTGCGTCGCGCCCGATATAGCCGTCTGTATTACTTACACTGCCGCCCGCCGCGACGGTCAACGTGCCCATGCCCATATTGCCGACAAAGAGGCCGCCGCTATTCGCCCAGCTTGATCCTTCTCCCGTGACCGTGACTTTGCCGTCAGAGCCAAAGAACGTCCCGATATAGCCTTTCCTATTGCTTACGCTGCCGCCGTTTCTGACGATCAGCTCACCTACGCCAGTATAGCCGACATCAAGAAGTTCAGTAATGGTCCAAGGGCTGTCTTTGGTGCCACCGGCAACAGTGCCCGCGCCGTCGACGATTTCGACCGCCCCGCCATCAATCACCTCATCTGCCCAACCTGCGCCGGCGACACTGACAAGCGCCGTCGCGCAGAGCAGCGCGCGTTTGCCAATTTTTTTCGTCATTACTGGATGCAGATAGAACGCTCCTTGGCCGCAGGACGCAGGCCCGGTCGACGCTGAATTCTTCATGGGTATCTCTTTCAAGTAGTCTGATACGCTATGCAACCAGCACGGCGCCCGATGCGGGATATGTCCCCGACAAAATTGTCTTGATGACCAATCTAAATTGGCGCCCGCAAATAGCGGTGCATGACCAATACTGTCCTGCATGATGCGGCCGAATTGAATTCACAATGCATTAAACCGCGTATTCGATAAGAAGTCAGACACCGTCCTGTCAATGAATTTTAACGTTAAATATCAAACGGATGGTGCGCTTAAATCACAAGTTGTGGGTGCACCCCACAATCAGCAACCATATCCGCAAAATTGAATTACTGTGTCTTAAATTGAAGCAAAAAATAGGCTAGCCCCGCCAGAAAATCAGCGACTTTTTTGCTATACAAAGGTTGATCTCAACATCCGTAAACATGCTGAATGCCGCACAGCTTGTGACGGCTCTGATGTGAAAATGGCGACGCATAGCTGTCCCGAAGGGACAGCGGAGCCCGATATCTGACAAAGGGGTCCGATCGTTTTCGGACATTCATCCGACGACAATTTTTAGCCCCCAACTGCGCGAGCAGGCTACTTGTTCTGTCGTGAAATACCGATGGGTTTGTCCACTTCAGTGCGCGTAAAGCTCTGAACCATCAGTGATATTCCCGATCACTGCGGCCCCGTATCCCGCCTGATTTAACGCCTGCACCGCTTCATTGGCACGGGATGGCGCCATCGCAGCAAGCACCCCCCCCGCAGTCTGCGGATCAAATAGTAAATCATGCGGGTTACCAGTAATAGCACCTGCCCCTTGCTGGTTATCAGCGAAGAGGGATGAACGTATCCCCTGCCCCGCCAGCTTTGCCGCCCCCGGCATCAGCGGGATTGCATTCATATCCAACGCGGCCCCTACGCCGGATGCGTCGCAGATCCCCCGCAGATGTCCGGCGAGCCCAAAGCCGGTGATATCGGTCATCGCATTGGCCCCGCGCAGGATGTCTGACGCTGCTGCCTGACTTTGTGTCATCAGATCAAGGCAGGCGATCACATCGGCGCCGCGCGCTTGCCCGGCCATTTCGGCCGCCATGATCGTGCCGCTGCCGATGGGTTTTGTCAGGATCAGCGCGTCACCGGGTTGCGCACCGGATAGCGTGATCGGGTCGTCGGTCAGCCCGGCAATGGTGAAGCCGATGGTCAGTTCATCCCCCAGCGAGCTGTGCCCACCGATGATTTTCGCGCCTGCTTCGCCCAAGACGTCCTCTGCGGCTGCCATGATCTCTGCCAAGGTCCGTTCTTGCAGGGTGGCGGACATGCGCGGCAGGATCAGATGTGCTGTGGCGGCCTGCGGTTTGGCCCCCATGGCCCAGATGTCGCCCAGCGCGTGGGTGGCGGCGATGCGTGTCATCATCACCGGATCGGCCACCATCGCGCGCAGGTGGTCTGTCGTCATGACTTGACCCGGCTGCACCTCTGCCGCGTCGTCGCCGAAAGCGCTGCCGAGCACAGATTGCAGCGCGGCCCGTCCCAGTTTCGCACCGCAGCCGCCGCACATGGGTTTATCGCCCAGCGCCTCTGCCATACCAAGCGCATGGGTGCGCGGCAATGCGGGCGCGGCCATCGTCGGTAGATCATCAAATTGCCGCATGAATTTACGGTCGATATAATCCTTCAGCCGCCAGAGCAGCGGCCCCTTGTGCGCCGTGCCGAACCGTTCAGCCAAGGCGGATTTTTCACCGAGCGACACAAGTTTGAGGTAATCGCGCTGTGGCTTGTACGGACGCAGGTCGCCGCCAGAGAGTGCGGCGCGCAGATTGTCGAACAGCACAGGCGCCTCGCGCACCGCAAAGACCCCGGCCTTGGGACGCGGGCTAGCGCTAAGATGCGCGCAATCGCCGACCGCAAAGATATGCGGATCGCTGGATTGCAAGGTGGCATCGACGCTGATGAAACCATCATGCAGATCAAGCCCTGTTGCAGCGATCCAATCATGCGGCTTGGCCCCTGCCGCACCCGTGGTAAAATCACTGCGGATGCTGCGCCCATTGTCTAGCACCAGCGCTTGGTCGGTGATTTCGGTGACCTGTGAGTCTTCGATCAGCGTAATCTGCGCGTCCTGCAACGCGCTCAGCATTGTCTGTCGCGCGGTATCGCCAAGTGCGCTCAGCACCTTGCCCCGGTCGATTAGTTGCACCGTTGGGTTCTTGTCGCGCAGCGCATGGGCCATCGCCAT
Organism: Loktanella agnita; assembly: GCF_046640325.1. Classification (NCBI taxonomy): domain Bacteria; kingdom Pseudomonadati; phylum Pseudomonadota; class Alphaproteobacteria; order Rhodobacterales; family Roseobacteraceae; genus Loktanella; species Loktanella agnita. The sequence continues at coordinate 12,232 of NZ_JBJMBF010000008.1, read as the reverse complement.
GGCAAGCTCTGCCCCTGCAACCCCGCCGCCGATGATGGCGATCTGTGGGTCATTCGTCTTTTGTCGAAACGCGGCCCATTTGCTGGCAAACGCCCCCAATGGTTTGGCAGGCACCGCATAGTCGCTGAACCCCGGCAGCTCTGGCATGGCCGAGGTGATGCCCACGTCAATTGCCAGCGTATCATAGCCGATCGGCGGATAGCCCGGCACGGCGACCTGTCGCGCCTGTCGGTCAATCGCCGCCGCCGCCCCGTTGATCAGCCTCGCCCCGGCAAACCGCGCCAGTTTGACAAGGTCGATATCCAGTTCATCCCGCGTGTAATGCCCGGCGACAAAGCCGGGCAGCATGCCTGAATAGGGGGCTGTGGGGCCGGGGTTAATCAGCGTCAGCCGCACACCGGGCAACGGAGTCATCCCCCATTTTCGCAGCACAAGCACGTGGGTATGGCCGCCGCCAATCAGGACAAGATCACGTGTCAGGAGAAAGTTCGTCATGCCGCCCGCTTTAGCGCAGCAAGGGTCACGGTGAAAGCCATTGCCCGACCCAGTCACTCCCCCGTGAAAACGCTGCCCGCCGGTGTTGGGTGCCCAGATGCACCGCATCCACATGGGTGATGGCGCACTCCAGTACGGCAAAGCTGTCCGGGTCTGGTGATTTGACATAATCCAGCGCGGTGGGGATCGGCGTGCCCGGTGGCGGGGTCACCCCATAGCTTTGCTGCGCATGATCAGGCACCCGATCCCACAGCGCGCGGGTGGCGTTGCCGCTTTCGATTGTGACAGTGGCTTGCAACCGGACTTGCAGGGCCTGATCGGCATCCCAGATATGCAATGCGGCGCGCGGGCTGTAACGCAGGCTGGTGATCTTGTCGGAATACAGATCGGTGTGCAGCGTCACGCTATGCGCAGCAGCATCGGCGGCGCGCAAGACCAACGTGCGCGCTTCGGGCCAGCCATCGGGGGAGAGTGTGGCCAACGTGGGCAGCCGCGCGGGGTGGCGCGCATCGGCGACGCCGCGCGCCAGCGTATCCCAGACCCGCCCGTGCAGGCCTGTCAGTGTTTCATACCATTCACTCATAGCCCGTCATTTCCAGATAGCCCCTGCCTTGATGGCTGCCCGTGACCTGCACTGGCCCTTCCCAATAGGGGATCGCGGTGGCCATCCACGCATCGGGGTTCAGTGCGGATACGGTCACGTCAACGCCTTGATCGGGCAATGTGACCTGCCAGTGCACCGGCACATCACGCCCTGCAGTTTTATGTGTCGCAAGCGGCGTGGCTTGGAACGCGCCATCGGGATAGGCCTGCGCCTGCCCGTCAGCATTGATCCATGTGGCCGAGGTGTAATTGCTTTCATCAGGCTGTTGCAGCCGAAAGCCCATCAGCTTGGCCCCATCATCGAAAGAGAGTGAAAACCAATCCCAGCCGATCTGGTTGTCAGACAACAATTGCGACGACCATTCACGGTCGAACCATGCGTTACCGGATACGGGAATATCACCTGTGGGGAGATGCAGTGTACCGAGAATGCTAAAATTGGGTTGTGAATAGTAGTAAGATGCTTGCCCATCCGAAGACTTGACTGAATATCCCCCCTCTCCGTGAAAAATCAGCGGACCCTGCGCCGACAGCGCCATATCATAGCTGAAATCGGGCCCGCTGGCGGTCATCACCATGTCCTGCCAATCGCCTGAGAGATGCCAATCGTCAATCCAAGCTTCGAACGGATCAGCCGCTACGCCGGCCTGACCGATCCCGCCCCGGCCCAGCCGTTCGGTCACGTAATGCGCATCAGGCGTGGTGACGGCGGCGTGCCCCATCCATAGCTGTGGCGCCTGCCAGCCTGCCCCTTCTTCCGGGGCGAGTGCGGTGCGAAACAATGTCCATTGCAGACCGTAAGGCGTGCCATCGGGCCCGTTCAGATTGGCGGTCAGATACCACCATTCGACCCGGTAGTCATAATGCGCCCCGTGATCGGCGGGGAAGCTGAAGCTGGGATTAGGTTCGGGGGTTGCGAAGCCTTCGGCGGAGGTGCCCAATCCAGCGAAACCCTGCGCTAGCACGGGCATCGGGAAGAGCAGGCAGACCAACCCGGCGATGGCGTTTGTCATTTTACCGTTCATTCGAAAACACCTTGAGCAGATCGGCAGGGGGCGTCCGCGCCAGCCGCCTTGCGGGCCATAAGGCCGCCAAGGCTGCGGCGAGCAGCGCGAAAAGCCCCAACCGCGCGTAGTCCCATGGGAACAGGAACATCGGCAGCTCCCACCCGAAGGCCGCGACGTTGACCACGGCGAGCAGCACCCACGCCAGCCCCAACCCCAAAGGCAGCGCGATCATGGCAGTGATCGTGGCCAAAAGCACCGCGCGCAACAGCTCTAACCGGCCAAGCTGCGCCCGCGTCATGCCCACTGCCCACGCAGGTGCCAGTTGCGGCACGCGCATCGCGGCGAGGGTCAGCAGGCTCATCAATATCGCGAACCCGGCCACGGCAAGGGTCAGCACGTTCAGCGCTGTGGTCACGGTAAAGGTGCGTTCAAAAACCTGTAATGAAATCGCCTTTATCCCCGCCTGATTGACGGTCTGGCTGGCGGGAATGCCGACATCCGCCGCAAGATCGGCGACCAGATCAGGCACCGCGCCCGCGTCCATCCGCACGCCAAAACGATCCGCGCGGATATCTGGGTAAAGCGCCCCGAACATGTCTTCGCCAATCACCGCCTGCCCGATCGGGTTGCCGTAATCGCCATAGACCCCCGCGATGGCAAAGGCGCGATCTTGCACCTGCACGCTGTCACCGATCCCTAGGTCTGCGCGCCGTGCCAGTTGTTCATTGATCAGGATTGTCGCCCCGTCAAAAGTTGTCTGCCAGGGCTGTGCCGTGCTTTGCAAAAACACCCAATTGTCGCGATAGGTCCGGTGGTCGCGCGCGCCGAACAGCTCTGTCGGTTGTCCGGCAATCGTGCTGTCCGCCGACAGGATCGGTAACAGCGCTTCGACACGCGGGGTCGCATGGGCGATGAATGCAGCGCGCTGGTCGTTACCTTCGACGCTGACGTAAAGCTCTGACGACAGGCGCTGGTCGAGGAAATCGACAAAGGTCAAACGAAAGCTCGACACCATGGTCGAGACGCCCACATTGGCCGCTATGGCCAAAAGCAGCGCCATCAACGCAAGTGACAGCCCCGGTAGTTGTTGGCGCGTGTCGGCCCAGAACCATTGCGCGGTGGCAGATTTGGCCAAGCGGCTGGCACCGGCAAGGATCTGTCCCAAGATCAGCGGCAAGGCCAATGCGGCCCCCAAAAGCAGCCCGGCCAGCATGGTGAACCCGCCGATCAAACCCTCAGCGGTAAAAACAAGGATCGCGGCAAGCCCCAATAACAACGCGGCCCCCGCCCCCTGCCAAATGGCCCGCCGTCCCGCCGCCATTGCCAGCGCACGTGGCTGCGCAGCGGCCAAAAGTGGCATTTGTGATAGCTTATAAAGCGCGCCACTTGCCGCCAATGTTGTACCGCCCAGTGCGATGCCAAGCCCCGACAGCCACCAGACGGGCCGCAGTTGTAGCGTGCCAGAGACATCTGCCCCGTAAAGCCCGCGCAAGGTCGCCGCCACATCGGGCAGTAATAGCGCAGCCACCAGATAGCCCAGCGCGACGCCGATCAGCCCCGCGATCAGAGCAAAAATCAGCAGCTCAGCCGCGATCAGCAGCATCAGCCGCCCCAAGGGCAGACCCAGCGCACGCAATGTGCGGATCACCGGCCTGCGCTGTTCAAACGCCAGACCAATCGCGCCATGTACGATAAATATCCCCACTGCGAAGGACAGCAGCCCAAAGGCCGTCAGGTTCAGGTGAAAACTATCCGTCAACCGCCCAATATCCGACCCGCCCTGCGCCGCCTGTCGTGTGAGCTGCGGCGCGACATCGGCCAGATCGGGACGCCCGATAGGCTGGCGGGGTGCGATGATCAGATGGTCGATCTCACCTGTGCGCCCCAACAATTGTTGGGCGACGGCAATATCACCAATGGCCGTGCCGGGTGCGGTGTCTGGCGTGATCTGTATATCCAGCCCCGGAAGCCGTGCTGCGGTTTCGGCATTCGCGATCAGGGTTGCGCTAAAAAATGCCTCTAACCCCGCTCCGGATGCGACATCAACCGCGCCCAGCGCACCGGGGGCGGTCAGCGGTTCCACCCCGATGATCCGCACGCCTTCCAGCCGCCCTTGCACCACCGGGCTGACCAGCCAACCGGCGCGTCGTAATGCGATATAAGTAGCCTGATCAATCGGTTGTCCGTCACGGGCGACCAGCCGGTCAAACTGGCCCTCGCCTAGCGTTGCGGCGGCGGCATCGTAGCTTGCCCGCGCCTCGGCGTTCACCGCCTGCACCCCGGACCAAAGCGCGGTGGCCAGTGCCAGACCCGCCAAAAGCGTAAACAACTGCAACGGGTTGCGCCACCAATGCGACAAAAGCGCGTGCAGGGTGGCCCGCGTCATGCAATCTGCCCGGCGCGCAGATGCAGGCGGCGCGACATCCGCCCGGCCAGCGCTTGCGAATGGGTGACCATCAGCAGCCCTGCCCCGGTTTCGGCGACCAGTTCCAGCATCAGATCCATCACCGTTTCGGCAGTCGCTTCGTCAAGATTGCCGGTCGGTTCATCGGCCAGCACCAGCCGGGGTTTGCAGGCGAGCGCACGCGCGATGGCGACCCGTTGCTGTTGCCCGCCTGACAGTTGCTCTGGGTACTTTCCCAACTGCGGACCAAGCCCCATGCGGTCGGCCAGCGTTGCCGCCCAGTCCGGATCATGCTGCCCTGCCAGCCGCGCCTGAAACGCGATGTTATCGGCCACTTTCAAGCTGGGGATCAGATTAAATTGCTGGAAAACCACGCCAACCGTGCCCCGCCGCAGACGCGCGCGACCTGCATCATCCAGCGCGGCGATGTCGACACCGTTCAGCATGATCTGCCCCGCGTCTGGCGCATCCAGCCCGCCGATCAAATGCAAAAGCGTGCTTTTGCCGCTGCCGCTTTCACCGGTCAGCGCGAGCGTTTCGCCAGCATCAAGCGACAGATCCACGCCCTGCAAGACGGCAAAAGGCCCATCGGCAGTTGTATAGGTTTTGCGGATATCGGTGACAGTGAGCAGCATAATGTCCCTTTCGCTGGCACAGATTTAACACGCTGGGGCGTAAAGGAAATGCCATGTGACACTCAGCCGCCGATCAGGGTGATCGTGTTGCCCGCTGGATCAACCACGCCTAGCCTGCGCGCGTAGGCATAGCGCGTGTCCCAGACCACCGCATGACCGGCTGTATTCAGATGCGCGGCGGCCGTATCCAAATGGGGAACGGCCAGCATGAGGATGTCGGCCGGGTCGGTTTCAAAGGCGGGGTGCAGCCCGAAATAGACCCGCCGCCGCCCGATGATGGCCCAGAACCCATCCTGTGCGGACATGTGATTGGGCGCCCGCATTTCGGTCATGCCAAGCAGGTCGAGGTAGAAGGTCCGCATTTCAGGCTCTGACGCGGGTAACATAGGGATGTGGTATTCGCGGGCGCGCCCTGCCTCATTCGCTGCATCGCGCCCGGCGCTGAAGGCCATATCGGGCTTGTTGCCCTTTTGATGCATCCGGGCGAGCGCCTCTGTTTCCCAGTCCATCCCGCTGCGTTTACGGTTACGGCGCGCGACCAACAGCAAACCGACACCTATGACGATGACCAGAACGGCGGTCGCTATCTGCTCCACTCTCTACCCCTTTACTTATGAACCACTGGCCTGATCTTAGCTGGGATTGCCCGCGTTGGCATCAGATTCATCTCGGTCTGCTCAGCGCGGTTTAGGCCTCGCGCGCGTGTTCCTCCATACATTCGATCCGGTTCCCGACGGGGTCTACGGTAAAGAAACGGCGGACACCCGGCAGGCTTTCATCCCATGTGACGTGATACCCGGCGGCATCAAGCCGTGTAGCCAATGCATCGAGATCATCAATCACGAAGGTGGGATGCGCCTTGCGGGCGGGGATGAAACCCGGATCGACCCCGAAATGTATCTGTAGCGGCCCGGCCATGGCCCAGAACCCGCCACGTCCTTGCAGCGGTGCAGGTTTGGCGATTTCAGACATGCCCAGCAGATCGCAATAGAAGCCGCGCATCCGGTCCTCTGCCCCGGCGGGGTGGGCAAGCTGGATATGGTCTAGCCCGGTGATCATCGGCTAGTCGCCACCCCCACCGCCATCACCACCACCGTCGCCAAATCCACCGTCAAACCAGCTGCCGCCGCTTCCGCTATTGCGGTTCCTGCGCGATGATTTGCTGCCGCCGATCCGCGCCATCAGCCAGAAGACGGCGATGATCACCACCACCACGATGATAAGCTTTCCCTCTAATACATCTTGGGTCATGCAATACCTTTCATTTTGCATACAACAGTATACCATGTGGGAAGTCGGGCCAAGCCTTTCAAGTCACGGCGTTCCGTGACGTTTTTGTTTTTCCCTGACCCGCCGCGTTATAAGTCTTCCAACAACAAAATGGAGGCCTTCATGACAGATATCGTAATCTTGGGCGGCGCGCGCACGGCCATCGGCACATTCGGCGGCGCACTGGCCGGGACCTCGCCCATCGCGCTGGGCACTGTCGCGTTTAAGGCTGCATTGGAGCGGGCCGGTGTCGCGGGTGCGCAGATCGGCCATGTGGCGATGGGACATGTGATCAATACTGAACCCAAGGACATGTATGTGTCCCGCGTGGCGGCCATGAATGCGAGCGTGCCTGAAACGACCCCGGCGATGAATGTGAACCGGCTTTGCGGGTCGGGCGTGCAGGCCATCGTATCGGTGATGCAGTCCTTGATGCTGGGCGATGCTGATTTCGGGCTGGCAGGCGGTGCCGAAAATATGAGCCGGTCACCGTTTATCCTGCCCGATGCGCGTTGGGGCGCAAAGATGGGTGATATCAAGGCGCAGGACATGATGCTGGGCGCGCTGAATTGTCCATTTGGCACCGGCCATATGGGCGTGACCGCTGAAAACGTGGCCGAGGAACACCAGATCACCCGCGAAGCACAGGATGCATTTGCCCTGCAAAGCCAGGAACGTACGGCGGCGGCGATTGCGGCAGGTCATTTCGACAGCCAGATTGCCCCGGTACAGGTGAAACACAAGCGTGACTTGGTGGATTTTGTCACCGATGAGCATCCCAAAGCGACCACGGCAGAGGCGCTGGCGGGGTTGCGCCCGGTATTCCAGAAAGACGGGACCGTGACGGCAGGTAACGCATCGGGATTGAACGATGGCGCGGCGGCAGTGGTGCTGGCGACGGCTGATGCAGCGGCGGCGGCCGGGCTGACCCCGAAATTCCGGGTGTTGGGCTATGCCCATGCAGGTGTCCGCCCAGAAGTGATGGGCATCGGCCCGGTGCCCGCCGTACGCGCGATTTTGGTAAAGACCGGCCTGACGGTTTATGACTTTGACGTGATTGAATCGAACGAGGCCTTTGCCGCGCAGGCGCTTGCGGTCAACCGTGAGCTTAGCCTTGATCCGGCCAAGGTCAATCCGAATGGCGGCGCGATTGCGCTGGGTCACCCCGTGGGCGCGACCGGCGCGATCATCACCGTTAAGGCGATGTATGAACTGGAACGGACCGGCGGCACCCGCGCCCTGATCACCATGTGTATCGGCGGCGGTCAGGGAATTGCATTGGCGATTGAGCGGATTTGACCTCCGCCCCGGCGGCTTGAAAAGTTACGTGAAAAACCGGCACTTCAAACGCTATAGGCCGCTGCGGCCGGGAAGGTCACACGCAGTGTTGTTCCGGCAGGGGAAGAATCCTGCGTCATGGTCCCGCGCAACTGTTCTGTCGCGGCATCCATCAGCATCTTTCCCATCCCGGTGTCATCAGCACCGTTCTTTCGCGATGCCAAAACACCCACGCCATTGTCGGTGCAGGTCAGGGTAAGCATATCACCATCCTGATCCAATCGGGTCATGATGCGTCCGGCGAAATCATCATCCGGAAACCCGTGTTTCAGCGCATTGGCGACGAATTCACAGACCACCATGCCCAGCGCAGAGGCCAGCCGCGCCGAGATATCGACATTGGTGACCTCGGTGTCCAAAAGCACATTGCCGGGTGCGGCGTCCTGCAACAATTCGCAGACCCGTTTCAGATAGGGCCCGACAGAGACCAGATCACGCCCCTGCTGGACCATCAATTCGCGGTGCAATGCGCTGACGGACTCGATGTGGCGGTTGATCAGTTTCAGCGCATCAAGCGCCTTTTCATCTTTCACCGAACTGCCCGCCATGCGGACCATCGACGAAAGGGTTTGCAGCGAGTTTTTGACCCGGTGGTCCATCTCGGCACGCAGGGTGTGTTCCGCACGTAGCCGCTTGCGCAGCTCCAACTGTGTGACGACCTGCTGTGACAACACCCGCAATGCTTTGCGTTGGAAATCTGTCAGCATGCGCGGCTTGGAATCAATGACGCAGAGCATCCCAATCGGTTGATCGCCCGCGGCGATAAGCTGCGCACCGGCGTAGAAACGGAAATTAGGATCGCGCATCACCAGCGGGTTGTCGGCTGTACGGGGGTCCTCATGCGTGTCGTGGATTTCAAAGATCCCCTCTTCGAGGATCCCATGGGCGCAAATCGACTCTTCCAGCGGTGTTTCACCGTCGGCAAGCCCGGTTTTCGCCTTGAACCACTGCCGATCATGGTCGATCAGACTGATGATGGAAATCGGCGCGTTGCAGATTTCAGAGGCCAGCGCGACGATATCATCGAATTCGGACTCTGCTTCGCTATCAAGCACATCATAGCCCTGCAGTATGGCCATGCGTGTATCGTCGTTTTCGGGTTTGCGGGCCAAAGCCATCGCTACGTGCTCCGTCAGGTATTTGGGCGACGGTATTTCTTACCGATGCGCGTGAATGCGGTCTAGTGCCCTTTCGTTCCCTGCACCCTATTTGGGCTCATTACGTAGGATAATCTCGCAAAAACACCCATTTATCGCCCTCGGACAGGTCCGGATCGAAGCAATAACCGCCGCTCGCAAAGCCTTTGATATCGTCAGGATCGGTCAGACGATTTTCGATGATGTGCCGGGCCATGGCGCCCCGCGCACGCTTGGCGAAAAAGCTAACGATCCGGGGGCGCTCATCCTTCAGCTCCATAAAGGTTGGGGTAATAACCCGCAGTTTCAGCGCGGCCCGGTCGGCGGCGGTGAAATATTCCTGACTAGCGCAGTTGATCAATGTGTCGGTGTTCACGGCGGCGGCCTGCGCGTTCAGCGATTTGGCAATTGTATCGCCCCAATATTCATAGAGCGACCCACCCCGGCGGGTTTTCAGGCGACTGCCCATTTCCAGCCGGTAAGGCTGAATCGCGTCGAGCGGGCGCAGCAAGCCATAAAGACCCGAAAGCAGCCGCAGATGATCTTGCGCCCAGGCTAGGTCATCATCGGAGAGCGTCTTTGCCTCCAGCCCCTGATAGGTGTCGCCGTTAAAGGCCAGTGCGGCTGGTTTGGTCGCTTCAGGGGCAGGTTCGGCGGCGAAGGCCTTGAACCGGTCGCGGTTCAACCGGGCGAGATCGTCGGAAATACCCATCAGCTCTTTCAGCTGGCTCAGCGTCAGGTTTCGCGCGGTTTTCGCCAGCCGCACCGCATCGGCCTGAAACGCGGGCTCTGTGGCAACGACATCAACGGGGTTCATGTCCAGCGATTTGGCGGGGGAAACGACGACGAGCATCTGGTGGCTTTCCTTTGGTGATCCTTGGCAGGGATGTATCACGGTCACACCGGATGACCAGCCCGCTGGCCTGTTGGCCGACTTTACCTATGAATGGCTAAAAGCAGTGACTTATGCGGGATTAAGATAGAGAAAGAACGCAGTTGGCTGGCTCGTGAGGACCGAAAACAGAGTTTCAGAGAAACTCTGCAAGCAAATCCTGTATCAGGAATTGCCGATCGCCACGCAATCATATCTGGTTAGTTCAACTGCACCTGCAGGGGATACTGGCCGTCCTCAAACGGGCCGAACAATTCATCCAGATCAGGATGATCCACCGGTTCGCCGGTATTATCCGCGACAAGGTTCTGTTCAGACACATAAGCCACATAGAAGCTCTGATCGTTTTCAGCCAGCAGATGATAGAATGGCTGGTCCTTCTTCGGACGGCTGTCTTCGGGGATGGCGTTGTACCATGCGTCAGTGTTCGAAAACATCGCGTCCACGTCAAAAACCACCCCCCGAAAGGGATGCTTGCGATGGCGCACGATCTGGCCGAGATGATATTTGGCGTTTTTCTGAAACATTTCCATTGCCCCTTACTCCATATATGCCCGTGGAAACCGCAGAGTCTATGGTTTGAGCGTTATTTTAAGGGAAACAGTTTGTGAGCATCATCCTGACAGTACTGAACATCACCGCGCCGGTCTTCTTGTTGGCAGCGGTTGGCTTTGTGTGGGTCAAACTGGGGTTCGAGTATCGAGTCCAGTTCGTCACCCGCATGGCGATGACGCTCGCCGTGCCCTGCCTGATCTTCACCGCGCTGATGGAGACCAAGATTGACCCGGCCGCGCTGGCCGATCTGTCGCTGGCCGCATTCGTAGCCTATGCCCTTGTGATGATAGTCAGTTTTGTCGTGGTGAAACTGGGCGAGTTGGAGACGCGCACCTATCTCGCCCCGCTAATTTTCGGCAATACCGGCAATCTTGGCCTGCCGCTGGCCCTGTTCGCCTTCGGCCAGACCGGCTTGGGCTATGCGGTGGTGGTCTTTGCCGTGATGGCGATCCTGTCTTTTACCATTGGCATCTGGATGGTCGCGGGCAGCGGTTCGCTGAAACGTGTTGCGCAGGAACCATTGGTGGCGGCCACTTTACTGGGCGCAGTGTTCCTGTGGCAGGGCTGGGAAACGCCAGATTTTCTGACAAATACGCTCACATTGATTGGCCAAATGGCGATTCCCATGATGCTGATCACATTAGGCGTAGCCGTTGCCCGGCTGGAAACGGCGGCGCTGACACAAGCGCTGGTACTGTCGCTCATCAAGGTCGCGGTCTGCGTGGGCGCTGGCTGGGGGGCTGCGCTGGTCTTCGGTCTTGGACCGGTCGCCACGGCAGTGCTGATCGTACAACTGGCCACGCCGGTCGCGGTCACATCCTATCTGCTGGCGGAAAAATACGGGGCCGACGCGCAGCCCGTGGCGGGACTTGTCGTGGTTTCGACCCTGCTATCCGTCGCCACATTGCCCCTGATTTTGGCATTTGTGATCTGAAACACCCGCATTTTGCGTTCACAGTCCGCATTTGATCCGCTATTGTTGAAAAAAAACAAACATAGCGAGAGGCAGATGAGCAGTTTCTTTCGCGCGATGGCACTGGTGCTTTTGATGGGCAGCTGTGGTGGGGGCTCTGGTGAGTTTTCCGCACCACGGGAGCTTGATAACGCTTGTAGCATCGTGTCAGAGCGTCCCGAGTACCTGAGAGCTTTCCAGCAGGTCGAGCGCAGGTATGGTGTGCCGGTGCCGTCCTTGATGGCGATTATCTATCAGGAAAGTAAATTTATCGGCGATAACCGCCCGCCGCATCAATATGCGCTGGGGGTGATCCCCGTCGGCCGTCAATCATCAGCTGTGGGCTATAGCCAAGCGTTGGACGGCACCTGGAAAGAGTATCAAGAAGAAGTGGCTGGCAGCCGTGCTCGCCGCGAGGATATCTTCGCCGCCACTGATTTCATGGGCTGGTATATGGCCCAGACGGTTGAAGAAACCGGCGTGCCGATCCATGACACGCGCAACCAATATCTTGCCTATCATGACGGGCGAACAGGGTATCAGCGCGGCACATGGCGATCAAAAAGCTGGCTGGTCCGCATCGCGGGTGAGGTCGAGGCGCGGGCGGTCCTTTACGACACCCAGCTTCGGGGTTGCGGGAAAATCTGAATGACCGGCACAGGCCGTTGCGCGACCCACCGCGCGATGGCCGGCCCGGCTTTCGACGATTTGCGGGTTAATGCCCCTGTTTTTGCTGGCACTGCGTGATCAGACAAACGTCGGACTTGCGTCGGACCTGTCCTACAGGTGGGCCCCGGTTAAGGCGGCGCACGGTGGGGGCATGCACGAGCCTTCAGGTTTTTCGGACCTGCTTGGCCGTAACATCACTACTAGAGCATGTTGCACTCAATGGCCCTCATATCCTGCGGCCTTGAAGTAGTTGTAGCACTCTTCGTCTGAGAAAAGG